>JAIFNG010000033.1 GCA_020047815.1 Anaerolinea sp.
TGGCGCTGTACATGGCTGCATCTGCGCGGCGGATCAAAGAGTCGGCTGTTTCAATTTTTACTGCGTGATCCATTTCGATAATGCCGATGCTAAGCGTGACAACGGCATCCCCCAATTCAGTAGACAAGCGGATCTTTTCCACTTCCGTGCGGATGCGCTCCGCCAGCGGGTAGGCATGCTCCGCTTTGGTCATCGGCATTAAGATCACAAACTCCTCGCCGCCGTAGCGTCCGATCGCATCAACGGAACGCAGTTCTTCGCGGGCAGCTTGAGTCACGCGCTGCAGCATCAGATCACCGACCGCATGACCAAAGGTGTCGTTGACATTCTTAAACCCATCAAGATCGAACATGATCACAGAAAGCGGTTGTCGGTAGCGTGAGGCAACCTCAACCTCGTGTTCGGCGATCTCAAACAAGTGGCGGCGGTTACTGACACCAGTCAACACATCGGCGCGGGCTAGATCCTGTTCATTGGAGAGGGCTTCTTCTAATGCGACATTCGCCATGTCTAGAGATGCCTCCACCTGCTTGAACACAGTGATATCAATACAGGAACCAATGTATCCGACAAAGATCCCATCCGGAGTATGGCGGGGAATGCCACTATCCAACAGCCATCGATATTCACCATCGGAACGACGCAACCTATATTCCATTTCGAATTTTTGTTTGTCCTTAAATGCGCCGAGATAGATATCGAGGCATTTTTTAAGATCGGCTGGGTGAACGCCTTCCGCCCAACCGTTCCCCATCTCCTGCTTCAGCGTGCGTCCTGTAAAATCGAGCCACGGTTGATTGAAGTAATTGCATAGTGCGTCCGTGCCAGACATCCATACCAACACCGGCGCCGTGTCCATCATATTTTTAAAGCGCTCTTCGCTTTCTTTTTGAAGACCTTCGGCCAATTTCCGTTCGTTCTCATTAATGATCACGATATTCAAGACTATCTCGCCATCTAGATCTTTTCCGACAGTGGCCTCAAGGCGTGCCCAAAAATGGGATCCATTCTTATTGGCCATTCGCAATTCGCAGGTCAGAGGTGTACCTGTTTTGATCACCTGCCTGTGAATAAGGTAGAAAATATCCTGATCTTCCTTGAGGATGAATTGACTGATGCGTTTATTGATCAGCGCCCCTCGCGACACGCCCAGCAGGGCGGCAGTGGTGAGATTGACCTGGAGGATCAAGCCTTGTTCACTGATGGTGCAATAGCCAACCGGCGCCAGATTATATAGATCGAAATAATGCGCCCGCGCAGTATCCAGTTCCACCTGTATGCGGCGTAATTCCTCGTTCTGCATCTCCAGCTCGATCTGGTGCACGCGCAGTTCATGCAGTGTACGCTGGATTTCTTCAGGGGTTAATGTCTCAAGGTTTTCTGGTAACGCGGATTCTTTCTCCAGCAGTATCTTTTCGGCTTGAAGGCGGAGTTGTGCAGCTGTTTCGGTTCGGGCTTTTTTATTTTTCATTTCATCAATCACTAAATTCTTGTACCCGCTCTGTGGTGGCGATCGCATACATCTGCCCGGTCTCATTCACCAAAGCAGTGGCGGTCATCCAGATCTCCACGATGGCGCCGTCTTTGGTCATCCGCTGGGTGCGATACGGCTCCAGAATTTTCGCCCGGCTAAGCTGAACAGTTTGGGCGATGGCATCCTCTCGCAGGGATTCCGGGATGCGGTCACGCACATTCATCGACAGCGCCTCGGATTCACTCCAGCCATACATCCGCACCGCGCCCGGGTTCCAGGCAATGATGCGGCCATCCAGATCGTGTACCGTAATGGCATCATGCGCATCGCGCACCACCACTGCCAGGCGCAGCAGTTCATTGGCTTTCCGCAGCGATTCTTCCGTCTGCTTACGCTCGGTAATATCCTGGATCGTGCCGATCATTCTGACGGGATTTGCTCTCTCATCATATTCGAGTTCCCCCATTCCTTGAACCCAGCGTTCTTCTCCATCGTTGATGCGAATTATTTTATATTGAAGATCAAACCGTTTTCTTTCATCAACTACCTGCTTGTGATAGGCGAAAAGTTCCTCCTTTGAATCGGGATGAATAAACCCTACCCAGCCCGCCAGGGTATGGGGATACGTTTTGTCAATACCGAAGATCTTGTAGATTTCGGAGGATGCCTGCCAGGTATTGGTGTCAAATTCAGTTGCAGTCAGATCGGTGATATAGGCGCCAATATGGGCTACTGCCTGCGAATCCTGTAACATCCGCTCACTCTCCTGCAGCGCTTCACGGGTTCTCTTCATATCAGTAATATCCATAAAGGTGATGACCGCGCCTTCGATCACATTATCGAGCGTGCGATAGGGCAGGATGCGCATCGTGAACCACGCGTCTGTCGTGGTCTGAACTTCCACTTCTTTCGGGATCAAAGTATCCAACACTGTTTTCACATCCCGCACCAGGCTGTCATAACCGAGCAGGTTCGAGACGATGTGCCCCACGGGCCGCCCCACATCGCTCAGGATCAGGTTGATGATCTGAGCGGCAGTGGGTGTGAAGCGCAGGATGCGCAGTTGATGATCCACAAAAACGGTGGCGATACCCGTCCCGGCCAACAGGTTATTCATGTCATTATTGGCGCGTGACAGATCCACCACCTTGATATTTAGTTCAGAGTTGATCGTAGCCAGTTCCTCGTTGACCGATTGCAGCTCTTCTTTGGAGGTCTCCAACTCCTCATTGGTTGACTGCAATTCCTCATTCACTGACTGCATTTCTTCATTCGAGGATTTAAGCTCCTCGTTGGAAGTCTCCAGTTCCTCATGGGTGCTTTGCAGATATTCGTCCTTCGCGCGAAGTTCATCCTGGAGCGCCTCAATACGCGCCTCGGCATCCGTTGGAAGTTCACCCTTTGCCAAAGGCAGATCACTGCTCAACAATTCAGACAGCGGCGCATCCTCCAGGATCACCAAAAATAAAGGGGTATCAGGTGTTGGGGACATGTCTATCGATAACGGGCGAATGCTCAGATTGACCAGTGTAAAATGGCTGTTGGTTTTAACGCGCAAGCCAGATGCGTGAATAATCTCATTTGTAGTCCTGGCTTTGTGAAGGGCTGTGCTCAATTCAATCCGCAAGCCTTCGCGCGCCATCTTCAGGATGTTGTTAATGCCTGCCTCACCCGCAGCCGGTTCCAGGTACATTCCTGTGCGCCCGTGCAAGTAAAGGATGTCACCCTGGCCGTTGACCAATGCGCCTGCCGGTGCGATCTGCTTCAGCAGCGCCTGTTCGGTCAGTTCGCGCAGGGGAGCGCGCTGCGGCGTTCCAGGTGAAGTCAACTTGCTGGCAGACCGAGTCGAGGCCGAAGGAGCATCCAGCCCGGTCGCGGGCGCCAGAAAACGGCTGAGGGCTGTCCGATGCGCAACCTGAAACTCCTCCTTGCGTTGGTAGAGCTTCGATTTGCGATCGAGCGCGGAAAACAATTCGCCAAAATCGCCGATGCCTTCGGAAGTTCCTAAAAACAACATACCGCGCGGGTTCAGCGCGTAATGGAACAATGGGATTAACTTCTTCTGCAACTCCGCGCCCAAATAGATAAGCAGGTTGCGGCAACTGATCAGGTCGAGCTTGGAGAAGGGCGGGTCCTTGATCACATCCTGTTCTGAAAAAACCAGCATATCGCGGATGCCTTTGTGAATGCGGTAATCACTGCCGTTAGACTCGATCGTAAAAAATCGCGCCAGCCGTTCCGGCGAGAGGTCGGCGGCGATGCTGGTCGGATAGCGGCCGATGCGGGCTGCGGCGATCGCGCGGCTATCAATATCGGTGGCGAAGATCTGCACTGTGTAACTTTGTTTGAGCGCCTCCATGTGCTCCTGCATCAGGATCGCGATGGAATACGCCTCCTCGCCGGTGGAACAGCCCGTCGACCAGATGCGGATCACACCACCCGCGGGCTTATCCTCAAAAAGCTTGGGAATGATCTGCTCTTCGAGTGCGCGGAAAGCTTCCGGATCGCGGAAGAAATTGGTCACTCCGATCAACAGGTCACGAAAGAGCGCATCCACTTCGATCGGCGTCTGCTGCAAAAATTTGATATAGCTGTCGATCGTATCGATCTGTTGGACAGCCATGCGCCGCTCGATGCGGCGATTAATGGTACTTGGCTTGTAGAGGGAAAAGTCGTGGCCGGTCTGGGCGCGCAGCAGGACGAAGATCTTCTTCAGCGCGTTCTCGGTCTTGGGAGCTGGTTTGGATGTGAGATGGGGCAGTTTGCCGAAGGCGTGCGCGGCGTACGCGATCAGTTGGGCGGGCATCTCGGCTGGCGGCATTTCATAATCCACCATGCCGGTCGCGATGGCGCTGCGCGGCATGCCGTCGAACTCGGTCGACTCGGGGTTCTGCGCCATAACCATGCCCGCCTCACCCTTGATGGCTCGCACACCCAGCGTGCCGTCACTGCCAGTGCCGGAGAGGATGATGCCGATGGCGCGTTCACGCTGATCCTGAGCCAGCGAGCGGAAGAAGAAATCGATCGGGAGGCGTTGTCCGCGCGGCTCAGACGGTTCCAGCAATTGCAGTGTGCCGTTCAAAAACGCCATGTCATGGTTGGGCGGGATGATGTACGCGCAGTTGGGCTGCACCGGCATGCCGTCTTCCACTTCAAAGACCTGCATGCGTGTGTAGCGGCGGATCAGGTCAGCGAGGATGCTCTTATGATCCGGTGCCAGGTGCTGTACCAGCACAAACGCCATGCCCGGATCCACATCGGCAGGCATACCGGAGAAGAAGGCTTCGAAGGCCGCCAATCCGCCCGCCGAAGCGCCAATGCCCACGATCGGGAATCCCATTTCTGGACCGACATGCTCATCCGCATCCAGCACGGCTGGTTCCACGACAGTCACTGATTCTCGTTCAACAGGCTTTTTCGGCTTCGTGATTTTTGCCGCTGCAACGGATTTCTTCTTTTGAGTCATTTTAACCTCGCGTGGTAATCCAACTTCCATGGGAGAGTTCACCATCATTTCCCCCAGATTTCACCTGTAAACTCCCGCTTGCTATTCAACCTTAATTTTCGAAAACAAAAAAATCCCCATATGAATTATAAAACAGTATAGCATTGATTGCGATCAAAAGAGGAGTTTTCTGCTATAGCGCTGCCCACCGAGTCTGGAAATACAATCAGCAAGGAGTGCATTGGGAAGTGTACGGACTGGACTTACTCGTGGTATGAAGAAGCGGATATCATCGTGTTACGCAAGGAGGGTCCTTCTTCCATAGTCGCCAGCTTGCCCACTGTGCTTGTGCTGGTTACTTGCTTTTTTGGTTTTTTTGCGGAAATTTCCATCAGGGAATCGTTCTCTTCCCTCCAGGGTGGCTCGGTTTGTTTTTTTGCATACGCACTGGAATCATTTGGATCATCGTTTTTAGAAAAATACACCAATCACAAGTAGTCAAATACATTTTACATTTGTTTGTTTTCCTGAAGCCGGGTTTTGTCCAGGGTTTGATGCGCTCTTGGAACCAGAGAAGGATTTTGCACATCATGCTGCTCCTGGATAAGTATGAGATGAGAGTAAAGTAGCATGATAATC
>JAIFNG010000106.1 GCA_020047815.1 Anaerolinea sp.
AAGCCCTAACTGGGCAAGGGGCAAATGCCCAGGGAGAACACCCTAACAATCAAACAATGGAATCACTGCTCGAATCAGAATCCATGAGTGTCGAATTGCCCCAGGTAGGTGAGATCCGGAAAGGCATGATCGCAAGTATCGGCGCAAATCAGATTCTCATTAGTGTTGGCGCAAAATCTGAAGGCGTTGTTGCAGGACGAGAGTTGGAACAACTCACGCCCGAGGAGCGTGCCGAGCTTCAGGTTGGACAGGAAGTGAACGTTTATGTCCTCAATCCTGAAGACCAGAATGGTAACGTCGTATTATCCTTCAAGCGTGCCCAGGAAGAGATGTCTTGGGAAAACGTTGAGAGAATGATTGCTGATGAGACCGTCATAGACACAAAGATCATTGGATTCAACAAAGGCGGCTTGATTGCTGCCGTGGGCAACCTCCGTGGTTTTGTTCCATCCTCCCAGATTAGCGCATCACGCCGTGCCCAGTCATCTGGTGATACGCCAGAGCAGCGTTGGCAAAAAATGGTTGGTCAGGCAATCTCTGTCCGCATTATTGAAGTGGACCGTGAACGCCGCCGCCTCATTCTTTCCGAGCGCTCCACAAACACCGAATCCCGCTCTTCCATGAAGGACCGCGTCATTAGCGAATTGGAAGAAGGTAAAGTATATACAGGCAAAGTTACAAGCCTTGCGGACTTTGGCGCTTTTGTCAACATCAATGGCGCAGATGGCCTTGTTCACCTTTCAGAACTTTCATGGGAGCGTCTCACGCATCCGAAGGAAATTCTCGAAGTTGGGCAGGAAGTCAAGGTCAAGGTTATCAATGTAGATCGCGAAAAGAAACGCATTGGGCTTTCCATGCGCGCCCTGCAGGATGATCCTTGGAAGAGCCGCGTTGAGAAATATAGCGTCGGACAGCTTGTCGAAGGCACGATTACCCGCCTGACCAAGTTCGGTGCCTTTGCCCGCCTCGAAGGAGACATCGAAGGACTTATCCACATCTCTGAGTTAAGCGAGAACCGTGTTGAGCACCCGAAGGAAGTCCTCAAGGAAGGTGAGACCAAGACCTTGCGCGTCATCCGCATTGATGGCGAACAGCACCGCGTTGGCCTAAGCCTCCGCAAGGTAGACTCAGCCGCCTTTGCCGATAAGGACTTCAAGATGCTCACGCAGGAATTCCATGAGCAGGATGAAGAAGTCCCGCTCCCGACGGACGCAGAGAACAAAGACGAAGAACCAAAATCAGAATAAACAATCAGAGCGCACCGAAAGGTGCGCTCTTCAATAACCTCTATGACACTTATTGTTGATGCTCATGAAGACATTGCCTGGAATATGCTCAAATATGGACGTGATTACACCCGGCCTGCCCATGAAACCCGCCAACTGGAGGTTGGCAGTCAAACTGTTGTTGATAATGAAGATTCAACCCTGGGCTGGCCAGATTATCAGCGTGGGCAGGTGGCAGTTATTTTCTCAACCCTTTTTGCTGCTCCGGTGCGTTGGAGTACAAGCGGGAGTAATTCCCAGGTCTATAGAACATTTGATGAAGCCCATGATCTTTATCGTCAGCAATTATTGACTTATCATCGCATGGTGGATGCAGCGCCGGATAAATTTCGGCTTATCACTTCTATCCCCGACCTGGATCTGGTCCTTGAACATTGGCAGGAAAAGCACCTGCATCCGGAAATTCCAGTCCCTGAACAGGGGCATCCCATAGGAATGGTTGTCCTAATGGAAGGCTCTGAATGTATTCGAGATCTGTCAGAACTAGAGGAATGGTACGAACTCGGTGTACGTTTGATCGGTCCTGCCTGGGTTGGCACACGCTACAGCGGTGGATGGAGGGAACCAGGCTCCCTGACAAATGACGGGCGAAAACTTCTCTCTGCCATGGCGGACTATAATTTCACCCTTGACCTTAGTCACATGGATGAAAAAGCCGCAGTCGAGGCACTGGACATTTATCGTGGGCCTATTGTCGGCACACACGGTAACTGCCTTTCGCTCCTGCCAAAGTCCAATTCGAATCGCCATTTTTCAGACCGCATCCTTGAGGGGATTATTGAACGTGATGGGGTGGTGGGGGTGGTTCCCTATAATTCTTATCTGAAGGATGGCTGGGTGGTTGGACAAAATAAGCGGGTGGAAGTCTCGCTTGGCTATGTTGCTGACCACATCGACCATATTTGCCAGATCGCAGGAGACGCGCTTCACGCAGGCATTGGTTCAGATTTGGATGGTGGTTTTGGTTTGCAATCCATCCCGTCTGAAATGGATACGGTCGCCGATCTGCAAAAACTATCTCCCTTATTGCAGGCACGCGGCTATTCAGAGGCGGATATCTCCAGCATCTTTGGTGATAATTGGCTTACGCGCTTGAAAAGAGATTTACCAAAATGAATACAAATGAACCTGTACCCGGATCCACAATTGGGGATTATCCCATTAATGCGGATGACCCATTCACTCCGCGCATCTATGTCAGCGTTATCGTGACTTTCCTTGGTTTGTTGATCTTTGTTGTTGGCGCCAAGCCCGATTGGTTCGGTTGGGATCGTAGTGCTGTTGTTGGGTTTGTACAAATTGCTGTGTTTCTGGTTGGTCTTGCGCTCATTTGTCTGGGTGGATATATCGGGTTGCTTACTTTGTGGTGGGGACATGAGCGCACAATTGTAGCGGACATCGGTACCCGGCTGGTCGGTACCGGGTATGTCATCGCAGTTTTTGCTGGTCTGGCGGATATTTTTGGAATGGGGTCTCATTCTTTTCCACAGGTTCCATATTTCGGTCCGTGGCAGTCTTCCGGGGTTTTGATTGGACAGGGAATTATTACACTGGGTTTTCTGTTGTTTATCCCATATCCCTTTCAAAAAGATATCCGGGGTACTGATCCATAAGGGGCCCTGGCAGTTTAATTTTTTTTGTCTTTTCCAGTGAAAATTTATATAGTATGATTACAGTGGATTATTTGATTTCGTATTATAAATATTCAAAGTTTATAGCGTAAATCATGATTTTGTAGGAGAGATATCATGCCAGTAAAAAAATGGGTAAATCGCTTTACACCTTTATATCAACCTGCTGCAAACATGGATATGGTGCCCCTGACCCTGCGGACAAAAATAATGGACTTGTTTGAGCGTACGATTGTCGAAGCGACGGGTGAGAAGAGGGACCCTTTTGAAGAGGTGAGGTATACCACTGAAAAAGGCACAATTCTTGGTTGGGTACATGGTGCTGACCTTGAGGACTATCTTGAAAATTATCCCCGCGATTGTGTGGTGATATACAACCAAACCCCCTTCCCAAATGACTTTGAACAATATTTTATTTTCAACGGTGTAAAGCAGGTTAACGGTTGTGGCGAATTATGTGTGGCGTATGTTCTCGGGATTTCATTGCAGGAATTACTTGAGAACTGGCAGGTGAAACTACCTCTTTTCTGGAAGCGTATCTTCGGTGGCGGAAGGGCTCGTGGCACCGGATCTGGCGAACTGCAGGAAATGTTCGATATTTACGCCCAGGAGAGTATGCAGCTGACAACCGCCATATATGAACCGCACATCAAACGCAGCCGCTACACCATTAAGGGGATGCAGCGACTGCTTCAAACGGGTTCGGTGATTGCCAGTGTGAACATTGATGGCGGCACCGGTCTTCTACGCGGAAGCGGGGTCTTACACTGGGTTGTAGTGACAAAAGTTACCGCCGAGCGCAACGGACTTGGATTTGTCGAAGTTTACAACCCTGCCATGAACAGGATTGAGAGCTATTCATGGCTCGAATTTGTTAATTCTGCCCGCCAGCCATACGGTGTATATGTGCCGGATCCAACGCCTCCCGCATAATTGATGAGGGTATGTCAGAAGCCAGTCATGCGACTGGCTTCTTTTCTAAACATTTGATACTGTAGAGGATTCATGAAGGCAGGCGTAATATATTCAATCATCATCCTGGTAATTCTTACTCTCGTGTTCTTAACGGGACCACGCCCCAAAATTGATTTAAAGATTAAACCAATTCAACTTCCAATTGACTTGGATCGGTACCTGGCTGGATCTGAATCGAATTATCCAGATATTGTACCCGGCACGGAAAAGACCATTATTTGGGCGAATGATAAAAAGACAAAGACCCCGCGATCCATTATTTATTTGCATGGGTACTCCGCCACACGTCAGGAAACCACTCCGCTTGCTGATGAATTGGCTGCAAAGCTGGGGGCAAATCTCTTTTATACGCGTCTGTCAGGTCACGGCAGGACTGGCGCTGCAATGGTCGAACCAACCGTCAATGACTGGCTTAACGATGCAATGGAAGCTTTTGAAATCGGAAAACGTCTGGGGGATAAAGTGATCGTGATTGGAGTATCAACGGGTGGGACGTTGGCAGCATGGCTTGCCAGGCAGCCATCCATGGATGAGGGGTTGGCTTATGTTTTGATCTCGCCAAATTTTGCTCCGCGCGATTCAAATGCTGAGATTTTAACCTTGCCTTGGGCAAAACAATTTGTGCCAATAATTTTAGGATCCACGTACAGTTGGATACCCCAAAATGACCGACATGCCCAATATTGGACTCACAACTATCCCTCCAAAGCACTCGTGACCATGATGGGGCTTGTCAAGTTTGTGCGTCAGTCTGACCTGGAAAGCATCAAAAAACCAGTGCTGGTCATTTATTCACCTAATGATCAGGTAATCGATCCAATTGAAGTGGAGTGCAGGTTCAGGCAGATCGGTTCGCAGATCAAGGAAATCATACCCATCACTGATAGTGGCGATCCCGATAACCACGTACTCGCTGGGGACATCCTCTCCCCGGATAATACTGAGGTGGTGAGAGAACTTATCCTCGACTTCATTTCTCGTGCTTGAAGTAACTCTGCTATGCAGGACAATGGTTCATGTTAAATTTTCTGAAGGATTCACTGCTGTCAGACGAAATATTCAAAAAATCCTCACGGATGGAAGTCCGTGAGGATTTTTATATCAAATATCCAAACCCCTAAATTCGGATTAGGTTCCCTCTTCCCACGAATTCAAATAATGATGCTGCTCTGCCGTGAGGGTGTCAATCTTAATGCCCATCGCTGCGAGTTTGAGACGTGCGATCTCGTTGTCAATATCTGTCGGAACGGAGTAGACCTTCTTCTCCAGTTTGTCTGCATTCTTCGCCATATATTCAGCAGCAAGAGCCTGGTTGGCAAATGACATGTCCATCACGGATGCGGGGTGACCTTCGGCAGAAGCGAGGTTGATCAAGCGTCCTTCGCCGAGAATGTTGATCTTGCGTTTGTCATTGGTGATGTATTGGTCGACAAACGGGCGTACACGGTTCGGCTCGCCTACGCTCATGGCAGCCAGTGCAGGGATATTGATCTCAACATTAAAGTGACCAGAGTTTGCGACCAATGCGCCGTCTTTCATCACTTCAAAGTGGTGCTTGTCGATCACGTTCAGATCACCGGTGACTGTGCAGAAAATATCACCGATCTTGGCGGCATCCATCATTGGCATGACCTGATATCCATCCATGATCGCTTCGAGCGCTTTCATCGGGTCAGTTTCGGTCACAATGACCAGGGCACCCATGCCCCGCGCTCGGGAAGCGAGGCCGCGTCCGCACCAGCCGTAGCCAGCCACGACAAAGTTCTTCCCTGCCAGCAGTACATTGGTTGCGCGGATGATTCCGTCCACGGTGGATTGTCCCGTGCCATAGCGGTTGTCGAACAGGTGCTTGGTCAGCGCATCGTTTACCGCGATGACGGGGAACTTCAACACTTTATCGGTTTCCATCGCCTTCAAACGGATGACTCCCGTGGTGGTTTCTTCGGTTCCACCGATGACATTTGCAAGCATTTGTTTGCGTTCATCGGCACTCAGGCTTTGCGCCCATGAGGCAAGGGATGGTTCCAGTTTTTCGAAACGTCCCATTTCGATGAAGAACAGCGACGAGACAAGGTCAGCACCATCATCCTGGGTCATGTGGGGCATGTGTTCGAGAGCAGCGCGAATGTGCTTAAAGTAGGTTACTTTGTCTTCGCCTTTAATTGCAAAGACGGGGATTTCATATTGGTTGACCAGCGCAGCGGCCACATCATCCTGCGTGGAAAGCGGATTTGAGGCAGTCAGGACAATATCCGCGCCGCCCTCCTGCAAGGTGATCATCAGGTTTGCTGTTTCGGTGGTCACATGCAAACAACAGGAAAGGCGCAGTCCCTTGAGCGGTTTCTCTTTTTTGAAGCGCTCACGGATCAAGCGCAGGACCGGCATTTCGCGTTCCGCCCAATCAATACGGCGGCGTCCGCCTTCGGCTTGGTCAATATCTTTTATGTCATAATTATTCATTTAACTAACTCCTTTATTATCTGTGACTATGGAGGTGGGGAAGCATGCTTCACAACTTGTCGGCAAACCGACGGACTCCAAAAAATTATTTCAACAATACATCCAGCTTGCCGCCATCATCAAAGTGTCTGCGGAAGCGTTCAACAAATTCCTGCTTTGTATAATTATGGTTTTGTGTGCCCCTTTGTTCCAGACAATACACGGCCGAGAGTGAGCCGATCTCGCCGCACAACTTCCAATCAAAGCCGTGAGCGTATCCTGCAAGGAATCCACCGCGAAAGGCATCGCCAACCCCGGTCGGATCAACGATCTCTTTTTCTGGAACTGTAGGGATGTGAACTGAATCTACACCTGCATACAGGTCTGCGCCATCCTTGCCGCGGGTAATGACCAGAATTTTAACATGTTCAAGAATTTGATCCAGGCTCCAGCCGGTTTTCTTGGATATCAAACCGAATTCATAGTCATTACAGAAAAGGAATTGCGCGCCTTCCATATCGCGTGCTAGTTCATTTCCTTCAAGCCGCAGGACCTGCTGGCTTGGGTCATATAAATAGGGAATATCCATCTCGCGGCACTCGGCAGGGAATTTCATCATGGCGTCGGGCGCGCTGGGTGAGACGATCACGAGGTCGGGTTTGCTATTGAGGTCTTTGAGCGATTGGGTCGAGGAATATCCCATTGCCCCAGGATAAAAAGAGGCGATCTGTGCAGAAGCCTGATCAGTTGTGGCAAAGAAAGATGCGGTAAATACCCCGGGGACTACTTTCATTAACAAAGTATCCACGCCCTTTGAATCGAGCCAGGCACGGTAGTCGCCAAAGTCCTCGCCCACAGTTGCCATAACTCGCGGCTTTTCGCCAAGCAGAGCCATGGTGTACGCAATATTCGGCGCGATACCTCCTCTCTGTTTTGACATGCTGTCCACAAGAAAGGAAAGACTGATGGATGCCAAACGCTCAGGCAAAATTTGTTCCCTGAACAGACCGGGGAAGGTCATCAGGTAATCGTACGCAACAGAACCGGTGAGAAGTATGTCCATGTTTACTCGCAGAAAAAGGCGCACTCTTTCGAGTGCGCTGGATGGATTGACAGGGAAGAGTTTATCACGGCGCCTTTGGATTGTAAAGAAATTCTCGACACGTGTTAATGAGTCCATTGGAAGCATATATGCAAAAGTGCTTTTTTACATACGTTGGAAGACACAGGCTATTATCTCATCCAAAACATGAAGTGTGGACACGTGATCGAGGAGTCGAAGTACAACTTCACATAACTGCCCCAGGCTAATGCTTGGACTCCCAATTAACTTCTTCCGTGTCAACAAGTCTTAGGGCTGCACAAAAGCCCGGCCGGTAAGACCTGAGACTTCGAGAAGACCCTGACAAATATGGAAAGTGAGTGATTAATTTTTCACTACCCCTGTCTCGATGAATATGGTATAAGAAATGTAGCCCTTCTGTGTTCGTGATATTGCCTTCACGTTTTGAGCCAATACATATTAAAAGGGTCCTTAACTTAATAGAAATAACGCGATAGGCCTGAGCCAAGGCGGCGTTTCTAGGTAGGGACCCACCTGCTTCTGCAGGTTCAAAACCTGGTGATACACGGCATAAGCGGGGCTTTTTTATCAGGACCAAGCTTTCAAAAACACTGGATGTATTTTATTTCCTAAAAAGTGGAATTGTCGCTGCCATACGTGGTGGGGATATTTCCACTTTTTTGATACCTGCGAGATGAGCATTGGACGGTATGTGGAACGGCGATGATCTCGGATCCCTCTGCTTGTTTATAGAGGAGGGGGGTAGATATCAAAGAGGGTACTACTGTCGGGTATCGGGAAGGTGGATTAGGGTTGAATTTGAAAAAAAACTATTTATAGTCCAGCGTCAGTTTTTTTGAGGTTGTGCATATATTGTCGAATAAAAAAATCCCTTGACTAATTTTAGGAAAAGTTATAAAATAATTTAGGTAAGACTAAAAATGAAGAAAAAATCCACAACCCAATCTGAGCAAGACTATCTCAAGCGCATTTACGAATTGACCCAAAACAATTCCCCTGCCAGTACCAATGATCTGGCACGCGAATTGGATGTCAAGCCTGCTTCCGTGACGGGGATGATCCAAAAACTTGCCGCTGAAGAACCAGCTCTTGTGAAATATCAAAAACATCAAGGTGTGTCCCTTACCCATGCTGGTAAACTTGCAGCGCTGGAAGTGATCCGTCATCACCGTTTGCTCGAAACCTGGCTTGTGGAAACGCTTGGCTATTCGTGGGATGAAGTGCACGAAGAGGCGGAACGCCTGGAGCATGTGATTTCGGAAGACCTTGAACAGCGGATCGCAGCAGCGTTGGGTCACCCTGCCCGTGACCCGCATGGTGAGTTGATTCCCACTGAAGATTTGAACATGCCTGCAGATGACTCTGTTCCCCTCTCATCCTTGCGCCCGCATCAAACAGCAACGATATTACGTGTTAATGCCCATGACCCAAGCCTGCTTCGGCATCTCAATAGTTTGGGACTCATCCCGGGTATTCAAATCGAGGTGACAGATTATTCATCCTACGATTACAACCTGACAATAAAAACACAAAACAAGACCACTGTACTTGGTTCGAATGTCACCACGAAAATTTTTGTCCAGGTTGGAAAAAAGAATGAAGTTTTATGAATCACGAAGAAACCAGGGCACGACACCTAAAAGGTCTTTTGTGACTTCGTGGTGTGCAGAAAAAAATATACACTCTCCAAAATAAGAGGAATTTATGAGTACAACAATTTGGATCATTATGACCACCGTACTGCTGCTTGCTGTGGTGTTCATTCCCCGTGTGGGATTGTTAGCGATTTACAAAGCCTATCGCATTGCACATGAACGCGAACAGGTGGAGGATGGACTCAAACACCTGCTTGACCGCGAACAGCAGGGACGGCACGCATCGCCCGAATCACTGGCCGGCACGTTGGATATTCAGCGTGGCGAAGTAATGCGGCTGATCGAAAATATGGAAACGCAGAAACTGCTCCAATCCCGCGGGTCGGAACTGCACCTGACGACAGAGGGTGAACGTTGGGCAATGCATGTTGTCCGTGCACACCGTTTGTGGGAACGCTACCTGACGGATGAAGCGCGCATGCCGTTGGAAAAGATCCATGGTGAAGCGCATCGCCGCGAACACAATCTCACAGATGCGCAGCTTGATGACTTGGATGCTGCATTGGGGTACCCGAAACGTGACCCTCATGGCGACCCGATACCCAGCCGTGAGGGGACTCTGCTCAAGACCGAGGGGGTGCCCCTGACAGCCTTTCAAGCAGAGGGTCCGGTAAGGATAGTTCATCTTGAGGATGAACCAGCTCTTGCTTTTGAACAGATTCTGGCGGCAGGTCTCCACCTGGGTCAAGTCATCCGAGTTTTGGATCGAAATCCGCAGCGAATTTTATTGACTGATGGAGAAACTGAATATCGGCTTGCACCTGCGGTGGCGGCCAATGTGAGTGTATCTGCGCTGCAGGAAAATGAAATTGTAAAAGCAAGTGCAATTCCGCTGGCAGAGTTGACAGACGACCAACGCGGTGAGATCGTGATTTTGGATGATGCCGTGCAGGGTTTTACCCGTAGAAGATTTTTGGATCTGGGTCTCACGCCTGGGACACTGATCTACCCTGAGTTGCAAAATTTCTTTGGTGATCCGCGTGCCTATCGTGTACGCGGGACTTTGATTGCATTGAGAAAAGACCAGGCGGCACAGATTTGGGTAAAACCGGTTTCATAATATTAGGACTACAAAAGGAAAACATCGAAGCCTATGATTTGGAACGTTCTTGCTCTTAGCATGATCGCGGGATTGGGTACCGGACTTGGCGGAATGATTGCTGTAATTCGTCAGCCGGGCAGGCGCACCTTCGGGCTATTAATGGGTGTTACCGCCGGCGTGATGATCACCCTCTCTTTTGTGGATCTGGTCAATCACGCCCTTGAACTTGCCGGTGTGTGGATCACAACCATTGGGTTTACGCTGGGTGCACTGTTTATGCTTCTGATTGACATGGTGATCCCTCACATCCGCTTTGGTGAAAAGGAATTTGATGGTGTTAAGAAACAGGATCTTAATCAAGGCATTGTTCTGGATGACCAGGGACATTTCAAACGCCATCGCCACAAATGGGGCTGGAAAAGTAGAACTCACATTACCGATGTAAGCCTGCTCAAGACAGGTTTACTGGTTGGGCTTGGTATAGCCATCCACAACACACCCGAAGGCATTGCGGTCGGCGCCGGGTATGCCCACACTCCTGAATTCGGCATTTTCATTGCCACTGCTATTACCCTGCACAATATCCCTGAGGGAATCGCCACTGCCCTTCCTTTGTATAAATCGGGCATGTCACGACGGCGGGCGGCAGGCTTTGCATTTCTCTCGGGACTGACCGAACCCATCGGGGCATTGCTTGCGGTGTTGGTCTTAACGTCTTTTGATGCATTAATTCCTGCCGCGTTGGCGTTTGCGGGCGGCGTGATGGTTTTCATTACACTCGATGAACTGATCCCTATGGCGCGTGAGCATGGGCACCAGCATTACACTGCCTTCGGCATTATCCTGGGCGCCGTTTTTGTCTTTATCCTATCTGGTATCCTGGATGTTTAGAAAAGAGGAAATTATGTCAAACACAAAAATTGCATTACCAACCGAACATTGTGAAACCTGTCCTGCCTTCACACAATTGGAGCAGATGGGAATCAAGGTGGGTGATTTTGACCGCGTGATTGCGTTGGCTGGAAATCCCAACACGGGAAAGTCCACATTGTTCAATACCCTGACAGGGTTAAAGCAGCACACAGGCAACTGGCCCGGCAAGACTGTGACACGTGCTGAAGGTGGATTTGAATTCAACAGGATGCGCTATAAGCTGGTCGACTTGCCAGGGACCTATTCGTTACTTTCTGCCTCGCAGGATGAAGAAGTCGCGCGTGATTTTATTTTGTTCGGACAGCCAGGCTGCACCATCGTGGTTACAGATGCAACAGCTCTGGAAAGAAATCTAAATCTTGTCCTGCAGGTTATGGAGATCACCGAGAATGTGGTAGTGGCGATCAATTTAATGGACGAAGCCAAACGAAAAGGTATTGAGGTGGATGCGCGCTCCCTGAGTCGTGACTTGGGTGTCCCTGCCATTCCGATCACCGCACGCGCGGGTGAAGGAATTCATACTTTACTGGGCGCAGTGGCTGATGTGATTGAAGGCAAAATAATCACCAAACCCTTGCGCGTTGGGGGTACTCCCGAGTTTCAAAAAGCAGTGAAGGAGCTTGTGCCAATGATCGAGCAAATGGCCCCTGGTATTCCAAATGCGCGCTGGCTCGCGATCCGTTTGTTGGATGGTGATGCACGCGTGCAAAAAGCCCTCTCCACTGGCGAACTGGGTGACATTGTCTCACGGCAACAACGCGCGGATGTCCAATTCAGTGGCAAGATGTCGGTTGAGGGAAGACAGTAATGCCCATTGCCTCCCGACCAACCTCGGAAGTACTTGCAAAAAAGGAAAAATAGCATGGAAGCAAATGAAATATTAGCTAAGGCAGAAAGTCTTAGAAATAATCTCTCTACTGGTTTTCGCGATGAGATCGTGAAATCACTCTACACCGAAGCGGAAAATATTGCGAAGCGCGCAGTCAAAACTTCTTCGGATAAAAAATATGATTTTGACCAAAGGATGGATCGGCTGGTTACATCACCCTATGCGGGTCTGCCCATTATGTTGGGATTACTTGGTTTGATCATCTGGCTCACGGTCTCAGGCGCCAATGTGGTTTCAGGCTGGATCGCTGTTGTGTTGTTTGGCATCGGTGATTATGGGCGGGCGCTCTTTGATCAAATTGGATTACCATGGTGGATCACTGGCTTTGTCTGGGATGGGGTATATCTTGGTCTGGCCTGGGTTGTCAGCGTTATGTTGCCGCCGATGATGATTTTTTTTCCCGCCTTCACATTTTTGGAAGACCTCGGCTACCTGCCGCGTGTGGCATTCAACCTGGATTGGATGTTCAAGAAAACAGGTGCACACGGGAAACAATCCCTGACCATGGCGATGGGGTTTGGTTGTAACGCGGCTGGCGTGATCGCTACCCGGGTGATCGACTCTCCGCGTGAACGGTTGATCGCCATCCTCACAAATAACTTTGTCCCCTGCAATGGGCGCTTCCCAACCTTGATCATGCTGGCGACTGTTTTTGTTGCTGCGTCCTTCCCTCCAGCCCTGACCTCCTTCATTGCCGCTGGGACGGTTGTCGGCGTGGTGTTGATCGGTGTCGGATTTACATTCCTCGCCTCCTGGATTTTATCCAGAACGGTGTTGAAGGGGGAAGCATCTGCATTCACGTTGGAACTGCCTCCCTACCGCAGACCGAACGTCAGCCGCATTTTATATACCTCCATCATTGACCGTACTATTTTTGTGCTGTGGCGCGCCATGCAAACCGCTGCTCCTGCGGGAGCGATCATCTGGATCCTGGCAAATATTTCCATTGGAGATTCAAATTTGGCTCGTGTGATTGCCGATTGGCTAAATCCATTTGGGTTGTTATTGGGACTCGACGGCGTGATCATACTTGCATACATTATTGCCATTCCTGCAAATGAGATCGTTGTGCCAACCATGATGATGGTCTACATGGGTGTAGGAATGATGATCAACGGTCCTACAAGCAACTCCGATATTTTTAATTTGCTTGTCAACGGCAACGGCTGGACCATGCTGACGGCAGTCAACTTGATGTTGTTTGCGCTGCTGCATAATCCGTGCGCAACAACCATCATGACCATTTACAGGGAAACCAAATCATTAAAGTGGGCGACCTTGAGTGTGGTGATGACTCTGGGAACGGCGATCGTCGTGACATTTTTCACGGCGAGTCTGGCAAGGTTCTTCGGATGGGTATAAGGGTACGAAACTTTCACGGTTTGGAACTACCTGACCGGCATTGCAATATGAATGGGCATAAATATTATCATGCCTGAATATGAAAAAGGCAGTCCCATTTTGGGGACTGCCTTTTTAGATCTTCGTGGATCGACAAATTATTGCTGTACAGATGGAAGTTGCTGCTGCCAGCGCCCTCCGCCCATCATTCCCTGGCCGCGGAAATTCTGTCCGCCCTGCCCGTTTTGCATTGGGCAATTGCCATAGTTGTTGAAGCCGCGGGTCGTCATGCGTTGAAGCATGAAATCAGCCTGTTCTCGGGTGATGATTTTATCAGCTACTGCCTTGTCAAAGGCGGTGGTGTGGACTTCCGTCAGGAATGAAGTGACATCCGCTTCCTTAATGCCGTTATCCAATGCAATTTGGTACATGGACTTTCCGGAAGCGAGCGCATCCTCAACGTCATTTTCTGTGATGCCAAGTTTGTTTGCCATCGCCTCTTCAATGTAATCGTGCATGGGGCCATAACCCCCACCCATCATGCCGCCGCTATTAACGGGGGGCTGTGTATCTTGTGCCAAAGCAGCGTTTACACCGAAAGCGCCGAGAGCTAAAACCACGAGGGCTGCGACTAAAATTGTCTTTTTCATTTTTTTATACTCCTTTGAGTGATTATTCGGAATTATCCTGCTTACAATCAATATCATACATTTGGCATATAAAGGATATGTAAAGAATAAAACAAGATTGGAAAAAGAAAACAGGCGATTTGGTATATACTTTGATAAGGAGACCAACCAAAATGGACGACCTAAAATATGAAAAAATTGGGGAAGCCAACAGTCGTGCGGAAGCAGAGGTTATTGAAAGTTTCTTAAAAGCCGAAGGAATTGATGTGGAACTTGTTGAGGAATCCATCTCACATTCTGCGTATGTGCTTGCGCAGTCTCTTGTTGAGATTTTTGTACCCAGGGAGCAACTTAAGCAGGCGCTGGACCTGCTGGCGCCTTTTGATGATATTCGGCCAGAGGAAAAGTGACTGTCACTTTCCTGGGCAACTGTCTTTTATCTTTACATCGCAGTGGCTAATCCTCTTCACCCGTCATCAACTTGATCCGCTCCCAGGGTTTCAAGCTCTCATCTTCAGCCAGCAGGTTCTTCAGATCATACAATTCATCGCGCAGTGCGGCAGCCCGCTCGAACTCAAGATTCTTTGCAGCTTCCTTCATCTGCTTTTCCACTTCATCAACGATCTTACGCAGTTCTCCGTGCGGCAGCCCGTCAGCAGCCGTCTTATATTGCGCCTTCGCCTCACCGATCGCTTTTGCACTCATCATTTCGGTCAGCTCATGGATTTCCTTGTGAATACTGATCGGCATGATCCCGTTATCTTCGTTATATTTGACCTGCTTGGCCCGGCGCCGGTTGGTCTCGTCAATGGCACGTTTCATCGAATCAGTCATGCGGTCAGCATACATGATTACCCGTCCGTTCACATTGCGCGCCGCGCGTCCAATAGTCTGGATCAATGCCGTATCCGAACGCAAAAATCCTTCCTTGTCTGCATCCAGGATCGCAACCAGTGAAACTTCGGGCAGGTCCAAACCTTCGCGCAAAAGATTGATTCCCACCAGTACATCAAAAGTGCCCAGACGCAGATCACGCAGAATTGCGATCCGCTCAAGCGTCTCCACTTCTGAATGTAGATACTGGACCTTGACTCCCAGCTCTTTAAGATATTTGGTTAGATCTTCTGACATCCGCTTCGTTAAGGTTGTCACCAGGGTGCGTTCGTGTTTTTCCACCCGTAGGCTGATCTCTCCAACCAGGTCATCCACCTGACCTTTGGTGGGGCGCACACTTACCTCCGGGTCCACTAATCCTGTCGGACGGATGATTTGCTCAACGATCTGCTCGGCATGTTCCATTTCATAGGCAGCAGGGGTGGCGGAGGTGTAGATCGTTGAACCCATTATCTGTTCAAACTCATCAAACTTAAGCGGACGGTTGTCCATGGCTGACGGCAAACGGAAACCATATTCGACGAGCGTTTCCTTGCGTGCGCGGTCACCGTTATACATGCCTCGGATCTGTGGCACGGTCATGTGACTCTCATCCAGGATCAATAAATAATCACTTGGCAGGAAGTCGATCATCGTCCAAGGGTGTGAGCCCGGCGCGCGTCCGTCCAGTTGGCGTGAGTAGTTTTCAATGCCGGCGCAATATCCCACTTCCTTCAACATTTCCAGGTCGTATCGTGTGCGTTGTTCAATGCGCTGTGCTTCGAGGAATTTGCCGTTATCTTTGTAATATTTCAGCCGTTCCTCCAGTTCTGCTTCGATGTTGCCGATCGATTCCTTTAATCGATCGGTATCGGTTAAAAATTGTTTTGCTGGGAAAATGGAGACTTCATCAGGCTCTTCAAATATTTCTCCGCTGACACGATGGAACTGCATGATTCGCTCGACTTCATCGCCAAAGAAGGTGATGCGGTACCCGCGCTTGTCTTCGTATGCCGGGATAATCTCCAGTGTATCGCCCCGTACCCGGAAGGTGCCCGATTTCAATTCCATATCATTGCGTTGGTATTGGCTCTCGATCAATTGGCGCAGCAGGGCGTTGCGGCGATAGATCTCACCAACTCTGAGGGTTACGGTTCCTTTTCCGAATTCCTCGGGGGACCCCAGGCCATATATGCACGAGACTGAAGCGACGATAATGACATCCCGTCGTGAGATTAGCGAGGTGGTAGCCGCGAGGCGCATTCGCTCGATCTCTTCATTGATCTGGGTTTCTTTTTCGATGAACAGATCGCGGCGCGGCACATATGCTTCCGGCTGATAGTAGTCGTAGTATGAAACAAAATAAGAAACCGCATTCTCGGGAAAGAATTCCTTGAATTCAGCATATAACTGGGCCGCAAGGGTCTTGTTGTGCGCCATGATCAAGGCCGGTTTTTGTAACTCCTGAATGACAGAAGCGATGGTAAAAGTTTTGCCTGTGCCGGTTGCTCCAAGCAAAACTTGATTCTTCATGCCGGCGCGGACACCTTCCACAAGGCCGCGGATGGCTTCGGGCTGATCACCCATCGGGATAAAGGGAGCGCTAAGTTTGAAATCCATGTTTTTTTCTCTTTGATCTTCGTCAAGAGCGGAGCTGTCCGCTCTTGTTTTATTGGGCAGGTACTTCACCCATATCCTAAATTCTCCAAATTACTGCCCACTTTCTGCTCAGCGGAAAGTTAGAATGTGCGTTCTATTCTACTCCAAAGGCGCGGGAAAAACCAGTTAATGCCAAATTGAACAGCAAATCCAAAGCCGAACTGGGACGCGGAGCAGAAAGAGCCAAAATTTGACACTCTGGGTGTATGCAGCGTTGATGGAGTGCTGTTTTAAGGTTTTATCCGCGTTTTCAGCGCTCGTCCGCGTCCAAAATTTTTTGATTTGGAATTGCTGGAAATTGAAGCAAAAGTCAGGGAGGATGCTGGAGTGAAAGTATAATCACAGGCATGCTGAAAAAGATCCGATCATATTTTCAATCGCTTTCATTTACTGAAAAAAGCGCGCCGCTTGCTTTACTGGTGGCGTGTATTCTTGGTTTTGGATTAATGATCCCAAACCTTGGTTTTTATATGGATGATTGGCATTATGTTTTTTACGCATATAACAAGGGGATTGGAAGCCTGCGTGAAATGCTCCTATACGATAGCCGTCCTTATGCCGCGTGGTTATATATTCTTGCCTTTAAAATATTGGGTTTCAAACCGATTTACTGGCATATTACAGCATTGTTGATGCGTTGGGTCACGGCTGTGTTGCTCTGGAAAACGCTGATTGCGATTTGGCCTAAGCGCACTCGTGAAGCAACCGCTGTTGCATTATTGTTTGCCGTGTATCCATTTTTCATGCTTCAACCGTTTGCAGTTGGGTCCACACATCATTGGGCTGGCTTTATTTTTTTCAACCTGTCGCTGTATTTAATGGTCATGGCTTTCCAGCATAAAAAATATGGGGTTTGGTATTCACTTGCTGCTGTTATTTTGCAGGCCGCGCATTTATTCACCAGTGAATATTATTCGGGACTTGAATTACTGCGTCCGTTCATTTTTTGGATATTGATCTCCCGCAACGAACCAGGCCTGTCGAAACGATTCTGGAGGGTTTCTTTAAACTGGGCGCCGTATATTTTTACGTTGGCATTGTTCGCATATTGGCGGATTGCGGTCTTTGAAAACGTGGAGGGAGTAAACCGCAACGCGCCCGTGATCTTGAACCAACTGTTCAGTGAACCGCTCAATGCCATTGGTTTTCTCCTGACTGCCTCCATTAAGGATGCTGTCTCTGTGATGACGATCGGTTGGCAAAACGCAATAAGCGCGGAATTGCTGGATTTCAGATCTGTTTTTGTGCGTTTTCGCCTGTTCATTGGCGCCATGAGCTTCCTGGCTGCTTATATATATCTTGGTAAATTTCAACCGGCTTCCGATGAAGATGAACCCTCAGACGATTGGTCAAAGGGCGGGATTTTGATTGCTGGTGTGGCATTGATGGTCGGTGGCTTGCCTGTCTGGCTGATTGGAAGGTATATTCTCGAAAGCAAAAATCTTTTATCTGCTTCCCGCTTCGGGATTCCATCCATGCTGGGTGCAGCCTTCCTGTTAACACTGATCATTGATTATTTCATCAGCGCCAGGAGGAAGAATGTAGTATTTTTATCGATTTGCATCGCTCTGGCCATCAACTTTCACCTGTCCAATACCAGGGAGTTTCAATATTCGTGGGAGAAACAGGTCAGACTGGCCCAACAACTTTTATGGCGTGCGCCGCAGATCGCACCGGGCACAGCCATTCTGACAGACGAGGAAGTGTTGGGCATCATGGGAGAGTATGCCGTCTCGTTTTCCATCAATACTACCTATCAGGTTAAAAATATCGAAAACACGCCGCCTTATTGGTATTTCCCATTCTATTACACCAATCCCAACGTGGACGAATTGCTTGAGGGTGCGCCGCTTGAATACAGTAAACTGACCATGAAATTTTCCGGGAACAGCAGCAGGATGCTGTTGCTGTCATTTAACCCTGAAATGAAACGTTGTCTGTGGGTCATGCAGCCGCAGGATACAAACCTGCGCCTTGTTAGCGATGATATGCGTCAGCTTGCCGCTGGTTCAGACATCAGCCTGATCATGCAAACAGATTTGGAACCCACTTTGCCGGAAA
>JAIFNG010000091.1 GCA_020047815.1 Anaerolinea sp.
TTCAGGGATGTTTCAACGGTTTTCATCAAATAGTCGTAGTAACTTCCAGCCGCATAAATGCCGCTCTCGGATTCTTGCAAGACAAGCACATTGCCGTTTTCATCTTTGACGCCAAGCGCGTTGATGTATTCCGCATAGGAGGCAGCCAGGTCTTTCGACAGGGCAGAAGTCCATGCGCTCTCTGCGCGTGTTCCCGTGGGGACGTACTGTCCCATGTTCCATTCATATGCTTCGTTGGCGTAATCCAGGCTGGTGATCGGGCACCATGCCATGGCACCGGTGACCGCGTCGCTGATGTATTGACCATTGGCATCGTACATTGCCGCGCCGATAGATTCAAGATACGGGAAATAGAGTTTGCTGTCTCCAGAAGCGCCAATGACAGATGTCTGCGCCCCGCCGCCGCTCATGCCGAAGGCGAAGATACTATCTGTATTGCCGGGCAAAACATCTTTGTTATAGCGGACGAATTTGACCGCAGCCTTGAAATCCGTCACGCCCCAGGGAGCGCCGCCGCTGTAGGTCAGATTGCCGCTGGCGTCGTAGCCGTTATCCTTTCCGCGCATACCGGCATGGACATAGATAAAGCCTGCCTTCAGAAAACTCGAAATTTCATCATAACCATAGGCTGTTGGAGCCTGTTGCGCGGAATAGGCTGGGGTATTTACTGGTAACACCATCGGCGCAGTTTTGGCGGTAAAGCCATTGATTGCGCCTTGCTCATTGAGCACAGCAGTAAATGTGCCATCGCTGTTGGCTGTGGCGGTCATATATGCGCCGGGGACGTAAATCCCCAGGGTTTCGTACTCGGTGGTTTCTGGTATAGCGGCGTACTGAACCCCAATCTGCCAGTAGACATCGTTCGCGGAATCGTAATTCCATGCGGAATTATTGAAGGCGAGCGCTTCGGCATAGGCATCGTCCAGAGATACGTCTTCGGTTGCGGCTACGGGAGTCGCCTCAGTTGGCGCTTCCGCGCTCACGGTTGTCACTTCGGCAGCCGTTGCTTCTGCGGTCATTGCCGGTTGTGTGGTTGCTGGTGCGGCGGAGGCGCAACCGGCAAGCAGGGATAGAACAAGCATCATCGATAGAATTACAGAAATGTTTCTTGATTTCATACAATCTCCTTTGTTTTTGTGTTGTCCGCATTATCACAAACGATTCTGAAGTAAATCTGAAGCAAATGTGTTGTTTTTTTGAGGTTTTACATGCACGAGAATCTGCGGGAGAGAAAATAAAAAGGCTGTCCGATTTTTCGGGCAGCCTTTTGTGTTTCGAATACCTTATTTCAAATACTTATCCAGAAAACTGATCATCAAGGCTATGTTTTCGTCGGTCTCGAACTGGTCGCCGCCATGACCGGCTCCTGAGAGCGAGGTGTAGGTTACATCCAGGTTCGCGGCGCTGAGCGCGTCTGCCAGCATTTTGGTGTTTTCAACCGGGACAGTGCAATCCTGGTCGCCTTTTTGGATCAAGAAGGGCGGAGCTTCTGCACTGATATAGGTAATCGGATTGGATTTTCCGACCTGGTCAGGTTCAGTTTGAATCTCTGCCCCGATATACGCTGATTCGAAGGAACTCGCGTCATTATGCGTCTGGTCACTGGTAGAACAACCCTGCGCCTTGGCTTGGTCGTCCATCTGCAAAAAGTCAGTGGGTCCGTACTGATTGATGACAGCCTGAACCCCTGAAGAAACCTCTTCATTTCCCAGGCTGGCTTCATCATAATCGCTGATGTTTCCAGTTACGCCCACCATTGATGCTATATTGCCACCCGCAGATTGACCGAAGACTGCAATCATATCCGGGTTGAGATTGTATTGCGCTGCATTGGCGCGCAGGAAACGAACAGCTGCTTTGGCATCCTGAACTGCGGCGGGGAATTGAGCTTCCCCGGAAAGACGATAATCTATCGAAGCCACAGCATACCCGGCATCGAGCAAGGCTTTCCCGGTTGCTTCGCTTAACATGCCTTTATCGCCGAACTTAAACCCGCCGCCGTGGATGTTGATGACTACGGGGAAGGGTCCAGTACCCGCGGTGGGGATGTATAAATTCAGTTTTTGGGTGGCGGAAACGGAGGCGTAGGCCAAATCTTTGTAATTTGGCTCAATCGAAAAAGCAGCGGGAGCACTCATTCCGCAGCCAGTGGCGCTGAGCAAGACCAATAAGGTCAGCGCGAAAATGGAAAGTTTTTTTACTAGGTTTTTCATAATTTTTTCTCCTTCGAAATGTTTGAGTGCCATGATGTAATCATAGCAAATGTTTCTGAAGAAATTCTCAAGAAAGCCTGTGAATATCCTCCAGACTCTTTTGTCAAACCTTCAGATTTTCTTGAGAATGGCATGTTATGATGCTTTTAGATTTCATAAAGAGGTTCCATGTCCCAACGTATTCTGGTCGTTGATGACGACAAATCCATCGTGAAAGTATTGACTGCCTACCTGGAGCAATCTGGCTACCAGGTATTTCCCGCCTACGATGGCGAGATGGCGCTCCATGTTTTGCGCCGCGAACGCCCCGACCTGATCCTACTCGACCTGATGATGCCCAACCACGATGGCTGGGAGGTAACCCAGATCGTTCGCGCAGATAAATCGCTTGCGCACATACCCATTATCATGATCACAGCCCGGGTTGAAGATACAGACAAGATCGTTGGATTGGAACTCGGGGCGGATGATTACATCCCCAAACCGTTCAATCCGCGTGAGGTGGTTGCACGGGTAAAGGCGCTTCTACGCCGCGTGCGTCTTGACCAATCACCAAATGCCACACCGCATGTATTGATCAACGGCAGCTTGAAATTGGATCTGGACCAACACACCCTGACAGTGGATTCTCAACTGGTCGAACTCACCCGAACCGAATTTAATTTACTCGAAGCTTTTTTATCCAATCCCGGTTTCACACTCACACGCGACGACTTGTTGGAAAAATCCCTGGGCTATGCGTATGAAGGACTTGGGCGCGCACTTGATACCCACATCCGCAACCTGCGTCGAAAAATTGAACCCAACCCTGATAACCCGACTTACATTCAAACTGTTTATGGGATAGGCTATCGGCTGATAGGAGATGATCAATGAAACGTTTATGGGTCCACCTAAGCCTGATGATCAGTAGTGTACTATTCATGATGTTCTTTCTACAATTCATCGTGATCACGCTGGAACGTGCCGGCATCAAGCCCGATCTAGATGGTCCCCCCGACGCACCGCCCGCAGAGATCCAGCAGCGCCTGATCGGGTTTATGGCGCTCTCGATCGCGGTTGGAATTGGCGGCGGGATTGTCATTGGGCGGGTGGTGAGCGCACCCATCACCGAGCTGGTCAAAGCCGCTGACAAAATTGGCAAAGGTGATCTTAAGACACGGGTCGCTGCTCATGGCAGCCAGGAAATGATCGACCTTGCAAATACATTTAATAAAATGGCATCTGAACTGCAACACGCCGAGACACTAAAAAATGATCTAATGGCTGATGTCGCACACGAATTACGCACCCCGCTCACAGTCCTGGAGGGCAACCTGCGTGCCGCGTTAGACAAGGTCTATTCCCTGGATGAACCTGAGATCGCCAATTTATATAGCCAAACACGCCATCTCTCACGATTGGTCAACGACTTGCGTGAGCTGGCACTTGCAGAATCAAAACAACTGCATTTGGAAAAATATCCAACTGACCTGAATTCCCTGCTTGTGGATACAATCCAGGCAATCGAACCGCTTGCGCTTGAAAAGGGGGTTCGCCTGATCCTTCAGCCAGCCTCACTGCCGGAACTATCAATTGACCCCACACGCATCCGCCAGGCTTTGTTCAATTTGCTTTCAAATGCTTTGAGACACACACCACCAGATGGCGAAATTAAGATCACAGGAATCCATACAAAAAGCGAGGTCATCTTTTCGGTCAAAGATACGGGCGAGGGTTTACAACCCGGTCAACTTGCAGCCGTCTTTGACCGTTTCTATCGTGCCGATAAATCCCGCAGCCGAGAAACAGGCGGAACCGGTTTGGGGTTGGCAATCGTCAAAGCGATCGTGGATTCACACAACGGAAGAGTTCAGGTATCCAGTAATGGATTGGGGCAGGGAAGCGAGTTTTCGATCCATTTACCCAGATAACTCAACAGTCAGCGGAATGTTGTCCAATTATTAAGTCAGCAGGGAGCAAAACTGCTGAAAAACCAAGGGAGAACGCGGCCTTGGTTTTTCAGCAGTAAAAGGGCTTTATTTGCCTGGAAAATACTTACCTGTATACCCCAAGGCCGGGCAGTCGAAACAACCCGGCAATAATCAGCCCTTTGCTTCTTCCGCCGTCATTGGTGTTTTTAGCCCAAGCATTTTATTCAGGACATCGAACCAAAAGGGAGAGCCAAAGGATGCCGCCAACCCTGTTAGAAAAATGCCCAAGCCTTTGACTGCCCAGGTATTTATATCCTGGGGAATTCTTTGTTGGTTCCAACCAACGGGCAGGGATAATGCCTTCAGCTTCTCCTTTGTCTCGGCAATGCTTGCAGCATCTTCCGGGTCAATGTTTTCCGCCTGAGCAACGATGGACTGGCGCAGGGTCGGGTCACGCCAAAGTTGGTTGACGATTTCCACCGAATCCACATTAAAGCCCAATGCCAGCCCAATGCCCAGCCCAAGAGCAATGGCAGAAGCATATGTGCGATATAGCTTTGTCGCCTGAACCATGGTGGTATCAAACCATGATTCCACATTTCCGCGATACTCCACGATCTTTTGCTCGACTTTGGCTTCCGCCACATCAAGTTTTGGAACAAGGTACTTGACCGTTTTCTCCAGGTGGGCATTCGTTTTCAAATACTCCATGCTTTCAATGACACTTTTTTTCATGACCTCAAGGCTCATTGAAGTTGCAGGGACTTCATTTTCGCTTTTGCCGGCATTTAGAAAAATATCGACTGCTGCTTTGGCAAAAATAGGATTGGGAATATTGATGGGTTTTCTTGTTTTTCCCCAAAATGTTTTTTCGGACAAGGTCTCGATCAATGGATGCCTGTAGAATTTTTCGACCAGCAGAGGGTCTCTGAACATATCCAGCAGTCGATCTTCGAGGAATTTCGAGCGCCAGCCCAAAACCCCGATAATTGCCTCCTGAATCTGACTGGCTGCCATGCTAATAATAAGCCAGGTCACGATAAGTCCAATGGTAACTTCAAGAATAGCGTCCAGTTGCATGGTTTTTCTCCTTTGGATGAAAAAATGCGAATAACGATTGGCTATTTTGTTTCAAATATATGTTCAAATGGGTTTAAATTCAAGCAGCAGCATCAAGCATTGGAAAATACCTCCTGTGGCTGCAAACAGGATCAAAAAGACCTTAACTACACAAGGCTTATAACCCCAAAGTGAACACGTGATCTGCTGTTGGGGCTGGAAAATCAGGAGCGAGTAAGATTGATCCTCTCAAGGGTGGGTAAAAGCTCGTTGAGCCCGGCCACACTGAAGTCGGGTTGAATGCGCTGTTCTTCTTCTGCGGTG
>JAIFNG010000053.1 GCA_020047815.1 Anaerolinea sp.
ACGCCCAGGGAAATTTTCTGGGTAGTTGCGGAGATCGGATGCAGATCCATCTGAAGCTAATAAATGACAGGATTCTGGATGCAAAATTTTTAGCTGATGGCTGCGGCGCAACGCTAGCTTGCGGAACAATGATCACAAAAATGGCGTCTTCCAAAACCCTGGAAGACGCTGGAAAAATCACCTCCGAGGAACTGATCGAAGCGTTGGATGGACTTCCGGATGATCATTTGCACTGCGCAGAACTGGCAGTAATGACCCTGCGAGAGGCGATTATTGACGCAGTGGAGGGTCACGGGAAGATAAAATAAATCAGGTGGTAATATGAATTCGTACTGTTTAAAGCCCCGGAGATAGGTCTTTGAAATTCGGTTTTACTTAACCGAATAAATTTTTATTCAGAAAAGGAGTTTGCAATGGGTACCAAAGGTCGTCAAATTGTAGGAATGGATATCGATGAATTGCTGAATATTCTCAATAAGGCATTTGCTGATGAATGGCTGGCTTATTACCAGTATTGGCTGGGAGCCAAAATTGTCAAAGGACCCATGAAGGATGCAGTGGCTTCCGAGTTGTTGTTGCACGCCACGGAAGAATTGGCTCATGCCGATATGCTGGCAATGCGGATCATTCAATTAGGCGGAACCCCGCTGATCAGCCCCGATAAATGGCTGGAAAATACCCATTGTGGGTATGATGCACCAGTCAATGCGTTTGTGAAGGAAATCCTGGCTCAAAACATCAAAGGTGAACAATGCGCCATCGATGTGTATCAGAAGGTTTTACAAATCGTAAAAGATACAGACCCGGTAACCTATAATATTGTGTTGACAATTCTCCAACAGGAAGTCGAGCATGAAGAAGATTTACAATCCCTTGACGAGGACCTGGATTCTTTGATGATGCGTTAAGGATAAATAAAACTATCGAAATCCTGCCCATTGTTGGGCAGGATTTCGAGTGGCATGGTCGGCATTTTTGGTGCACAGCGCCATCGGACTTGCGGAAATATTACTTCTGCCATGTCCCCCCTTCAGAAATGAAAGTTGTTGACGAAGCCGCGGTCATGTGCCAATCGAACAGAGCGTGTCATATCGCCAGGTGAGTGGAGTAAAATTGTTGACATTATGGAATTCATCTTCAAGCCCATCGGCGTAATTCACTCGCCGTTCACAGAAAAAGACAAGACCCCAATTCAAGCTTCGCGCTCGCAGGCGGTGGGAAAGGTCGAAGTGTATGCGGAATTTGCAGGCGGATTGAAAGACATAGAAGCCTTGTCGCACATCTATGTTTTATATGCCTTTCACGAATCGCAGGGATACCAATTACACGTCAAGCCATTTTTGGATGACAGGGAACATGGAGTTTTTGCAACACGTTATCCATATCGTCCCAACCCAATTGGATTTTCCGTCTTTAGGCTTTTATCACGCGAAGACAATATCCTGACTGTAGCGGGAGTGGATGTATTGGATGAAACGCCCCTGCTCGACATCAAACCCTATGTGCCAGACTTCGATCATCGCGAAGAAGTCCGCGCTGGCTGGTACGAAACCCGGAGTAAGAAATGACAAGACGTATTTTCATCGCTGCCGCCCTTTTATTTGCGCTGCTGTTCATGTCCACCCGCAGTGTGGTAGCACAGACCGAGCCGGTGGTGCGCGCAGTACTGTTCTACTCGCCCACCTGTCCCCATTGCGAATTGGTCATCACCCAAACCCTGCCGCCGCTCATCGAAAAATACGGTGACCAGTTGCAAATCATTGGTATCAATGTCGCGGAACAGCAAGGTTCAAACTATTTCCTTGCCGCCCTGGATAAATTCCAAATTCAGGAAGGCGGAGTTCCCTTTCTGGTGATTGGCGACAAATACTTGATCGGTTCCGGCGATATCCCCGATCAATTGCCAGGTTTGGTCGAAACCTACCTTTCGCAGGGCGGGGTGGATTGGCCCGACATCCCCGGCTTGCGGGAAGCAATCGCCGCAACGGATGCGACGCAACAGGCATCCGCGCCGACGACTGAGCCTGCGCAAGAATCCGCGCCGACAGTCGCTCCTGTTTCTCCTGAGGAGTCCGCGCCGCCAGCTTTTGCGTTGCCCGAAAACCCCGTGGAGCTGACCTGGCAGCAAAAATTTGCGCAGGACCCGGCTGGCAACACGTTATCTGTCATTGTGCTGCTCGGAATGTTTTGGGCTGTCCTCTTTAGCATATATCAGTTTCAACAACGAAAAGAGGGTGACGATAAAGGTAAATGGCAAATGTTGATTCCCATCCTCTGCATTCTTGGTTTTGGAGTGGCAGGCTACCTGGCTTATGTTGAAACCACACACGTGGCTGCCGTCTGCGGACCGGTGGGCGATTGCAACACCGTCCAGCAAAGTGAATACGCCAGCTTATTTGGGGTGCTTCCCATTGGTGTCATGGGGCTGGCTGGATATGTGGCAATAATGATTTCCTGGCTGACTGCCAAATATACCAAAGGGAAGATCGCAGATTTCGCAACGCTGTCCATGTTTGGCATGGGTATATTCGGCACGCTTTTCTCAATTTATCTCACATTCCTTGAACCCTTTGTCATCGGTGCGACCTGTGCCTGGTGTCTGACATCTGCCATACTAATCACAATACTAATGCTGCTATCCATGCCTCCTGCAATGGCGACTTTCCATAAACTGAGACAACCCCAGACTTCTTCAACACCAAGACCGTGAATCCGGAGTACCATATGATTGACCTTCAAAAGATAGAGACATTTCTATGCGCGGCTGAAAAATTAAATATCTCAGAAACTGCCAAACAGATCCATCTTAGCCAGCCAACCGTGAGTCACCAGATCAAATTATTGGAACTTGAATTGGGGGTAACGCTATTCATCCGCAACAGTACCGGCTTAAAATTGACCGATGCAGGACGCTTGATGCTCCCCTGGGCACGCCGGTTAATACACGACACCAATGATCTTAAAGAAATGATGGGGTCCCTACAACACGAAATCGTTGGGGAGTTAAGCATTGCCTGCAGCACCACAGCTGGTAAATACATCCTGCCGCAGATGGCGGCGCGTTTCAGCCAGCGTTTTCCTGGGATCAAAGTGCGCATCTTGGCCTGCGGGCCTGAACATGCCGCCTTAAAATTGCTCGACGGAGAAGCACACCTTAGCGTGGTCAGTACTGAAATTGGGGATGCTAGTCTGGAGGCTCAGGAATTTTTTCTGGATACGATCACTCTGATCGTTCCAACCAACCATCGCTGGGCAACACGCAAATCAATCACGCCGGAAGAAATTCTCGAAGAGAAGATCATCCTGCGCGAGGGAACTTCAGGAACGCGCAAGGTGGTACTAACCGAATTGGCAAAGTACGACATCAGCCTGGATGATCTGAATGTATTTTTGGAATTAGGAAATGCAGAGGCCATTGTCCACACTGTAGCGGCGGGCTACGGTGTTTCATTTGTATCCACCCTGGCAACTGTCTGCCCGGTGGAACGTGGCAAGGTGGTTGATATTGCCATCGAAGGTCTGACCCTCCAACGGAAAATCTACATGGTTCGCAAACGCATCACTGCCCCCCACCGCCCGCGTGATGTGTTCTGGGGCTTTATTCATGACCCGTCGAATGCGGATATTATGAGACAATTAAAATGATAAATAAAAAGCAGGTCCCACTTGAAATCGTGACCTGCTTTTTTATTTAGCTAGAAAACGTAAGTCTGTGTCGCGCCTTCGACATCCATCAAATACGGCGGAGCCTTCTTGATCTTGATGCGCGGGTCGCGCAAGTCTTCGGGCTTGATGTCCTTGTTCTCCAATGCCAGTTCGCAGAAGACAATCTCGCCGCCCAATTCAAGAATATCATTGAAAAGTTTAACGGGATTGGGCATACCTTTGGGCGTACCAAGTTTTTCCAGTTCGCCTTTTACCATCCACCTGGCTGCAGCAGGACAGATGAATACATGCACTTCATAATCAAGCGAGAGGCCTGATGTGGAGAAGATAAGCGTCGGCATAATATTCGCCGGGGTGTCACCATTGCATACGATTGACATTTTTTCAGTCATTTTAGTTCTCCTTATTAATGAATTTTTTTCTCTGCCAGAGATGACCTGACAGTCGATTTATTAATCCGCGCTGGCTGGGGCTGTTTCCTGACTGGCAACGGGTTTAAGGGCGTGGATATACAGCGCCACGATACGGTATATAGCATGCGCAAATTTGGTGAAGGGCAGCAGAAGCAGCAGGGTGATCGAAACTGCCACGTGGAAGATAAACATCCAATATCCCCACATGGGCGCGCCTGGCAGGTACAGGGCGATTTCGATGATAAATCCGGTCACACCACTGAGCCAAAGCAGAGTCAGGAATATCCAATCGGAAGGTCGCGAATAGCTGTGCGCTTTATCAACCGACTTCCAGCGTTTATAGAGCAGCACCGAAACCCCGTACATGAACAACAGCCCGGAAAGTGTGCCGATCAGACGGGTTGGATAGAGGATCGGGACGAACGTTCCAGTGGCTTTGATACCGATGATGTCCAGCAGGTAATTCAGGGCTGTGGCAAACAGCAATCCCAGGAAACCCCACATTGTGGCTGCATGTACAAACCATTTACTAAGATACCAGACCCGCCTATTCTCCGGCACTTCACATTGGTCGCGATAGCGCTTTTGCCACAGAGATTGAACCATGACCGCATCCCAGAATGCTTGCAGCCAGTTCATGTGATCACCAGTAAAGAAGTTTTTATACGACAGATGGTTGATACGGGCGATTCGGAACATCATCGTAAAGATGGTTATCACGCTGAGCAGGCTGATAAAAATCATCGCCATCAACCCGGCGTTATGGATGAATTCGTAAGGGATGAACCCGAATAATTCCAACGCGTGGGTTGCAGCTGTTTCGCGTTCCGAATACATGAATAGCCCAAAGAACAACACCATCAAGATGCAAATAAGCCCACCGATCAACGGACGCCTGCAGAATAAAGTACCGATTTTCAGAGGCGCATAATGGGTGACGGCGTAACAACGCACGGCAGCCATCAAGTTGGCTGGCTCAGCTTGCTGGGGACAAGTCTCGGAGCAATCGCCGCAGTTATAGCACAACCATAATTCCTTGCTCCCAAGCAGTTGATCTGTCATACCCAGTTGTGCCATACGAATGATCCTGCGCGGGAATTGGGCATCGTCGCTCGCCAGCGAACAAATCGCGGTGCAGTTGCCGCAGTTGAAACATTTATCGACACCCACCGCGCCATACTCTTTGATTTCTTTCACGAAGGTTGGATCAACGCGGTTCATTTTTTAACTCCTCCGCTTTGATATAGAGCGGATAATCGGCGCACATTCCTTTTTCGACAATCAAGCCGTATTTTTTGAAGGATGCCACATACCACAGCACTTCGTTGGCGGGCATACCAATTGCCGCCGCTATATCTGGAATTGTTTTG
>JAIFNG010000135.1 GCA_020047815.1 Anaerolinea sp.
TCGACGAGTTTGCCCAGATACATTACCGCAACACGATCCGCAATAAAGCTGATGATATTGAGATTGTGGGTGATCAGGATGTAGGTCAGGCCGAGTCTCTCACGCAAATCCTTCATCAGGTTGAGAATGCCCGCCGCCACCGAAACATCCAACCCGGCGGTGGGTTCATCCGCGATCAGGACCGAAGGCTGCAAGGCCAGCGCGCGGGCAATGCCCACCCGGCGCGCCTGTCCGCCTGAAAGTTGATGTGGATATTTATCAGCCTGTTCGGAGGATAGCCCAACCATCTCCAATAGTTCGTCCACTTTCTTTTTATCCACCGGAACATTGTGGATTTTGAACGGTTCCAACAGCAACCCGGCAACTGTCTTGCGTGGACTCAAACTTGAAATGGGGTCCTGAAAGATCATCTGCATTCGAGCGCGCAAAGGCCGAATTTTTGATTGAGGCAGGAATGTTATATCTTTTCCGTCCACGCTTACATTGCCATGGGTCGGCTGTTCAAGCCGCAGGATGGTACGGCCCAGGGTGGTTTTGCCGCAGCCGCTCTCCCCAACCAAAGCCAGGCTCTCGCCCCGATAGATCGCGACATCAACCCCGTCAACGGCACGCACCAATCCCTCTTTTTCGCCCAGTATCTTCCCCAGCCAGCCGACGGTATCCCTATAATGCACTCTAAGCATTTCCGTGTGAACCACCTTCCCGGTGTTGGGTTCAGCCTGTTCGATCTTCTCTTCCTTGACTGCGGCAGGCAGACCCGCCCCCGCATAAAGAGTTTCAGGTGATTTGCCATTCCAGGTTGGCTGGTATGCGTGGCATAAAACCGTCTGTGTATCCACCTGCGCCAGCGCTGGTTCCTGTGTAAAACAAATTGATTGCGCCAGATCACAGCGCGGAGCGAATTTACATCCAAGGGGTAAGTCCTTCAGACTTGGCACGCGTCCGCGTATGGTGATGAGGCGCGAGACCTGCGTTTGATGCGACGGGTGCGAGCGCAAAAGGGCGCGGGTGTAGGGATGTAACGGATTTTTGAAAATATGGAATATGTCGCCGGTCTCGACCACATTGCCGGCGTACAGCACCACCACATGGTCGCATAATTGGGCGACGATACCCAGGTCGTGGGTGATGTAAAGGATCGAAGTGTGCAGTTCGTCGCGCAGTCCACGGATCAGGCCGGTGATCTGTGCTTCAAGGGTTACATCGAGGGCTGATGTCGGTTCATCAGCGATCAGCAGGGCTGGATTGGATTGCAGAGCCGAGGCGATCATGATCCGCTGGCGCATTCCACCCGAAAATTGATGGGGAAAATTCTTAATGCGCTGTGCCGCGTCCGGAATGCCAACCCTGTTCAACATGTGCACGGCACGCTCACGCGCTTCACTTCGGCTGACGTTTTGACCTTTTATCGGGTGGGCGAGAATCGCGTCCACCATCTGCTGTTCGATGCTAAAGACCGGGTTCAGGCTGGTCATGGGGTCCTGAAAGATCATGGAGATATCGCGTCCGCGTACCTGGCGCATTTCATCTTCATTCATCCGCAGCAGATCGCGTCCCTTGAACAACATTTCGCCGCCGGAGATTTCTCCATTGGGCGGCAGCAGCCGCATCACAGCGGAGGCGATGGTGCTTTTGCCGCAGCCTGATTCGCCCACCAACCCAACGATCTGAGCGCGCTGCACTTCAAAGTTCACATTCCGCACGGCAGTGAGCGTGGCCTGGCGCGTGTGATATTTTATTTCGAGGTCTTTTACTTTGAAAGTCACATCGTCCATCATAACCCTCTTGTTCCCGATAAACGCGGATCAAGCACGTCCCGCAAGGCCTCACCGAATAACGTAAACCCAAGAGTTGTCATCGCCAGAGTTAGACCCGACCAGATGATCGGCCACTCTGATTCAAAGATGTGATCAAAACCCTCGGAGAGAATTACCCCCCAGGATGGGGTCGGCGGTCGGACGCCCATGCCCATGAAGGATAACCCGGCTTCAAAGGTGATGACCCAGGGCAGATCCATGGCCGCCAGGAGCAGGGCGGGAGCAATCACATTCGGCAGAATATGTGAAAGCAGGATGTTTTTATTGGTCGCTCCCAGCGAGCGTTCCGCTTCCACGAACGCTTTCTCACGCACCGACAAGGTTTGTGCGCGGATGACGCGGGCGTAGTTGGGCATCCATGTCAACCCGATCACAATAATGACGTTTACCAGGGATGGACCTAAAAGCGCAAGAACCGCCAGTGACAACATGATCGAGGGGAACGCCTGAAGCATATCCATCAGGATCACGATGGCATTATCAACGCGTCCGCCAACGTAACCGGCGATCAATCCCAGGATCGTTCCGCTGACCAGCGCAATTGTGACCGAAGGGATGGCTGTTCCGAATGCGATCCGTGAGCCGTATACCAGGCGGGAGAATATATCCCGGCCCAGATGGTCCGTACCGAGCCAGTAATTTTCCGATGGACCCTGGAGGCGGTTTGGAATATCCTGTTCGGCATATTCATAGGGGGCGATCAACGGCGCAAAAGCAACCATAATGATGAACATTAAGACGATCAAAAAGCCCACTGCGCCGAGGGGCTGCCTGACCACATCTCCAAATACAGGAAAGCGATCCAGTACCTGCTGTAACCGATTGGATGGTTTCTCTATGTATTGCATAATTAATTTTGCCCTTTGTTGAGTTGGATGCGCGGATCCAGAAATGTATAGAGCAGGTCTGCGATAAAGTTGGCAAGGACGAACAGGAAAGCCACAACCAGAACACCAGAACGGACCATTGGATAATTGCGGACCTGGATGGCGTTAAAGATCAACAAGCCCATGCCCGGCCTTGAAAAAATGATCTCCACAAATACAGCGCCGCCCATCAGGCTGCCAAGTCCCACGCCCAAAACGGCCACCGTTGGGATCAACGCATTCTTGAGCGCATATTTATATCGCACCAGTCTTTCAGAAAGGCCCGCAGCCCGGGAAGTGCGCACGTAGGTTTCATTTAATACTTCCAGCAGGCTGGTGCGTACCAGGCGGGCGAGATAGCCGATCCAGGTAATTGCCAGCGCAATGGACGGCAGGATTAAATGCTTGATGTAGTCCAGCGTATCCCCTTTTTGACCGAGACCCATGGCGGGCATTACGCGAAGTTCAACCGCAAAAATTATCAACAGAAATAACCCCGCCACATAGGAGGGAATTGTCGTCAGCGAAATGGATACCATTGCCAAGATGCGATCCACCCATGAATTGGGGTGGGTGGCGGAAAATACCCCCATCGGGATGCCCAAAAGCACTGCGAGACTGAGACTGGTGACTGCGAGGATAATGGTATGGGGCAATGCGCCGCTGATCAATTTGGTGATGGGTGCGCCGGTAATGGCGTCCACTCCCAGACTGCCGTGGAGAATGTTCCATATGAAATTGCCCACCTGCACATAGATCGGCTTGTCCAGGTCCATGGCGGAACGCATCTTTTGGATCAGTCCCGGGGTGGCGCGTGGACCCAGGATGGTGGTAGCCGGGTCTCCGGGTACAATGTGCACCAGCAGGGACAGGAAAATAATGATCAACAATAATACCAGGAGCGTCATCAGGATGCGTTTGACAATATACAACAGCATGGGCAAAATCTTCCTTTAATTATTATTCTTCCCTACCGTACCCGCCATCTAAAAATCAGACCCAACAGGTTTTACCCGCAAGCCAGAGTCATGATTTGCAAAAATTTCCCGCCGCCATGATGTTGGTTGACAAAAGAAACCTTGAGGGTCTCTTCCGCGGGAAATTGTACGGTAAAGAGGTTTTTGGAGATGACTGAGCCATTGAAGGTACAGACACCGGCAGCAGAAACCAGTGTCTGTACCTCTTAATACTTATTGACCGCTAAACTCGCGGAGCATGGGCGAGAGACCGCCAGGATAGATAACCATGTTAATGTTGGGTTTGGAAACGTAAACCTGCGGCACATTGGTAACAAAGACCGAGGTTGCATCCGCATCCCACAATTTTTGCATTTCAATGTAGATCGGCTCGCGCAAGGCGGGATCTATGGTTTCCATGCCTTTTTTGTGCAGGGCATCATAATCCGCGTTACACCAGCGCATCCAATTCCAGAGGTCCACCTGGTCGCAGGTAAACCACATGGTTGACCAGGCGGGTTCCGGGGCGACCGAGGAGTAACCAATGGCAAAAAGTTCCAATTCCTTGTCTTTTCCATCAGAACCGTAAGCCCAGAAAGAGCTGGAATCCAACGGGTCGAGAATGACATTGATGCCGACTTCCTTCAAATTTTCCTGAACGATTTGAGCCCAGGTATTGAATTCATCGGTGTTCTCATAGGTCATCTTCAGATCGATTGAGGTCAGGTTGGCTTTTGCCAGGTATTCCTGCGCTTTGGCAACATCGCGCGTATAAACCGGTGCATCCTTCCAGTAACCGAGAGTCCCTTCAGGGATCAAGGCGTTGGCAAGAGGCGCCTTGTCATTATAGGCAGCGGCCAAAATACTGGGAACATCCACGCCATAGCGGATGGCCTGGCGGACATTAATATCGGCGAGTTTTGGATTCTCAGTATTCATACCGATCCAGTTATAAGCGGTGGATGGGATGGCTTCGACTTTGAAGTTTGGATCGCTTTGGAATTTTTCCATGGAAGACAGCGAGATGCTGCTTAAGTCCAATTCGCCGGCTTGCAGGGCAACTTCAGCCGCCTTGTCGTCATCCACAGGCAACAGGTAAATTTCATCATAATAGGAAGGAGTTCCCCAATACTCTGCATTGCGTGTCAGGACGATCTGCTGGTTGGGTATCCACTCCGAGAAGGTATAGGGGCCTGTGCCAACCAGATCGGTCTTGATCTTATCCTCACCGGCTTCTTCATAGAACTTCTTGCTGACAACCAGGCCGGAAGTCATGGGCAAAACCGTTGTCCAGAGGGTTGCCTGGGGCTGTTTGAAAATTAGTTTTCCGGTGTATTTATCAACGACCTCAACCCGGTCGAGCGATGCCCAATCGTCCGCATAAGCGGGCTTGGGATCGGTGACCAGGAAGCGTTCGTAGGAGAATTTCACATCATCCGTGGTGAGTTCGCCATACCCGCGCTGCCACATGACGCCTTTTCGCAGAGTGAAATCAATCGTCAAGCCGTCATCAGACACTGTATACGATTCCGCCAATTGGGGTTCAAGTTCGCCCGCGGCGTTATAACGGAAGAGTCCTTCCAGGACGGTTCGGGCAACCGTATCTTCCACAGCGCCGGTAACATTGGCTGTGTCCAGGTTATTAATATCGCGGATCAGGCGCACTTTGAGGACCTTGGGGGCTTCATCCACTGGAGCAGCCGTCGCAGCGGGAGCCTCAGCCGGAGCCTCAGCCGGTTCTGCCTCGCTCGGGGTGGTGGCGGGTTGGGGGGCGCAGCTTGCAATTAACATGCTGGCCACTAAAAGCAA
>JAIFNG010000162.1 GCA_020047815.1 Anaerolinea sp.
GAACTGGCGGTATTGACATCCACGCCGACACTGTTGACCACGCTCTCGACCACACCGTCGAGGGCATGCGTCAGGGCGGTCTGGTCCACGTCATGCTGATACATGCCCACCCCGATCGACTTGGGATCGATCTTGACCAGCTCGGCCAGCGGGTCCTGTGCGCGGCGGGCAATGGATACCGCGCCGCGAATGGTGACATCCAGATCGGGGAACTCGGCGCGGGCCAGGGCCGAGGCCGAGTAGACCGACGCGCCCGCTTCACTGACGATCAGGTATTTGGTGCCGGGTTTGGAACTCCCCACCACTTCAGCCGCCAGCTTTTCGGTTTCGCGCGAGGCGGTGCCGTTGCCGATGGTGATGAGCGTGACATGGTGGCGGTTGATCATGTCCTGCAGGGTATTGATGGAGCCCTGCCAGTCTTTGCGCGGTTCATGCGGATAAATGGTGCCCGTATCGAGCAGCTTGCCGGTCGGGTCCACAACAGCCAGCTTGCAGCCGGTGCGAAAGCCGGGGTCCAAACCGAGCACGGTGTGACCCGCCAGTGGAGCCTGCCCCAGCAGGGCGCGCAGGTTGGTGGCAAAGACCTGAATGGCGTGGTTGTCGGCGCTCTCGCCTTTTTCGCGGCGCACGTCCCGTTCGATGGCGGGCAGCAGCAGCCGTTCCGCAGCGTCCTGGATCGCGAGCGCCAGCTGGTCGGCAAAGGGGCTGATGATATCCTGCTCAAATTCGGCTTGCACGGCGTCGAGCCAGTCGCGCTCGGGCACATCCACATGCACGCGCAGCACGCCTTCCTTTTCGCCGCGGGTGATGGCCAGGATCTGATGCGGCTGGAGCCTGTCCACCCGCCCTTCAAATTCATAATAGGATTCGTAGACGGCCTTTTCATCCGCGGCGCTGGCGATCTTTTCCACGCGCACTTTTCCGAACTTGAGCGCCTTCTCGCGGGTGGCCGAGCGGACGTTGGCATTGTCGCTGATCATTTCAGCCACAATATCGCGCGCGCCCTGCAGGGCTTCTTCAATGGTCGTGACCTGCTCATTAATGAACCGGGCTGCCAGTTCCGCAGGGGAACCAGAGGCCTGTTTCAAGATCAGGTCAGCCAGCGGCTCAAGTCCCTTTTCACGGGCGGCCATGGCGCGGGTGCGGCGTTTCTTTTTATACGGCGCGTACAGGTCTTCGAGGGCGGTCATGGTGACGGCGGCGGTGAGCGCGTCGCGCAGTTCATCAGTCAGCTTGCCCTGCTCGGTGATCGAGGCGAGGATCGAGGCGCGGCGTTCGTCCAGCGCGCGCAAGCGGACGAGTTCATCGGCAATGATGCGGATCTGTTCGTCGTCGAGCGAGCCGGTCATTTCCTTGCGATAACGGGCGATAAAGGGGACGGTGTTGCCTTCGTCCAGGAGGTTGATGACTGCCGTCACCTGGGACGGCTTGACATTGAGTTGGGTTGCGATCTGGTCTGCGTGAGTCATGGGGGGAATTTTATCATGAGGCAACTTCATCCTGCCGGCGGGGGTACAGCCGCAGGGATGCTGATCTAAAGAAAAATATCCGCGTTTTCTGCGTTCATCAGCATCCTAAAATGAACGGTGGAGATTTTTTTTACGACGGGAAGATCTTCCCGAACACTTCGGGGCAATACTTCTGCACCATCTCGGAGGACAAGCCATTCTCCCTGCAGATCTCTTCATAGAAATCCACACTTGGGCGGCGGATGCGTTTTTGGGTATCGAGGTCCAGTCCCCACAGGCCAAAGCGGTGGGTCCAGCCCAGGTCCCATTCAAAGTTATCGACCAGCGACCAGTGGAAGTAGCCCTTGACCGGCCAGTTGAAATTGACCGCGCGCCACATCTGATGGATGTGCTGCGCCGTATAACGCGGACGGAGGACATCGTCCGCCGAGTTGACACCATTTTCAGTGACGAGGATGGGCAGGTTCGGGAACAGGCGCACCACCCATTTCAAGCCTTCAAACATCCCATCCGGTTCGTTGGCCAGGAAGCCGTGGTCGCTTAGTTCAACGCCCTTGCGATAGAAATTGCGCCCGAAGAGGGTGTTGATCTTGCGCAGGTCAAAGGCAACGTACTCCCGCGTATAGTAATTGAACCCGAAATAATCCTGCGTGCCCCTGGCTTCCGGAATGCGCACGGACCCGAGCGGTGAGCGCATGACGCCCTCCGCCAGGGCCGAGGCGAAACCGAGGTTGATCCCTTTGAAAAAATTACCGGCCACGAATTTATCGAGCGGGGACCAGGCATGATGCGGGGCGATGGAACGGTAATGATGGGCAAAGCCGACCCGCGCTTCCGGCTGCAGCAGGTGGATGGCGCGATACGCCGCGGCGTGTCCGCGGATCATGTTGGCCTGGACCTGCATTGCCAGCTTCAGGCTGTTCCGGCCGGGAGGGAAAGCCCCCGTGCCGCCGTCCACATAGCCGCCCAGGGCGTAGCCGGTCGGCTCATTGATGGTGCACCAGAGCGTGCAGTACTCCTTTAACGCCTCAACGGTCTTGCGCACAAAACGTTCGAACAACGGGACAATGGCTTCGGTCTCCCATGCGCCCAGTTCCGAAACCCAGAGCGGGTCGGTAAAGTGATGGTCGGTAAAGTGATGCAGGGTGACCATCGGCGTGATGCCGCGCTCCTTCAATCCGCGCAGCATGGCGCGATATTTCTCAATGGCTTCCTCGTCCCAGGTGTCGGGGGTCGGCTGGATGCGGCTCCACTCGACCGAGAAGCGGTGCGCGTTTTGTCCCGTCTCGGCGGCGCGGTCAAAATCCTCGCGCCAGCGTCCGCCCCACCAGTCGGCGGCAAGGACGGCTGACCCGTTGGTGTGTCCTTCCTGTTCCCACTTCCACCAATTGTTATTGGTGTTGTTGCCTTCCACTTGATGGGCGGCGGTTGCCGTTCCCCATAGAAATCCTTTTGGAAAATGATAGGTTGCCTGAGGCATGAATTCTCCGTTCCACACACACCCTGAAGGTCTGACGGACCTTTAGGATCTTCTTGACAAATACGCCAGGTACAGCGCCACAGACCCAGCCACGGCGGCATTCAATGATTCGATCCTGCCCCGCATCGGCAGTTTGAGGACGATGTCGCATTTCTTGCGGGTCAGCTCGTGCAGGCCTTCGCCCTCCGAGCCGACGATGAGCGCCAGCGCGCCTTTCAGGTGGCGTGAGCCGGATTCGATCTCCACCCCGGCCTGGTCCAGCCCGACCACCCATATATCGTTATCCTTGAACGCGTCAATCGTCTGGGACAAATTGGCCTGGGCGATCAGCATGTGTTCGCTCGCGCCCGACGAGGCATTGACCACCGCCGGTGTCACATCCACCGAGCGCGCCAGCGGAATGACGATGCCATGCACACCGATCGCCTCCGCCGTGCGGATGAGCGTGCCGAAATTCTGCGGGTCCTGCAGCGAGTCAAGGATCAGCACAAAAGGCAGTTCCGCCCCGGCATGTTCCAGGATCTCGACCACATCCGAGTACGGGTATCCGCTGACTTCGGCGATGATGCCCTGGTTGTTCTGGTGGACCTTATCCAGCCGGGGGCGCGGAGAGCGGGCGACTTTTATCTTCTGCGCCTGCGCCAGCCGGAGAATTTCAGCCAGTTTGCCTTTTTCCTGCACCCCTTCGGCGATCTCGATCGAAAAGACCTGCCTGCGTTTTGCGCTCAGGACCTCATAGACTGCATTGCGGGAATAGATGAATTCTTTCATAGGATCCTGATTTTACTTGATTAAAGAAGGGGGCTGTCATTTTTGGGAAGGCCCTCCGCCTGAAATGATCAGGAGATCACAGCCGGATGCTCGATTCGGCGGGGGGTTCCGGTAATTTTTGTCCGTACCCAATCTTAACGAATTCCTGCCATTATTCCAGGTACGTAGTACAATGAAATCTGGTCGTGAGAAGGTAAATTGCCCATACCCGGGGGATATGGATCATCGTTTGCAAGCAACACTACGATACCTTTTATGAATCCAGCTGACGAAAAACGCCGTCGTGACACGGGGCGTTAAGTTATTTAATTGATAAAAGGAGCTCGTCATGAACAAAATGATATTCGAGGAAAATTGGTCCACGATCCGCAGCCTGCTCACTGAGCGATGGAGTCTGATGGTTGAATACGACCTGAACAAAGTGGACAAGGCAGAGATCAAGTTTGATAAGTTCGTCACCATGCTTCAAGTCAAGTATGGATATACCCGTCAGGACGCCAGAGACAAAATTGGCCAGCTCTGGTCAGACTACACGGCCAACAACAAAACCAAAGCGTAACATCACAAGGAGTAAACCAATTGAATACAACAGAAGCCAAACCAAAGATCAAGCGCCCTTCCAAAGGGGTGGCAAAACACAATCGACTGGTAAAACAGGAAGCCCGCCGGACCAGCATCCCGGGCAGTGAAGTGATCAAGAAAAAGAAACGCATCATCGCCCCGGCCAAATAGCGGGCTTGCTAAAAAAAAATCGGAACGCAATGTTCCGATTTTTTTATTTAAGCTTGTCCGGCTTGCTGCCCGCGCGCATCCCCATACAACTTGCGGTGCACCACGCTCAAGGCGCGCACCTGTTCGGCGGCATGATACGATGACCTGACCAGCGGATTCGACTCGACCCACTTGAAGCCGATCTCTTTGCCAAAGTCGCGCAGTTCGGCAAATTCCTCCATCGTGTAATACCGTTCCATGGCCAGATGATTCTTGCTGGGCTGCAGGTATTGACCGATGGTCAGAATGTCCACACCCCAGCTGCGCTGGTCACGCATCACCTGTTTTACTTCATCCATGGTCTCACCCAGCCCAAGCATGATGCCTGATTTGGTCAGGACATCCGGGTCAAGTTTCCTGGCGTTGGATAATGTCGCCGCCGCCCATTCGTATTTGTCCTGCGGCTGGACAGACTTGAACAAACGCGGCACGGTTTCCACATTGTGATTTAGGATCTCGGGGCGCGCATCCATCACGATCTTCAAGGCTTCGAGGCTGCCTTTGAAATCGGGGATCAACACTTCGATCGAACAGCCGGGCAGCAGTTCACGGATCCTGCGGATGACCATGGCAAAGATCGGTGCGCCGCCATCCCGCCGTTCGTCACGGTTGACCGAGGTGATGACCGCGTGTTTCAACTCCATTGACTTCACGGCCTGCGCCACGCGCTCTGCTTCGCCCCAATCCAAAAGCCCGGGCTTGCCGTGCTTGATATCGCAAAAGGCGCAGGTGCGCGTGCAAACGTTACCGAGCATCAGGAAGGTCGCGGTGCCGCTGCCCCAGCACTCGCCGAGGTTCGGGCACATCGCTTCTTCGCACACGGTGTGCAGCTCTTTCGAGCGCATCAATCCCTGTAATTGTTCAAAGGTCTCACCCGACGGCGCGCGCACCTTGATCCAATCGGGGCGGCGCAGCGGACGTGCCTGTGTCTGGGTGGGGACTCTATCTCTCGTTGGGGTTAAAGCCATGGTTTCCTCTTGTAACAGTCACCCGCAAGGCGCCTGTCATGTTCTCTATTTTTTCCGGACGATCAATTTCAATCCGCGAACTTCGACAACCTGGACCAGGTCGCCCTTACCGATCGGCTCTGATTCAGGGGATTTTTCCGCGCTCCACAATTCGCTGCCCAGCTGCACTTGTCCGTCCATGCCTGCCGCCACCGGGGTTTGGGCTGTGCCGGTTTTTCCGGGCAGCACCTCGCTGCCGGTCTGGATCGGGCGGTGCTGTGCGCGCAGCGCGATCAACAGAATGCCAAAGAACAGCAAGCCAAGGAAAATGCCCATGCCGATCACCAGCGGGACCGATACACGCTGGAACTGCGGCGTGCCCGGCGAGTTGAACAAAACCAGCGCACCCAGGATGAAGGATGCGACGCCCGCCGTGGTCAGCGCGCCATGCGTGGGCGCTTTGATATCCAGGATGAACAGCACAAAGGCGATCATGAGAAAGACAAAGCCGAACCAGTTGACGCTCAACACGCCCATGCCGTAAACCGCCAGGGTCAGGCAGACCGCGCCGATGAAGCCCGCGAACCATCCGCCGGGGCTGGAGATCTCGATCAGGATGCCCTGCACGCCAATGGCCAGCAGAAGGAAGGCGATGTTGGGGTCGGTCAGCATCATCAGCAGTTGTTCGATAAAACTGACATCCACATTTTCCGTGCGGGCATTTTCTGTGTTCAACGTGCGGCTGCCGCCTTCCATTTGCACGGTGAACCCATCCAGCGCCTGCAGCAGGTCTTCGGTGTCATCGGCAATGAAATCGATCAGGTTTGCATCCAGCGCCTCTTTGGCGGTGGCGGCTGTTGCGTCATCGATCATCGCTTCGGCAAGTTTGACGGCTTTCTCACCCCGGTCTTCCACCAGGGTGCGCGCTTTGGCTTTCAGGGTCTCTTTTACTTTTGTTTCCAGCGTGGATTCAATGTTCGAGCCGGAGCCATTAATCGGGCTGGCGGCGCCGATGACGGTCTTGGGCGCCATGGCGGAAGCATGTCCCGCCATCGTGATCAACGCGCCCGCGCTGCCCGCGATGGCATCCTTGGGAGAAACATACACCACCACCGGCACGGTGCTGGCGCGCATCACTTGAATGGTCTGCAGCATGGTATCCACGCTTCCGCCGGGTGTGTTCAATTGAATGACCAGCACTTCGGCGCCGCGCTGTTCGGCGATCTTAATGCCGCGTTCAAAATATTCGAGCATGGGCGGCATGATGGTGCCGTCGGCGGTCATGATGATCGCCAGGGGTTCTTCACTTTGCGCCCGGGCCAGGGAGGAAACAGCCAGAGCAACGATCAGGGTTAGCAGGAGTATACGAAGTTGTTTCATGTTTGTATCCATTGTCTGTGGTCATTATACCCAGAGCGGTCACAAATTGCGCTTTTTAGAAAGCGGAAAGCGCAATTTGTGACTGTGGGTATTATATAATGGTTAAGGAGGCTCTTATGGCTCAACAACCCGAACCCGTACTCTGGCGCGCCATCGTGCAAATGGTGATCGTCGTGTTCATTGCCCCGTTCATCCCCCTGATCATTTCCGGTCAATGGGATTGGTGGCAGGCCTGGGCTTATGCCACGGCGAGCATTCTGGCGTTTGTGATCAGTCGTCTTATTGTAGCGCGAAAGCATCCCGACCTGCTGAAAGAGCGCGCGCGTTTTATGCAAGCCAAAGACACCAAACCATGGGACAAGGTGCTTGCCCCCCTGCTTGGGGTGGGATCCATTTTAACGACTGTCGCTGCGGGGCTGGATAGATATTACCACCCCATGCCCGCATCCACACTGACCCTCAACCTGCTTGCGCTGGGCGTCCTTGTCCTCGGCTATGGCTTTTCCTCCTGGGCGTTGATCGAGAATCGCTTCTTCTCCGGCACGGTCCGCATCCAGACCGAGCGCGGGCAGCATGTCATCTCCAGCGGACCGTATCAGATCGTCCGGCACCCGGGCTACGCGGGCGGCTTGCTGGGATATTTGTTCATCCCCCTTTTGCTGAATTCGTCCTGGGCCTGGATCCCCACTATTTTGCTGGTGGTGGTGATGGTCACCCGCACCGCGCTGGAGGATAAAACCCTGCAGGCGGAGCTGCCGGGCTATCGGGAGTTTGCCCAAAAGACAAGGTACCGCCTGCTGCCGGGCATCTGGTAACCCCCTGCTCTTACAGAAATTTTGTTGACCGCTGATAAACCCCATCACTGGCCATATCGGTAATTATAAAAACGTCCCGAAGGTTGTCATTAGGCGATAAAATTACTTGAAATAAACCTTCGGGACGGACCCTGTATGTTTTCCCCGATTAAGCCTGATATTGTACAAGTTGAAAATTAAAGGAGAGCCGAATGAGCAAACATGATCAGATCGAGGCACAGCGCCGCCGCCGGGGAGAGCCGCCATCAGGGCGCGCCGAAGCCCCGCGCAGGGAATCAGGCGGGGGCGGGTTTCAGCGTCCCTCCCTGGGCGGCACACCATCACGCGGCAGACAGATCGGCGGATGCGGCTCCATTATCGTCTTCATTATCATTGCGGCCTTTTATATTTTTTCCGGCGGAGAAATCGACCTGACCGGTGGAGGGGTGACCCAGCCTTCCGCCCAGGACCCCTACCTTGAACAACCCGACACATCGGTCACCCTGCCCGAATCAAATTTCACGCCGCCGGTCCCCGCCTCGGGTTCAGGGCAAACATGGACGGTCATGCTTTATCAGGATGCCGACGACCAGATCCTTGAGAAGGATATCTTCGTGGACCTGAACGAAGCCGAGCGAGTAGGCTCCAGCGAGCGCGTGAAGATCGTCGCCCAGATCGACCGCTTCGCAGGCGCGTTCCAGGGGGACGGCAACTGGACAGGCGCACGCCGTTATTACATCACCCAGGACAATGACCTCGACCGCATCAATTCACAGATCGCGCAGGACCTGGGCGAAGTCAACATGGGGGATGGCCGCTCGCTGGTCGATTTTGTGCAGTGGTCTGTCCAAAATTTCCCCGCCGACAAATATGTCCTGATCCTCTCCGATCATGGCATGGGCTGGCCCGGCGGCTGGAGTGACCCCTCACACAGCGGTGATTCATCCCGCGCCCCGCTGGCAGCCAGGCTTGGCAACAACATTTACATGATGGAGCTGGATGAGGCGCTGGAGCAAAGCCGCCAACTGGCGGGCGTTGATAAATTTGAACTGATCGGCATGGATGCCTGCCTGATGGCGCAATTGGAAGTGATGGCGGCGCTGCAGCCTCACGCAAATTACGCGGTGGCCTCTGAAGAAACCGAGCCTTCGCTTGGCTGGGCCTATGCCTCATTCCTTGGCGACCTTGTCATCAACCCCGACATGAACGGCGCGCAGTTAAGCCAGCTCATCGTCGAAAGCTATATCAAAGACGACCAGCGCATCGCAGACCCGGCCGCGCGCGCTGATTTTATGCAGCAGGGTTCACCCCTCGGCGGTATTTTTGGAGCCGCCCCCAGTTCTGCACAGCAGATCATCGCGCAGCTTGAACAAAATGTGACCATCTCGGCCGTGGACTTGAACGCCCTGCCCGCCTTGATGGCAAGCACAAATGATTTTTCGTTCATGCTGCAAAATGAAGACCCGCAGCTGATCGCTGAAGCGCGCAATTACACCCAGTCCTATACCAGCATTTTTGGCCGCCAGGTCCCGCCCGCGTATATTGACCTCGGTCACTTTGCGCTGCTGCTGGAGAAGAATACGAAAACTGCAAAAGTGCAGCAGGCCGCCGGACAGCTGGTGGCAGACCTGCAAAAGACGATCATTGCGGAAAAACATGGAACGGGGAAGAAGGGCTCAACAGGGCTCGCCATCTACTTCCCCAACTCCACGCTTTATTCCTCGCCCATCACAGGACCGCAATCCTACACCGCCATCGCCGGCAGGTTCGCAGCCAATTCCCTGTGGGATGACTTCCTTGCCTATTTTTACATGGAGCGCAGTTTTGAGCCTCTGACGCGTGAGCCTTTCGTACCCGCCGATGGCTACGCCGTGCGCGCCCCGGGGCAGGGGAACATCACCGTTTCAGAGATCACCCAATCAAGCGCTGTCGCCGCGCCGGACCAACCCGTCCGTTTGAGCGTGGATGTCAGCGGAGAGAACGTCGGCTACATTTATCTCTTTATCGGTTATTTTGATGCGTCCTCCAATTCCATCGCGGTCCTGGATACCGACTACCTGGAAAGCCCCGACACCCGCGAGTTGAACGGTGTCTATTATCCGGTCTGGAGCGACGATTTCACACTTTCATTCAACTGGGAGCCGACCGTCTTTGCCATCAATGATGGTTCGGAACTGATGACCGCGCTCTTCACGCCTCAAACCTACGGCGCGACATACGAAGAGACTGTTTATGCCGTCGAGGGTATGTACACCTTTGCCGATTCAGGCAGCTCGGTCAATGCGCGCCTGAATTTCCAAAATGGGGCGCTGGTGCAGGTCTTCGGCGTCACGGGTGATGATGACGCGGGCGCGCCGCGCGAGATCACACCGCAGGCTGGTGATACATTCACCCTGCTTGATAAATGGCTTGAACCATCCGAGCAGGGCGGCATGACCACCACCTATCTGGAAGGGAAAAGCATAACCTTTGGCACACAGCCGATCAAATGGGAACAGCTCTACGCCGCCGCTGGTGAGTACATGGTTGGCTTCATCATTGAAGACCTGGATGGGAATCAATATCCCATCTACACCCAGGTTAGCGTGCAGTAGACCGCAGGGATGGCAACCGCCTGTTTTACAAGTTGGTTGTCATTCCATTTCCGCCCGCAGGCGGCGATGAAAAGCAAAGGCAGACACTCTGAATAAAAGGAATTTACAACATGCAATTGATCAGCATTAATATTGGGAAAAAAGAAACCCTGCAAAATGGCGGCAAAGTGGAGACGACGGGAATTTACAAACTTCCCGTTCACGAATCTGTGCAGATCACTTCACTCGGGATCAAAGAGGATTTTATCGGCAACGCAAAACATCATGGCGGACCGGACCAGGCGGTCTATGTTTATGGCATGCAGGATTATGAGTGGTGGTCGGCAGAATTGGGGCGCACGATGGAGGCGGGTACCTTCGGCGAAAACCTGACCATTTCAGGGTTGGAAAGCGGCACATTCAACATCGGAGATTATCTGCATATCGGCGCCGTCACTCTGCAGGTCACCGCGCCGCGTATTCCCTGCGGGACTTTCGCCAGGCGCATGGATGACCCGCAATTTGTAAAACGTTTCCGCGCCGCAGAACGTCCTGGTTTGTACTGCCGCGTGACCCGCGAGGGGATCGTGCAGGCGGGGGATGAAGTCCGGCTGGAGGCATACGCGGGCGAAACCATTTCATTGGTGCAGATGTATCGTGACTATTACGAGAAGGAAAAAAGCAGGGAGTCCCTGCAGCGTCATCTTGCGGCGCCGATCTCCATCCGCGCACGCGCCGACCTGGAAGCAGCGTTGAACAGATCCTCCAGCTTATAAAAATGATTACCTGAAAAGAAAATATGTTCTATAATTGATGCGTCGGCTTCCCTCCCCTTTTTTATTGGTAAGGAGATAATCTTATGAGCAGCCTCGATCAAGCAGTTCAAACCCAGATCAACAATATTCAAAAGAAAACAGGCAGGACTCTCGCTGAGCTTGCCGCCATCGCAAAGAAAAGCGGATTGACCAGGCATGGCGAACTCCGTGACATGTTCAAGGAAAAACTTGGGCTTGGTCATGGCGATGCCAATGCATTGGTACACGCCGTTCTTGATTCGGATGGCACACGCGCGGCGGAAGGCAAAAGCGCCAATGCTGTTTTGGATGAAATTTACTCAGGGCCAAAAGCCGCGTTCCGGCCCATTCATGAGAAGTTGATGAAAGAGATCGGTAAATTCGGAGAATTTGAGAGCGTACCAAAGAAAGGATATGTCAGCCTGCGGCGTAAAAAACAATTTGCCATGCTTGGGCCCAAAACCAACTCGCGTTTTGAAGTTGGCATCAATGCGAAGGATTTGCAGAAAAATGCCCGCCTGCTGGAACAGCCCAAAGGAAGCATGTGCAATTACATTATCAACCTGACAAACACGGGGGAAGTGGATGCAGAGTTGATCGCGTGGATCCACTCTGCATTTGAAGATGCGGGTCCACTTTAACGTTTCCCTGGAAAAATCCCCGTTTCAGCCCTCACGCGCTGCGGCGGGGATTTTGTTTTATGGGTGATCGAGATCATGAAAAAAATTCAGACCAAATTTACTTTCAGCGGCGCGCAAGGGGATATATAATCTGCCCGACCGCAGCACCATGACCTACACACCCTATCTCTGGTTACTCCTGATCCCGGCACTATTGAACGGCAGTCTTGCCCTTTACACGCGGCAATATCATGCCGTGCCGTCGGTTAAGCCTTTTCAGATGCTGATGTGGCTTGTCACAGCCTGGGCATTGCTGTATGGGCTCGGCATTTCCATCACGCATCTTCCGCTCAGGATCTTTATTGTCAATGTTACCTACATCCCCTCCATCCTGACCGGCATCGCATCCCTGGCACTTGCCTCGAATACACCGGGCGCACAGTCGGGCTCACCCGCCGCCGCCTGATGCTCCTGCTGGGGCTGCCGCTCCTCTTTTTGATCCTTGCTTTTTCCAGTCAATGGCATCACCTCTGGCGCTATGATTATCAACTGCAGTGGTCCGGCTCTGTCCCGGTCGTGGTTGCAACCAAAGGCATCTTCTATTGGATCTATGCTGCATACATGCTCGGGCTGTTCCTGGCCGCATTTGCGATCCTTGTCACATCCTTTCGATACCGCACGCTTTATTTTCGCAACACGGTTGTCCTCACCCTGGGGATGTTGGTCCCGGTCGTGGTTGCCATTCTGTATGTCTTTGGGTTGACTCCCGTCCACGGTTTCGATTGGATGCCCACATCCTTCATCTGGATGGGTGCGCTGTACATTTGGGCGGTCCTGCGCGGCAGGCTGTTTGATGCTGCCCCGATAGCCCGTAACATGCTTGTGGATACCCTGGAAGATCTGATGATCGCTGTCAACACCCGCGGCCTGATCATTGATTTTAACCGCGCCGCCCAGACGGCCCTCTCACTTTCCCCGTCGTCCATTGGCATGCCGCCCGCGACCTTGCCCCAGCCCTGGGCGAAGGTCTTCCAGGATCACGCTGAAACAAGCGGATGCAGGGAGGAGGTTGTGATTGCCGGCCACACCTATGACCTGACCATCTCCCCCATCCTGGACACCCATGCCTGCCAACAGGGACGGATATTCCTTTTTAACGACATCACCAGCCGCAAACAGGTTGAAGCGGAGGAACGAAAACAACGCATCCTGGCGCAGGCCTTGCAGGAAACATCCCAGGCGCTCAACAGCACGTTGAACTATCAGGACGTTCTTGAAAAAATACTGGTCAATGTGGGGCGCGTGGTGCCCGTTGACTCAGCCAACATTGCCCTGCTGGGTGATGAGGGCGTCATGCAGTATCTCCATTTTTATGGCTACATGGAACACAGGGTGGCGAAGGAGGAACTGCAGGGCTTTACCCTGGATACCTCGCCCATCTTCAAACGGGTGTTCGATACAGGGGAACCGGTCATCATCCCGGACACACATGCCGACCCGGCCTGGATCGTTATTCCAAGCGGCGCATGGATCCGCTCTTATGCCGCCATGCCCATTCGAGTCAGGGAGAAGGTGGTCGGCGTCCTTAACCTGGACAGCGCAGTCATCGGGTTTTACACGCTCGAGCACGTCCACAACCTGCGCGCCTTTGCCGACCAGGTGGCGATCGCCGTGGAAAACGCGCGCCTCTTTGCCACCGCCGAACATGAGATCATGGAACGGAAACAGGCGGAGGAAAAACTGCGTCAGTTGTCACAGGCGGTGGAGCAAAGCCCCGCGTCCATCATCATCACCGATACAACCGGCAGGATCGAATACATCAATCCGCGCTTTAGCGAGGTGACAGGGTACAGTTGGGAGGATGCGATCGGCAAAAAACCGAGCATCCTGAAGACCGATAAAACGCCGCCCGAAATGCATCGTCAATTGTGGCAGGCAATTACCACGGGCGGGGAATGGCGCGGTCAATTCATTAACAAGAAAAAGAACGGCGAGGAATATTTCGAGTCCACCAGCATTTCACCCATCCTTGATGACGCCGGAATGGTCACCCATTACCTGGCAGTCAAGGAGGACACCACCCCTCAAAAGCTGGCAGAGGATGAACTGCGCAACAAGAACCAGATCCTGCAATTTCAACTGGAAGCCATTGAGGAACTTCAAGCCGAACTGCGTGAGCAGGCTGTCCGGGACCCATTGACCGGCCTGTACAATCGCCGCTACCTTGCCGAAACTCAGGAACGCGAACTTGCGCGGGCCGCGCGAGAGAGATACCCGGTCAGTTTTGTGATGATCGATATTGATCATTTTAAGATCCTCAACGACACCTACGGACACGACGCCGGCGACTTCTTCCTGGAAAAATTGGCGGCCCTGCTCCAGAGCCAGACCCGCATTGGTGACATTGTGTACCGCTACGGGGGTGAGGAGATCCTGGTCATCATGTCCAAAGTGACAGCCGAAGTTGCCTTTCTGATCACGAATCGCTGGCGGGCGGCATTCATGGACCTGAAACTGTCCCTCGAGATGGGTGACGCCCAGTCCACCATTTCCTGCGGGATCTCGGAATACCCACGGCACGCGGTCTCTTCCTCTGATCTGATCACCCTGGCTGACAAGGCAATGTACCAGGCGAAGGCGGCCGGGCGAAACCGGGTCGTTATTTGGCACGCTGCAGCGCATGACCATTAAGAGAGCAATCCATGGGGACCACAAGGGAAAATGAGTTCGGAAAAACCGGGGAGCGGAAGAATGTAAAAGGGGATATCATCTCATCAGGAAAACCCTGTCCGCCGCGAAGAGACTATCGGAGAAACATGATGAACCTCGAAATGATCGACCTGACCAAACGGCTTGATGAGAACTTATATATTTATGCAGAGGAGACCTACTCCGACCCGCCCCTGCTGATCGAACCCTGGTGCACGGTGCAAAGCCAGGGCTACAAGGTATCGCGCATTACCCTGGGGACTCAATGCGGTACGCACATCGACGCTCCATCTCATTTCATGGAAGGCGGAGCGGACCTGGGCGCGCTGCCCGTGCAGGCATTGATCGGAAGCTATTGCCTGTTCGACCTGGATGATGCGGCGCACAGCGGCAGCACCCAACTCAATTACCAGGGTGAGCCAATTCTTTTTCTCAGGTCCGGCGGCGGCGTTGAAATTCCAGCGGATGTCTTCAATTCCCTGCTGACCCTGCCCTGCCGGGTGTGGGTCATCATGTATGATATCCGCATCACCGGGCGGGACATTTTTTACTTCAACCGCGCCCTGGCAGAAGCGGGAAAATACCTGGTTGAAAATATTGATGAAACCGCCGCCCTGCGGCTCAAAAGCGGCGGCGAGCTGTTTGCCCTGCCGCTCAACCTGGTTTCCACCTCGGGCGCGCCCTGCCGGGTTGTCGTCAGGCAGCAGTCCGCGGATTGAACCGCAGTCCTATTTTATGAGCGAAATTGATAAACGCGGCAAACTTGCAGAACAACCTTTTGCCTGTCGGACCACAAAAGACGGAAAGGTTTTTATTCACTGGCACGGGAGCCTGGTGACGACCCTGCGCGGCAAAGCCGCTCAGAAGTTCCTGAACAGCATGGCCGCCGCCGACCCCGCCCAGGCACAGTTGTTAATGGCGCGGGTCACGGGGCATTTCAAACACGGGAACGAGAACTAAAGATCCCCAGGGTGGATTTGATCCCGAAGGATCAAACCGATCGCCCGTCCAACCAAGCCAATATTCGCCGGGCGACTGATTCCCAATCTTTTTCCAGCATCATGTCATGCGCCATGTTCGGGAATATCTCTGCCTGCAGGCCGTATGCCCGCGCCGTGGCATGGACTTGATCCGGGGTAATGGCGTTGTCATTCTCCGCGCCGAGGATCAACAGGGGGGTCTTCACCTTCTTCGGGCTGGCAAGGTTTAATCCCAGCAGGTCGATGAACATGCGGAAGGATTCATCATCCAGTTTTTTATAATATTTCAAGAGTTGTTTTTTGGGCATGTCGTTCGAGAACAACGCCCAGCGCGCGGCTTCGGGGGTCTCCACCACGGGACGCATCCGCAGCTGCGTGAGAACCTTCCAGACCATCAGCGGGCTGTGCCTGGCCATGCGGAAAAATGTGGGCCACAACCCAAAATGCGGGTTGGACCCCAACAGAACAGCGGCGGGCGCGGTGTTCCTTTCCAAATACTTTTGTGTCAGAAAACCACCCATCGAATGCCCAATGACCACCGGCGGCGTATCAAAGGTTTTTGCAACCTGCTCCACATCGCTGACATAATTTGCAATGGTGTTCCCGCGAATTTTGCCTGCGCTGCCCCCGTGCCCGCGCAGGCTGAGGGCGGTGACGTGGAAGCCGTGTTCCGCAAAGAAGGGCAGGAAGTACTCATCCCAACACCAGGCGCCATGCCACATGCCGTGGACAAAAAGCAATGGTGTTTTATGGGTTTGGGTCACGGGCATACGGGTGATGGTTTCGATTCTCATGCAGACTCCTCGGACGATTTTTTACCTCTCCATTGTAACGGACGCCCTTTGATTTCACAGTTACGACTTTGGTATTGGCGCACGGACTCACAAGCCATTGCCCCGCAGCCGCTTGATCGTTATGGATCTGTCTCATTTACACTGCGGGCGGGGTTATATGAGCAGGACAGGCTCGATCACCCAAAACAGCCGCAGACGAGTATGATTCAGTTAATGAAGAAACGCGAAGCCAAATTGTTGGAAGCCTCACAAACTGGGTCTGACGCGCAGGAATTTGAGTCCCTTTTCAGGGAGTACTGGGCGTATGTCTATCGCATCCTGAACAGGCTGGTGGGTGATCCCGCCGAGGCGGAAGACCTGGCGCTGGAGACCTTCCTGCGCCTGTACCAGCGCCATCCCCTCAAAGAGGATGGATTCCAACTGGGCGGCTGGCTGTACCGGGTGGCAACCAACCTTGGGCTGCGTTCCATCCGCAGTTTCAAGCGGCGGGAACGGTATGAGATCGAGGCGGGAAGATTCGCCCTCGAAGAAGCGCCCGAGACGCGTCCCGCGGAGCTCCACGCCCGGGCGGAACAGCAGGACCTTGCGCGGCAGGCATTGGCAAAGATGAACGAGCGCCAGTCCCAGTTGTTGATCCTGCGCCATTCGGGACTGTCCTACAAAGAGATCGCCGGCAGCCTGGGTCTTGCACCCACCTCCATTGGACCGCTGCTGGTGAGAGCCGAACGCGAATTTGAAGAGTGTTATCGGGCGCTTGCCCGGGAGGAAGCATGAAGGAACATCTGACCGATGGGGAGCTGCGCGCAGCCCTCGATGGCGAATTGGATGGAGATCTTCCAGGTCATCTGGGGGTCTGCCCCGCATGTAAACAGCGTCTGGACCAGCTGGAACAGGAACACCTTCGCGTTGCAGGCCGGCTGGCGTTTTTGGCTCCGGGGACGGAACCCGTCCCGTCCGCGCGTTTTGCATGGAGCCGGTTTACAGATCGATATTTGAATCAAAAGGAGATATCCATGTTTAAAAAATGGTTTGCATTCCCCGTTGTACGTGTTGGCGCGCTCGCCGTTTTGGCGCTCGCCTTGTTAATGGCCTTCCCCACCACCCGCGCCCTGGCAGGTGAATTACTGGATCTATTCCGCGTGCAGCAGGTGGCAGTACTGCCGATCGACGTGACCGGTCTGGAAAACATGACCGGCAATGAAGCCCTCGGCAGTCAATTAAGCGAACTGATCTCGGAATCGACCGAGGTGACCGATGAACCCGGCGAACCGGTCGAGGCAGCCAATGCCGAAGCCGCCGCTGCCAGCGCAGGCTTTAACGTCCGCCTGCCCGCCAGTCCGATTCCCTCACACATCTATGTCAGCGATTCCTCCGCCTTCACCCTCACCGTGGATCATGCCCGGGCGCAGGCATTCATCGAAGCCGCCGGACGCAGCGACCTGGTGCTGCCCGAGTCGATCGATGGCGCACAGATCGCGATCAGCATTCCCGCCGCGGTCAACACGGCCTTTGGCACCTGTCCCGAACCACAAACGCAAAAGCCTGAGATGCAGGATATGGAAGGGGAGCGTGATAACAAAAATTACCCGGACTGCATTGTCTTTACCCAAATGCCCAGCCCGCTGGTCAATGCCCCCGCCAGTTTGGACATGGCGCAGCTGGCGCAGGTCGGCTTGGAATTCAGCGGCATGAGCCGTGCAGAAGCGGCCGCCTTCACCGCCACCGTGGATTGGACTTCCACCCTGGTGATCCCCATCCCCCGCAACGCGGCAGCCTACACGGATGTACCGGTGGACGGCGTGACTGGCAAGCTCATCCAGCGCACCTCTGAATATGCGCCCGAATATGCCCTGCTGTGGGTCAAGGATGGCATCGTGTACGCCATCAGCGGCGCGGGCACCGACACCGCCCCCGCGTTTGAAATTGTGGATGCGCTGCAGTAAATTCAACATGTCATGACGAGCCGCGCTCTGGGCGGCGAAGCGATCCCCAGATAAGGGAAGTCAGCTTCGGGCTGACGCCCTCGCACACCCGTGCAGGTCTGACATTCTTCGTATAAAATAACTTCATGAGTATTCCAGCGATCAGGACTGAAGCCCTGAGAAAAGAATTTGGCACCTATGCCGCGGTAAAAAGCCTCACCCTGCAAGTGGAGCAGGGTGAGGTCTTTGGTTTTTTGGGACCCAATGGCGCGGGCAAGACCACATCCATCAAAATGCTGCTGGGGTTGGTTTCACCGACCTCGGGCGCGGGGGCACTGCTCGGCAAACCGCTCGGCAACCGCGCGACCCTGGCGCGGATCGGATTCCTGCCCGAACATTTCCGCTTTCAAGAGTGGCTGACGGCGGATGAGTTCCTCGAACTGCACGGCGAATTACTGGGCATGTCACGCCCTGACCTGAACCTGCGGCGCGCCGAACTGTTGGAACGCGTGGGTCTGAGCGGGTTCCGCCACAAACAACTGCGCACTTTTTCCAAAGGCATGCTGCAGCGCATCGGGCTGGCACAGGCATTGATGAACCGTCCCGCCCTCGTCTTTTTGGACGAACCCACCTCGGGGCTGGATCCCGTCGGGCGCAGGCTGGTGCGCGATGTCATTCACGAATTGCGCGCACAAGGCACAAGCGTCTTTCTCAACTCACACCTGCTGAGCGAGATCGAAGTCACCTGCAACCGCGTGGCCTTCATCCGTCACGGCGAAGTGGTGCGGGTGATGGAAATGTCGGCGCTGGACAGGAACATTTCCCTGCTGACCATCCGCGCCGATGGGTTGACCGCTGAAGTCATCGCGGGGCTGGAGCAGTGGGGCGCAGACATCCGCCTGGATGATGGACACCTGACCATGACCATCCGCAGTGAAGCCGACCTGCCTGAGATCAATCGTTATCTGGTTGAGCGTCAGGCGCAGGTCTTTGCACTGATCCCCAACCGCGTCCCGCTTGAGGAAATTTTCATCGAGACATTGGGGAAGGACAGCGGACTATGAAAAACATCTGGATCCTGGCCCGCATGACCTTCCGCGAAGCCGCCCGCCGCCGCATTGTGTTGACCGGCCTGGTGCTGGGACTGGTTTTCCTGACGGTCTTCAATATCGGCTTTCGGCTGGTGTTCGTCAATGCCTACACCCGTGGCGCAGGCGCGGACGAGGCTTTCACCAACATCATTACCAGTGAAGGGTTGAACGTTCTGGCGCTGGCGGGTTTGTACGCCGTGACCTTCCTCTCCGCTGCCATGGGGGCATTGCTCGGCGCGGACACCCTCTCCGGTGAGATCGTCTCGGGCACCATCCAGACCCTGGTCAGCAAGCCGGTGCGCCGCTCGGATGTGGTGCTCGGCAAGTGGCTGGGATTCGCCATCCTGCTCGGGTGCTATTCGCTGTTGATGTCCGGCGGAACGGTGCTCAGTGTGCGGCTGCAGTCGGGCTATGCGCTGCGCAATGTGGGGCTGGGACTGGCGCTCATTTACCTTGAGTCCCTGCTGATCATGACCATCTCGCTTGCATGTTCCAGTTTCCTCTCGGGGCTGGCGACAGGCGGCGTGGTCTTCGGTCTGTACGGTTTATCCTTCATCGGCGGCTGGGTCGAGCAGATCGGGGCTGTGCTGCAAAACAAGACCGCCATTCAAGTGGGCATTGTCACCAGCCTCATCATCCCCAGCGAGTCGCTCTGGCGGCGGGCGGCGTTTGAAATGCAGTCGCCCATCTCTGCCGCGCTGGGCATGTCACCCTTTGGCACGACCTCGGTCCCCAGCCCGTTGATGATCGGCTACGCGGTCATCTATCTGGCGCTGACCTTGATGGCGGCGGTCAGTATTTTCCAGCATCGGGATCTGTGATAAAGACTTATTGATCCATACAAGCAACGTCCCGCAGGTTTATGTCGAGGTTTTTGAGCACCTGACGACAATCTTCGGGACGTTTTTTCCAATTGATAAAATCCATTGATCTAATAAAACGCCACTGTGTGATCCACAAACCTTTCCAAATCGTAATTGAATTTAGCCGAGAACGAACCCGCCTGATCGAGCCAGGGCAAAAAGATCGAGTCGCTGTCCCACAGCGGCAAGCCGGGAATTTCGTCATCGGGGATCCACTCCAGCCTGCCTTCGGGCACATCCGGCGACAGGACCCCTTCAAAATCATGGGCGGTAAAGACGAAGACATACCAATCCCTGCCCTTGAAGTTAATGAAGGTCAGCAGTCCATGCAGGCGCGGCGCGTGAATCGTCAACCCTGATTCCTCGCGCACCTCACGGATGACACATTCCTCAGGTGATTCGCCCGCCTCGAACTTCCCGCCCAGCCCGTTCCACTTGCCCGCGTGGATATCGTCCGGGCGCTTGTTGCGGTGGATCATCAGCGTCCTGCCATTGCGTTTGACATAGCACAGGGTTGCAAGGATCATGGGGTGGTTTCCCAGGGTTGCAAGGATCATGGGGTGGTTTCCCATGGGTTCGCATGTGGTTTATCTTCCAATGCCCCTTGCAACCCTTCTTCTGCGAATCGCAATCGGATATGCCGTATCGTTTGTTCAATCACATATAGCATTTGACTGATCCCTGCGGCGGTCTTAAATTCATCAACTTTCAGCAGGATATGCGCTCGTTGAATAACCACTACTTTGTTTTGACCTTTGGACACGAACGCTATCAGTTTCCTGCGTTCTGTTTCTACCCGCTGAGCTTTGTGCTTTTCGTTGGACATCCGTCCATCTTATCTTGACCCTGCATCTTAATCAAGTTGTTCTACCAGGAGAACCTCATAAGTGATCTGCAAATCTGTGGGTCTTTTTTCTTGCTATAATCAACAAACATTAGTG
>JAIFNG010000123.1 GCA_020047815.1 Anaerolinea sp.
CCCAACTCACTATACAGTTCGATGCTATACATGCGGAACTTCAACAATGCCTGAGAGGTGGCGAATTGCGTCACCAGTCCTGCTGCATGTGACGATTCGCCACTGGCGATCTCACCTTTTTCAATCAGTACCACATCCTTGCGTCCCATCTTTGCAAGATGGTAAGCGATCTGTGTACCTACGATTCCGCCGCCAACAATTACAATTTGTGCCTGTGTTTTCATATTTTCACCTGTTGGAATTATTTTTGTACATCTCGCAACCACTCTGTAAATTCCACAGAGTCCATCTTTTCCTCAGCCCTACCCCACCGCTCGATCGCCCAGCCCCAAAAGTCAAATTCAATTGTAGATATTTTTGTCTGAATAGCAGCCCATAACCCCCAGCCAATATCAGACATGATCATGTTCAATTTCATGCGTGCGATCATTTCTGGCGTGGATTTTCCAAAATACGCTGCACAGACTTCCCTGATTTGGTCATCGTTAAACTGCATTTCCTGGCAGGTATTTCCAAGTTCAAATGTTGGGTCGTTGTTTCCGCTATATTCATAGTCTATCAACCATAGCTGTTTTCCATCATCGATATAATTTTCCCCCAGCAGGTCGTTATTACATGGTACAGTCGCCAAAGGCTTAACATTCATTGACATTTCAATTTGAGCCATTGTCGGCATTTTTTGCAAATAACCGTCGGGGATCCGGATATCACGTTCTTTGCATAGGCTGAGATAATACTCGGTCAGGCGGAACATATTGAAGTCCGTAAGAAAGCGTGGTCCCTGGTTTAGTTTTTTAATCGCATGAGCCATTCTTGTCGGCATTCCCTTTTCGTTCAGGAAATCCTTCGACATGGTTTTGCCGTTTAAGAATTCGATGACCATCACATTGTATTCTGGTAGATAAAATAAAACTTTTGGGGCTACCCCGGCCTCAGACGCAGCTTTTGTATTGTAATACTCGTTTTTTCTATCAATTGCAAGAAGTTCCGTGCTCTCACCCGGCACCCGAACAAAATGTGGAACGCCATCCACATCCACCTTAAAATTAGTGTTGGTTAATCCGCCTGACAACGGATGGATGGAAACATCTTTTCCAACCCATTCTGGGATTTTGGTAACAACTTCATCAATGACAGCCATGCACGCGCTCCTAAAGAGATTTATAGGTCACGCCTCAAGCGTGACCTATAATGTTTTGCAGGTAAATATTTTACTCTGGTGGAATTTCCTTGAAGGCATAATCCACATTAATGCCCTTGGATTTCTGGGCATTCTTAGCAATGAAATACCAGAAAGCTGAAAAAGCCAAAACACCAAACACTACACTGTACGCCAATGTGCTTGTCAAGCCTAGTTGTGCGTAGAACATGAACATCAGCAACATGGCACCACCAAGGACGAATCCTATCACGCCAAAAATAGTCACAAGCGGGGTATTCCCCACTTTATAAACAGCGCCTGGAGAAGACTCGTACACGTCCTTTGCGCGGTAGGGTAACAAAGCACCAGCAAGGCACGTTACTACAAATACATAACCGCAAGCAAATGTAACACCGAGCGTCAGTGCAACCCAGTTTCCATTCAGATTGTAAAGAAAAATAACAGGAATGCTGGCAAGGAAATAAGCGAGATGCGCGTTGACAGGCGTATGTCGTTTCTCATCCACTTTGCTGATCCATTCAGGCAGCAGACGGTCAAGGGACATCGCTACCATCACGCGGGTCATTCCGATATAACAGTTATGTACAATTTGGTGTGAATTGAGAATATATCCAACACCAATTATGATAATCACCAAGGGACTGGCGGTAAGGGCAACAGCAATAATATTCGGCCACAACCAGAATCCTGAGATGGTTGATTCGCCAACCCCTGACCAATAGCCAGCTCCAGCAATATATAGAAATTCGGTGCCAACTGCTTTTTCCAATGCAAAGGCAAGGATGGCGAGCAAAATTCCTGTAAATATCAACGAACCGACAATGATAAACGCCTGGCTGTTGAATGAACGGGCATTCTTAATTTCACCATTTTGCTGGGCACTGTAAGTTGCCCACTGCAGAGACGTCCATGCTATCGGGGCAACAAGCACTGTAGCAAGCAGACTGAACGGAGGGTTCAGATCTATCCCGGCTGCAATGGATGCATCCCTGGCGGTTTGGACGAAATTCTGCATCCCGCCAACAGCAAGGGCAAATGAGTCGATCTTTGTCATGGATGAGACAGGATCACCCATGAAAAGGACAACTAACATGGTTACAAAAGCGAGCAGCGTACCACCGATCATCACAGCTTGGAAACGCACATAATTCTTGAAGCCGCTGACGAGAATCAGCATGGCAAGAAAGGCGTTTAAGATACTGGTAATTATGATGCCTGTCGACCCTGTAAACCAAAGCCCCAAATTTGACAGTGCCGCGCTCCCCATGGTGGCACCAAGACCAAGAAACAAAGGTGCAAATCCAAGGTATGAAAGCAGCCAGCCAGATAGAGCCACCCATTGAAGGATCCAAATTACATAGCCGGACATCACAACCGTAAATGCCACACCGCCACCAAATACGCGGCTTTGGAACACATAGTCACCGCCAGAACGAGGCAGGGCCGTGGAAAGCCAAACATAAACCAATGCAACGGGAATTTCAATCAGCATCGCAAGTAATATTCCCCAGACTAGTTTGCCGCCGGGGAGTGCACCCGGTGCCCAAAGATACGTCCAGGGAAAGATCAAACCCATTGTCAAAATATTATAAACAAAGGCCGAAAACGGGGACATGACCCTCACAAGCCCTGAGGCTTTGCGGGTAAAGACTTCTGGTTTTGCTGTTGTCATTTCTTCTCCTTTGGTCTGAGATCAAAACAGTCATAATAAAATGGGAGGATGGACACCCAACTCCCTTTCTCCAGAAAAGTCAGCAGGAAATGAATATATGTCTATTTACCTCCTTAATTCTTATCGTTATCCGCTGGTCATCTGATAACCCTGCACTTCTCCACCAACGAAAGTGACAAGACAGCCGCGTAAAACGCCTTCGGCATATTCACTGCCGGGGTTAACACAAGTTGTCCGCCCAATTTTCGCAACGGATTGGGATTCATGGATATGACCATGCAGCCCAAGCATTGGCTTGTATTTTTCAATCGCCTCGCGGACAGACGCACTCCCGGCACCATACATAACAGCTTGTCCGCCCTGAACGATTTGCGTGGGTGGGTCCTTATCCCAATCGAGCATAGGACAAGTATCGAGCGTGGAGTCTTTCGGTGGGTCATGAAAGTTGAAAATTGCTTTATTCATATCAGGAACCAATGCAGCCATCTTTTCGATCATCACGCCAAGTTCCTCCTCTGAAACTTCGCGCGGGGTCTTCCATGGTGTCGGGGTGCTAATTCCCACTGAAATCATTGTGTGGTCGTCATCCACCTGAACCAACTCATTTTCACAGGGGATAAAACTTTGTGCGCCTTCTCTCTTCATTACACTAAGCACGTCCCATTCATCATCGTTACCACCAGTAACAAAACACTTGATGCCCGTGCCGCTCAATCGTTCCTCGGCAAGGTTTACCCAGTTGAGCATCTTCTGTTTGGCAAGTTCATGGAACAAAGCATCCACAGCGGGCTGATCAGATTGGAGTATACGGAATTCATCCTCATCCATCACTTTGTAATAAAAGCCAAGGATATCGAGTTTTCCCATCAGATTTTTCAGCTCATCCTCAGTGGAAAGCCGCTCAACCCTTCCCTGCACAGTGGCGCGGTGATGTCCATTTCCTTCCTTAATGATGGGAATCATTAGTTTTCCCTGAATATCTCCTCCCATCACAATCACATTTACCTTATAAAACTTTCCAGCGTTAATGAACTTACGAAATGTCCGTTCAGATCCATGAACATCGGTGGCGAAAAATAAGCGCGTTGGCTCTTTTTTTGGCTTTTTTGAAAATAGAAAAGACATCAGACACTCCTCCGAAAAAAACTGACGCTGGTTATAGGTTTGTCAGGTTGGATCTGACATGGTGCTGGAAATTAAACAGGAAATACCGTGCGCCTCAAGCATCTCAATGGCGGATGAAGCTAATCCATCATCGGAGATAAATTTGTCTATCTCGTCAATGGAAGCAACTTGAAAATTGGAAACCACTCCCCATTTGCTGTGATCTGCAACAATAATTACCTGCCCTTTGGTTCGCTCAATCATGCGCCGCACAATTTCCGCCTCAGGGTCAGTTGGTACAGTACAACCATGTTTGGCACTGATCCCATCAACACCAAGAAAAGCTTTATTGGCATACACTTGATTTAAATTTTCCATGGCGAAACGCCCTGCAAGTGAATTGGAACGAGATTGAAACTCCCCGCCGATCAAGTAATAACAAAAGCCCGGGTCGCCCAACTCAAGAGCGGCATTTACATTATTTGTATAAACCGTGATACGCGAATCACTGCGGATGTGTTGAAGGACTTGTGTGGCCGTTGTCCCGCTATTAACAAAAACAATATCCCCAGCTTCGATGAAAGAAGCCGCCAGTTCGCCAATAGACTTTTTCTCTTCGGGGTGGTGTTGGACTCGCTGCTGGTATTCCTGCTCGAAGGCCATGCGCTGGCTCAAAATTGCCCCCCCGTGCGTCCGTTCTAATATCCCTCGCTTTTCGAGCCATTCCAAATCGCGACGGACTGTGGCTTCAGAAGTTTCCAACACTTCACACAAATCCACCGAACGGGCGATTTGATGAATTGCCAGGTATTCTTGAATTCGTTCACGTCTTTGAGCTGGAATGAGGGGTTTGCTCATATAAGGGTTCCCAGATAATACATGAAGGAAATTGAACGATTTTGATTTTGAATTATATAAGAATATGAAGAAATTTGCAAGTTTTTGATTTTTTCATTATAATAACCTCTACTTCCTATCAAAAAAGAAAAGTGTCCCAGGCTTCACATTTTTTGAAGCTCATCAAACTCACTAACTACATAGGAGATGTTATGACAATTAAGACCGTTGGGATGGGTGAACAGGATCGCTCTGAGCGTGATAAGTTTGAAAATGAATTGAAAAGAATCCTTGAAGCCAGCGAAAAGGCGGGCATCCTCTTGAGGGTAATCGGCTCATTGGCTTTCCAAATGCACTGTCCCAAGTATGGGCACCTGCAAGCCGCCATGGGGCGTGCCTACACCGATATTGATTTCGGCGCATACGCGAAGCAGACCAAACAAATTCAGGCGTTGATGGCTGGCTTGGGATATGTAGAT
>JAIFNG010000099.1 GCA_020047815.1 Anaerolinea sp.
CATGTTCACAGGTCAGTACCCGTTCCTGCCTATCATAGGCGTTACCATTTGCCATATAACTGTTGCGGCGTAATTTTTTCAGCCCGCTTTTCTCTGTCCACTGGAAAATGGAATTACCGAGGATGTCGCTGAAAATCAGCGACTTCTCCTTGGGATCCCAGATGGGACCTTCAATGAAGTCGAATCCGCTGGCGATCTGTTTTAACCCGCCTTGCGGATCGATCAATTGGTTGAAGCGGGAGTCAAAGATTTGGACATTCATGGGCAGACCTTATCGGTTCGCGCTGGGCGTAGTCGAAGCGCGCGTTATTCCTTCTTGAAATTATTGGTGTAAACACTCGGGTCGGAATAGAAGAAGATAATATCCAGGTGACCGCCTTCATCGAATTCGAAGACGTGCCATTCCTTGGCGGGGAAGTGCAGGGTCATGCCAGGCTGCAGGACAACACGTTCGCCCAACTCGGTGGGTGCATCCCCAAAGCCGCCATGACGCACATAGCCGGTTTTGGATTCCAGCACGTACACGATCTCTTCAACATGATGGTGCGGATCCATCGGTCCGCTTTCGGCAGAGTAGCGGGCAAAGCCCATGGTGATGACTTCGCTTGCGGATACGGCTCCCGCCCCACCCGTCACCAGTTGGATCACACGCCCGGGCAGCGGTTTTTTGACAACATCTTTTCTTTCAACAAGTTTCATTTCAGTACTCCTTTTTTCCATGGACATTCAAAATGATCAGGCGGCAGGCTGCATCGCGAACTCAAGCAAACCCAGTTCAGCCAGTTTTTCAGGCGTTGGGATCCCGATTTCATCCCAGCCTCGATATTCATAATATTCGTTGAGCATCTGCCCAATGGGCGGAAGTTGATTGGTCATGCCTTCGCCCTTGCGGTTGTGGGTCATGAAGCGCGGCGGCAGGAAGTCGTCCTTGCGGCTGATACCCGCTCGCGTGTTGTACAACCGCTTCAAGTTGAAGATACGTTCCCCCGCCAGCAGCATGTCGTTCACGGTCAGGTTGTTCCCCGTGATCTGGTTGTACCATTCAGTGACATTCGTCAGACTGACTGCGCCGCCGACCTGGGCAAAGCGGCACACTACCAGCGCGTCGTTCAGGGTTTGATAATCCTGCAATTTGGCGGCAACATGGATCAAACCTTCCATCTCGTAGGATTTGTGCGGCTTCATCAAACCGATTTCGGGCATGCTCAAACCCAACTCATACGGGTGTCCCCAATTCGCGTTGTGACAGGCTCCGCGCGCGGCGGTGGCATAACTCACGGCTTGCACCCAGAAGCGGCGCGGGTCATGTGCCGAAGGTTCCAGGCCTTTGACGTGGACCGCGAACTCTGCCGCGTTGCCGCCCAATTCCTCCGCAGCGCCCTGCACACCCTTGCCAAGCAGTCTGCCGACATTCTCGCCTTTGGCAATGCGGTGAGTCATTTCGATCAGGGCTTCGCTGCTGCCCCAGGTCAATTCCAGTCCGCCCGTATCAGATTTGGTGATCAATCCTTTTTCGTAGGCTTCCATGCCAAAGGCAACTACTGCGCCAACTGAGATCGTGTCCAGTCCATAGCGGTTACACAGTTCATTCGCCTTGCAGATCGCTTCGAGATTGTCGATCATGCACTCGCCGCCCATCGTGCCGATGGTTTCATATTCGGGACCTTCCCCGTCCAGCGGCCCGTACTCCCCATCCTGAATGTTGATGTGACGCCCGCAGGCAATGGTGCATCTGCGGCAGGTATAACGTCCTGTCAAGATCGTATCGTGCATTCGCACGCCTGAGATCTTTTTAGCGCCTTCCACCCAGCGGCTGTCACGCCAGTTCCTGATGGGGAAGTTGCCGAGGTATTCGTATTTTTCCACGCCGCCGGATGTGCCGTATTTGGTGAAATCCGCTGTAGCCTTGCGGATGTGCGGGATAGCCTGCTGAATGCTGTCCTTCAATGTGCCATCATCAGCAAACGAGAGCGGCAGTGTGCCGTACGCCACCATGGCTTTCAGGTTTTTCGAGCCCATCACGGCTCCCATTCCTGTTCGCCCTGCGATTCCAAAGCGTGTGTTTGTCCCAAGGTGGGGGATACCCGCGATCGGGACGAGATTTTCCCCCGCCTGACCAATAACCGCAGCTGATGCTTTTTCGTGGGTTTGGGCTTTGAGCCATTCCGCAGACTCAAAAGAATCCTGCCCCCAAATTGGACGGGCATCCCGCAATTCAAATTCGCCGTCATGGATCCACAGGTAGACGGGTCCATCTGCTTTTCCAGTGACAACCACGCCGTCGAATCCCGCCTGTTTGAGTTGGGTCGCCCAATCCCCGCCGACACTGGACTCGCCTAAAATCCCCGTCTGCGGTGAACGCGCCACATAATGATGACGGCTGGCAGAAAGGACGCGGCTCCCCGTAAAGGGTCCCGTAAAGGCGGCTAAAACGTTCTCCGCCCCAAGCGGATCGGTGTCTGCGTCCGTTTCCTCATAGACAATTTTCACCGCCAGCCCAACGCCGCCGATATATTTCCTAAACAACTCATCTTCGATGAGGCAGACTTGGATCTGTTTTGTGGTCAGATTGACCCGCAGGTATTTTCCTTGATAGCCAAACATTAATCCATCCTTTTTTGAGAACTCAGGCATTGAACATTTTTTTGAGCAGGTCAGCGTTTATCTCTTCAAAATTTGCGGGCTTGATCATCCTGCCCTTCTCATCCGATTCAAAACCGTACTCTTTTGCTTTCCGTATCACCGAGGGCGCCCACTGGGGGTCTTTCGTTTCAAAAACTTCATGCTGCTCGAGCACCGCAAAACACCAGGCGGGCTGGTCACTGATGTTCTCAAATGCGCGCCAGACACCGGGAGGGAACGAGATCAAATCCCATTTTTCAAGGATGAACTCGCCTTCGGGTCCCTGCTCGGGGTCGTTGCTCCACATGAAACGCCATTTCCCTTCCAGCGGTAAAAATACTTCGATGTAATTGTGGAGATGGAAGGCGGGGCCGTTCCCGTTTGGCATGGCTTTGAACATGCCTATTTGAAAATTATGCGGTTGTTTGATCATGACTTCAAAATCAGGGTTCTCACTGGCGGTATCGCCGATGACCGCATAATTGAGACGATGGTGACCCGGTAAAAGGCTGTCAATGAACATTAAGGGGATCGCCTTGTCTTCCGTATAGTCGCCGAACCGCACGATACGGCTTTGCATTTCTGCGGGTGTGATCAATTGAGCCATGATTTTTTCTCCTATAAATGTTGGGGTGGATAACAATAAAAAAGGTTGATGTATACGTATACAAAACTCGACAAAAAAAATCCTTTACCTTATTTCTCCGCAGGCATTATTCCTTCCGGCGTGATGAGCCGCGCCAGATCAAAGTCGGCGTGACCACTTTCTTGATAACTTCAGACTCAGGATCATGGATGGCATCCATCAAAACCTGGATCGTGGTGTCCACCAAAATCCCAAATGGCTGTCGAACGGTGGTCAGTTCGTAGCTGGGCCAGCCTGCGGCAGGAATATCGTCAAAACCGATGATCGACAGTTCCGCCGGGATCTTAATGCCGAGTTTGCAGCGAGCCAGGTCCAATGCGCCCATGGCGATCAGGTCATTCGCGCAGAAGATCGCATCGGGGCGCGGGGTTCCTGATAACAACAGGCGCTCAGCGGCGGCATATCCCATTTCATAGTCGTATTCCCCGGCGCTCTCTCGCAATGCCAGAGCATGGCCGCGTTCTTCCAGGCGCCGAACAAACCCTGTTTCGCGGTCACGGTTCGTTGAGGATGACTCTTCACCTGCTATGTAGGCAATTCGCGTATGTCCGGCATCGATCAGAGCGTCCGCCACCATCCGCCCCCCCTCGAAGTTATCACAATAGACCATGTGGCTGTGGCCATCTGTTGCATAGCGATTGAACGAAACCACAGGGGTTCCGGAACGCGCGCATTCATCTGCCAATTTGGAGGAAAGGGTCGCAGAGGTGATGATCAGTCCATCCACCCTGTATTGAAGCGCCATGGGCAGGGCTTCTTCGATCTCCTGTTTTTCAGCAATATTAAAAACCAGGGTCCAATAGCCTTGTTCCTGAAGCACTCTGGTGAACTCCTGGATCATTTGGGCATAAAAGGGGTTGGTAAAGCGCTTGACGACCAGACCGATGATATTGGTTGAGTTTTGAACCAGACTGCGGGCGATCACATTTGGGCGGTACCCAAGCTGCTTGACAGCCGCCATCACCTTGGCCCGGGTGTCGTCAGAAAGACTTCCTCCCGGGGTAAATGCGCGGGAAACTGCCGCCTGGGAGACGCCCGCCAATCGGGCAACGTCAACCTGCGAGAAGTCAGCTGATTTTGATGAAGAGGTGGTTCCGCGTTTTTTGGCCGGCATGTTAATCCTGTTTGAATACGTATACATTTTACAAAGAATATGCATCCTTGTCAAGAGACAAAAAAAATTAGAAAAATCTGGCACTTGACATGGAATAATTCTCGTGATATTGTATACGTATTCAACAAAAACGTGGAACGTCACGGTTTTTTATGATTATCATTGCATACGTATACAGAGGATTTTCCAACCTGCCCACAAGCATACAGACAGTGTGGGTCACCAAAAGGAGATAAACCCGGCAAAAATAAGCACCTGTTTCTCACGAAAAATTTCCTGTTCAAAACTATAATAAAACAAGGAGTTGCTGAAATGAAAAGAACGAATAAAGTATTGTTTGCCCTGCTCAGTTTGCTGGTCGTGGTATCAATGATCGGTTGTCAGCCGCAAGCGCCTGCCGCCACCGAAGCCCCCGCTGTTGAAGAGCCTGCTGCCACTGAGGCCCCCGCTGCCACTGAAGCGCCTGTTGCCACTGAAGCACCCGAAGTTGGTGTTGAAGGCTGCCGCGTTCCTGCTCCCACAGAAGCAACAGAGATCAACATGATCGGCTGGTCCTTCGCGATCACTGATTTTTATGCCGCTGAATTGGAAAAATGTGATGAAGTCGAGAACCTGACTGTCAACGCAAACCTGCTGGCGTCGGCTGACGCGCAGGAGCAGGTGCGTCTGGCGCTCTCTGCCGGCGGCGATTCGCCGTATGACATTGTGCATGGATCCAACTCCCAAGTTGGTGAATGGGCTGGCGCTGGTTGGATGATGCCGCTCAATGATTATGTCGAAAAATACTGGGATGAATATAACCTCGGTGACATTCCCGAAAAAGCATGGGAAGGCGTTACCATTGACGGGCAAATCTATGGC
>JAIFNG010000109.1 GCA_020047815.1 Anaerolinea sp.
ATTCCAGAAAGTGTTGCAAAACCAGGGAAGATAGATGAGCAAACGTCCGCTGCTGGTTTTTAGTGTTGTGTTGTTTGTGTTAATGCTATTTCTTCGGTATCAATTGCTTTCCCTATCCAATGGCGATCTCAACTTCATTCAAAAATGATACAACTTTCTGGCTCAGCATGGGATCCAGAGACTGGCAGACAGCACGTTCTCGAATTATCCACCCTGTTTGTGAAGTGGATCAATCCGGCCACTGCCATCGAACTCATCCTGACAGCATTTGACCTGCTCTCTGCCCTGATGATATTTAAGATCGCGCGGACAAAATACTCGGATGACAAGCCGCTTCTATTTTTGCGTGCTTTTCCTCCTGCTGCAAAAATGCACGACCGATATTTTTATCCGGCAGACGTATTCTCGTTCATGGCAGTAACTCTTGTGCCTGAAATTTGGTTCATCCCCATTCTATTCCAAATCAGTTCAGGCGCAGCCTATTAAATTTTTCTCATTGACACGCACCGTGCTGTTGTTTTCATTGGTTCGCTGATCAATACCGCATTGGTGATTTATATTGTCCGAAGTCAAATGAAGTCATTGAAATCGTGAATGAAACTGATCATTGTCGCCCGGCCAACTCAATAAACCTCACCAACCCATTCACCCCTTTCCCGACTGGCTCAATATCAACATACTCATTTGTAGTGTGCGCGCCTCCGCCCGTGGTGATCCCCATTACTACTGCGGGAATGCCACGACTCAGGGGAATATTGGCATCCGTGGAACCAATGGTAAGGTTTCCATTCAGCCCCTGTTCGCGTGTACTATTCATTGCCAATTCCACCAGCGGATGATCGGCTGGGATTTCACCAGCGGGACGCTCGCCAACGATCTCCGCCATGATCCTCACGCCTTCGCGGTCTGATTCTTTTAGTAACTTCTCCACTTGTTGAGTTAGTTTCAAAAGAGCCTTTGGGTCTTCCGAGCGCAAATCCAGTTCGCATTTTGCTTCAGATGCCAGTACGTTGATTCCTGTACCGCCGCCAAAAGTGCCAACATTCATGGTGGTACGCGGCTGGCGCGGCAGATGGATGGCGGTCAACTTGGTGACCAGCGCAGCCAGTTCATGCACCGCCGACGGTTGACCATAATCTGCCCACGAATGTCCACCCGCGGTTTTAGCTGTGATGCGGTAACGCCTCACGCCGATGGCACGATGATAGACATGCCCAAGTGCCAATCCTTCAAGGACAAGATAACCGATGACATGAGATTCAAAGCGATCCACCACACCGCGCATTCCGCACAGGTCGCCAAGTCCCTCCTCGCCTACATTAGCCACAAGCCAGACATCATGGTTTAACTCAACTTTCCTCTCACGCAAAGACCAGAGGATGCCAAACAATGCAGCGACACCCAGTGAATTATCACCGATACCTGGCGCGATAATTTTTCCCGCTTCCTGTTTCACCTGCAAATTAATACTGGCTGGGAATACAGTATCCAAATGGGCTGAGACGATCAACGGTTTCGCTTCATTCTGCTTACCCGGCAGGCACGCATATACATTGCCAAATGAATCAATGGATACATCTTTGAGATTCTCTTTCAGGAAAAGCGCACGCACAAAATCTGCACGCGGTCCTTCTGCGAACGTGGGCGCAGGGATTTGCTGGATTTTAACGGCAAGCTCAAGGACCTGGGTCAAAAGATTGTTCATAGGTTCGCTCTTTTATATGGGTTATTGGCTCTCTCTTAAAGCATGTGAGGGGGTTCAGGCAAAGACTACCTGAGCTTGTTTTGGGAAAAATGCTCTCAAGCCGCTTGGGACAGATTTTTTCACACTTCCCGCGCCATTTCTTTGAGTGAATGGTAGCGTGCCTTGGCAAGACCTGGTAAAACGCCCAGTGCGTAAAAAGGTCCAGACCCCTCAATTTTTAGCGAGGCAGAAACACTGCCATATAAAGTTGCCATTAAGGGATCGTTTGTTCTTTGAAAGCCTGCAAGAAAACCACCACAGAAAGCGTCGCCAACTCCCATTGGATCTGCAACGCGTGATGGATATGCGGGAATTTCGTAACGGTGACCGCCAGCTGCATCATACAACATTTGCCCAAGTAAACCGCGCTTGATCACAATGACCTGCGGACCGTATTCGCTAACCTTGCGCGCCATTTCCCACAAATCATAGGTCTGGCCCCAGAAAAGCGCGCGCAATTCCTCTTCCGACGGCAGGAAAACGGTAACACCTTGCAGGACGAGTCTCAGGTCACGCCAAAAGCCGGGCGTCATGTAACCAGGAGCGGGATCCAGGCTGACGGTTTGGTCTGGTCCACCCCGAAAGAGATTCACCATTTGACTCTGGCTGATAAAGTCAAAGGGGCAGAGATGCACATAGCGGGTATCACGATACTCTTTGGGTGTATCCAAAGCGGCGGGCGAGACCAGTTCCGTTTTATGCGGGTCGATACGCGATTCATCAGGGGCCTGATAACCAAGCAGCGCTTTTGGAAAAGCAAGCTGGCGGCGGGCAAAATGGGAAACAGCGTTCGAAAAACTGCGCTCATTGGGGTCAGTAAAGGCAACAAACGAGCGAAAGTCAATATTGTTCAATTCATGAAAAGTTCGAATGCCGCGTGTGTCAAAGCCGCGCTTTTCAAGATCACGCACCCACTGACTGGGGTAGTCCTCGCTCACACGCCCAAGCAAGCCCGCATTCGTATCTCCCCAAACAGCCAGACCGCCCGCAGCATATAATAAACTGCCTCCAGGTGAATCCAATATGGGTTGACCGGAAGGCGGCAAAATATACTCACGGTTCAATTTGCCTGCAATGACAAAAGTGGGCTTCATATCCATAAGTATACAATATGATATGTCGCTGCGTGGCGTCGGTCCTGTTCATCCCTTGCACCAACCCGCCAGATACTTCCCCAGACTCCCAAATAAACATCCAGAGCATATGTATGGCGCATGCGTTAAAAATAACAACAAGCGGGTGTCTCGCAATGAAGTGCTTCACACTGTATAATACAGATGACAGCAGGAGTTTTCACATGACCACAAACCTTACAACAATCCACAACGAACGAGTTCCGATCCTTCCATTTGACCTTGCGCCTGTGGAAGACACCAAAGTAAATCGCTCTGCCATCGAGCGGCGCGCAGCCACCATCCCCACCCGCCGCACCGTGAAAAAGGAATATCAAGCCGCCTGGCTTTTACAGGCTGTCCAAAATATTGACCTGACCACCCTCTCAGGCGATGATACCCCGGGTACGGTCCGCCGTCTGTGCGCCAAGGCCCGTCAGCCCATCCGCCCCGGCTTGCTGAAAGATTTGGGCGTGGAGAAACCCGTCACCACCGGCGCAGTCTGTGTTTATCATTCCATGGTTGAAACCGCTGTGGATGCCTTGCAGGGCTCAGGCATTCCGGTCGCTGCCGTTTCCACTGGCTTCCCAGCCGGGCTGATCCCATTTAACCAAAAAATTGCCGAGATCGAAGCGTCGGTCAAGGCAGGCGCATCTGAAATTGACATCGTCATCTCCCGCCGGCATGTGCTCACCCAAAACTGGCGTGTGCTTTACGACGAAGTAAAAGCCTTCCGCGAAGCCTGCGGTGACGCGCACATGAAATCCATTCTGGCTACAGGCGAACTGGGCACATTGAAAAATGTAATGCGTGCCAGTTTCGTTTGTATGCAGGCAGGCGCAGACTTTATCAAAACATCCACTGGCAAAGAACCGACCAATGCCACACTGCCTGTCAGCCTGGTTATGACTCGGGCCATCCGTACTTATTACGAAGCCACTGGCTATAAAGTAGGATTCAAGCCCGCAGGAGGAATCCGCACTGCCAAGCAATCACTGGATTGGCTGATCCTGATGAAGGAAGAACTTGGCGAAGAGTGGATGCGTCCAAATCTCTTCCGCATTGGGGCATCTGCCCTGCTCAACGATATTGAACGTCAGTTGGAGCATTTTGCCTACGGAAGATACGCATCCATGCAATATCAGGCTTTGGGATAAAACCACATAGATCCAGGAAAAACACATGCAACTTAGTCAAGAGACACATAACAAAGTACTTGAGTTCCAGCGAGCGGAAATCACCGAATATCATATCTACAAGCGCATTGCAAAGCGCATCAAATCGGAAGAGAACGCAAGGATCATCAACCAGATCGCTGACGATGAACTGCGGCACTACAATGGCTGGAAGGAATATACCAAAGAGGAGGTCCAGCCGCGCTGGCTTGTCGTCTGGTTTTATTACATCATCAATATGGCGTTTGGGTTCACCTTTGGCATCAAGCTGATGGAAATGGGCGAAGAAGGCGCGCAAAAGAACTATTACGCAGTGTCCAAGGAAATCCCTGAAGCCACCAGGATACAGAACGAAGAGAATGAGCACGAACAAAAACTGATCGGCATGTTGGATGAAGAACGACTGCGCTACGCAGGTTCGGTGGTACTGGGGCTTAACGATGCGCTCGTGGAATTAACAGGCGCTCTTGCCGGTCTGACGCTTGCCCTGCAGGATGTGAAGTTGATCGCCCTCTCAGGACTCATAACGGGCATCGCCGCCTCGCTATCGATGGCTGCCAGCGAATACCTCTCCACCCGCTCGGAAGACACGGGCAAGCATCCCGTCCGTGCCGCCATTTATACAGGCATCGCGTACATCATCACGGTCACCCTGCTCATTTTGCCATACCTGCTTTTCACCAACTACTACCTCGACCTCGCCATTTCGCTCACCACCGCGGTCATCATCATTGCGATATTCAATTATTACATCTCCGTCGCCAAAGGTGAATCCTTCCGCGACCGATTCGTGGAAATGGCAGGGTTAAGCCTGAGCGTTGCCGCATTCAGTTTTGTGATCGGCTACTTCATCCGCATCTGGCTGGGCGTTGAGGTTTAATATATTGTTGTATACTTAATACCATGAAAACAAGAATTTTATCCATAACTGTCGTCCTGGTTTTAGGAGCGCTGCTTTTTTCATGCATAACAGACAATCAACCACAAACAGGTAATGTGGATGCGATCCGTACCGAAGCTGTAGCAACCTATTCTTCATCACTGACCAAGGAGTTGGTTGTTGTGCCAACTGGCTCTCCCACGCTGACAGTTGAACCACCGGCCACGCCCACCACCCCCACCGTTGACGTGACCGCCACACTTGAAACACCCGCTGTTGCTGATCCCTGCTACAACCTGCTTTGGATCGAAGACCGCTCCATCCCCGACGGCACGAATCTGAAAGCCAATGAAGTCTTTATCAAAACATGGTACGTCCAAAACAGCGGCGGATGCGCCTGGGCGCCCGGCTTTACCTTTAGCAACTTCGGAGGCGACCCCATGAAAGGGGACCCCGTGATCCTGACAGAACCGATTCCCGCCGGCGCAAAACGTGAGCTTTCCATTGAATTGGTGGTTCCCAGCGGACAAAACGGATTAATCCAAAGTTCATGGCGCATGACCGATGCAAACGGCATCTTCTTTGGGGATACCCTCTCGGTAAATATCACGGTTGGAGATGTCACCACGCCAACCGCAACAAGTGCACCATAACAGAGTTCGGAAAAAGCACTTCTGACATTCAAAAAAGGAGTTCATCATGTCTGTCAAGAAAACCAATAGCGAAAAGAAATTCAAGCACGAGATCCCCGAGGAAGCCCGCGACCATTATAGGAAGGCTCGTCAGGAAATGCGTGAAGCCGCCAAATTACTTCTTCCCGAAGGCTTTCTCGAACACCGCCGCACAGCGCGCAAAGAGATGATGCTGGCTGTGCGCAGTATGCTCGATGCTGCAATTCAAAAGATGGAAGAAAAAGCGTAACAGGAAAGCTTGATCACAAGGGACCAAAGGGGCACGAAGGAAATTTTACAAATACTTTGTGCTTCTTTGATTCCATTGTGGTTAAATTCCTTTTTTTCACCTCCTCCCCCCAAACATCACCCACAACAACGTTACACCTGCAGCTCCCAGCAAACCTCCCCCAAGTTGAGCGCCTCCATTATTAATTAACATCACGCCGCTGACCAGAAACGCGGCAAATAGTACCCCGCCTGTCAGGCGGTTCACCGAGTGTCCCAACGTACGGAGTTCGCGCGCCATGTGCGGCGACTGAACCACCAACCCGCCCGATTCGATCTGCGCAAACAGCCGGCTGGCTTGGGAAGGCAGGGCGATAAAAGCCTGCAAGACATCCCCCACCTGTTTAAGAACATTATCCAAATTAAAAGCGGACGAAGCTTCCTCTTGAACAAGCTTGCTTGCGTATGGAGCAAGTTGTTCCCACAGGTTGAAATTCGCATTTAAACCTGTGCACATACCCGAAAGAATGGCAATGGTTCGGAGCAGCATCAGCAGGTCATTGGGCACCTGAAAAGGCGTCTCCACCATCACATCGCGCACACGGTGGCCCATTTCATGCACATCGCTTGGACGCACATTACGCAACTCGCTCATCGACATCCCCCAAAAACGGTCAAATATGGCGGCAGAAGCCTGCTCCAGTGCCTGCGTATTGGCACCTGGCAATAAAAACCCCAACTCTTTATATGACCTTATCAGACGTGCTGCATCACGTGTGCCAACGGCGATCACCGTCTCGCGTAAACCCTTGCGAAGATTTTCAGGTACATGCCCGACCATGCCAAAATCCACAAAGGTCAATTGCCAACGCACCGATTTGCGTTTCCTGCCCCCGGCCGGAGGCAGGGGCGTAACAAACAAATTGCCCGGATGAGGGTCAGCGTGGAAGAAACCATCTTCAAAAATCTGTTCGAGATAGACATCCAATAATTTTCGGGCCACTTCGCCGCGATCAATGCCTGCGGCGGTGATGGCCTCGAAGTCTGTAATTTTTATGGCAAAGACATCTTCGAGGGTCAGGACGCGTAACGTCGAAAGGCTTCTGACAACACGCGGCACATTTACATATTTATCGTCCTTGAAATTTTCAAAGAAAGTTTCGGCATTTTCAGCTTCCTGTTTGTAATCAATTTCTTCACGGACAGTGGCTGAGAATTCACGCAGCAAGGCTGGAATATCTGCATGCTCCCGGATGGGACGATAGCGCATCATCCAGCCTCCCACCCGTTTTAATGCAGACAGGTCAATCGCCACAATGGCGGCGATACCGGGACGCTGAACTTTTACAACAACGGTGATGTAGTCCATATCATCAGCCACCCGCAGTCTGGCCTTATGCACCTGACCAAGAGATGCGGCTGCCAGTGGATTCTCATCAAACCATTCAAATTTATCCGAGAGCGGTGCACCGAGCTCCTGTTCAGCAAGTTGACGAATGTCCTCAAAACTTTCAGCGGGGACTTCATCCTGCAAGTCTGCGAGAGTCTCGGTGATCTCAGGCGGAAGCACATCCAGTCGCGAGGAAAGGAACTGCCCGACCTTGATCATCACGCCGCCCATATGCAAAGCCAGTGCACGAAATCGGAGTGCCTCGCGGCGGAAACGTTCGGGGCGCGTACTCTTTGCAAGTTGACGAAAGCCGATCTTGCGAACAATTAATTCCCAGTAGATAAAGCGGACAATAACACCCGCAAAAAAAGCAAGGATGCGGAGATAACGTCCGCGTAGATGAGTTTTTTTCATTCAGACTCCAAAGGTGGATAATTCAACAATGCCACAGGAAGGCTATTTCGGCCATATGAGCATAGAAGGTCCGCTTCCAGAGTGCATCAATGCATCCGCAAGAAGAATTTTCTGACTTCGAAAAAGCCAATTAATTGGATTGTAACACTTGCAGAATGCCACTTTAGCAGGGCTGCAGGAGTTCAAAATAATCCGCCTTGGACAAAATCAAATTTACACAGAGTACCAAGGCAGGACAGCCATAAAATAATTATTGACTTGAAAACATGACAATTTAAGGTAAATTTACCTTAAATTCAATTTTAAGTTTTAACTCCAAAATGTGACAAAAATCACAACATTTTTTTATCAACTCATTTATATTAAGGATAGGTTAATTTTATCCAAGGAGAGCCAATGTCGAAATTTCCATTCTTTATTGCCATTGTGGCTGCGATCCTGGCAATGGGGTATTTTGTTTTCGCAACCGATGCCGCCGCTTACGGCGGAAGCGCACCAGAAACTTGCGCCAATTGCCACGTGATGGATTCCCAATACGAGAATTGGTATCACGGCGGACACGAAGGGTTTGCCAAGTGCACCGACTGCCATTTACCGCACGATAATTTTGCAGTGTATTATGCCGAAAAAGGCAGACAGGGGGCAAAAGATACCTATGCTTTTGTCACGGGTAATATTCCTGCTGCGATCCGCGCTAATGCTAAAACAAAAGGGATCATTCAGGAGAATTGCATTCACTGCCACGAAGATACGGCGGAAACAGTTTTAATGGGTGCGCAGCCTTTTGACCGCTATTGTTGGGACTGCCATCGTAATGTGGCGCACGGCACACGCGGCGCTTCAAACACCCCCTATCAAGACTCAACACTTTATCCGATCAAATAAAGGAGAATACATCAATGAAAAATTACACCAATCTTATTCTGGCAGGCATTGTGATTATTCTGGCTGTCGCGCTGGTGGGCGTGCTGGCTTATGTAAAAAATCAACCTGCCGAAGTACGCGCTGTACAACCTCTGGTTGAGATCGAACCGATGGAACCTGATTCAACCCTGTGGGCTGTAAACTTTCCCAATCAATATGATACCTTGATGAAGACCAAAACGAATAATGAAGATACCGTATACGGCGGCTCTTCACAATTCTCGTGGCTTGAACGTGATCCGCGTCAGGTGATCTTATTTGCGGGATATCCATTCAGCAAGGATTACAACGATGACCGTGGTCACATAAATATGCTGGAAGATGTGCGCGCAACCAAACGTTTGAATTTGGATGACAGTGATCCCAAGCACACCCCCGCCACCTGCTATTCATGCAAATCATCTGACAATCCCGGCTTATGGGACAGAATGGGCATGGAAGCCTACGATAAGATGACCTTTAACGAAATGACACCAAACATCAACAACACCATCGGATGTGCAAATTGTCACGAAGCAGAGACCATGAGACTGATCGTGACCAATCCTGCGCTCAAGGAAGCACTTGAACGCCAGGGCAAGGATTGGACAACCTTCACCCGTCAGGAAATGCGGACAGTGGTTTGCGCGAACTGCCATGTGGAATATTATTTCAAAGGCGATGGCAAGTACCTCACCTTCCCGTGGGATAACGGCACAACAGTTGATGAGATCATTTCCTATTATGAAGAAATCGGCTTCAAGGATTGGGAATATCCAGAGACCGGCACACCCATGCTCAAGGCTCAGCATCCTGAATATGAATTCTTCACCGCCGGTTCCACCCACTATAATGCGGGCGTCTCCTGCGCTGACTGCCATATGCCATATACAAGCGATGGTGCAACAAAATACTCCTCACATGATGTACACAGCCCACTGCTCAACCCGGAGGAATCCTGTGGACAATGCCATGCTGATACCAATTATGTCATTGAACGGGTGCATTTAATTCAGGAGCAGGTTGCCAGCACCAAGATCACGACCGAGGATGCCATTGTGGATGCGATCAATGCCATCAAGGCTGCAGTCGCCGCCGGTAATGCAGATGCCGCGTTGCTGGACCAGGCCCGCAAGCTTCATCGTGAAGCTCAATATATGTGGGACATAGTCTCAGCGGAAAACAGCACAGGTTTCCACAATCCCGAGTATGCCCTAAAGACCCTCGCAGAAGCCACCAACCGTGCCCGTCAGGCGCAAATGTTCGCGGCGCAATCTGTGGGAGATACAACTTTGCTGGCCACTGGCACGTATTACGCGACACCTGCCCCATAATTCCAAAAAAGATAAATAAAAAGTACGTCATCCCTTGCGGGTGACGTACTTTTTATTTTATGGTTAACTGTCTGGATGCCTCTAATTACCCGGCTGCGACCATTGACGGAAAATTTCCTTATCCACAATTTGAATTCGCCGATCTTCAATTTTGATCGCACCGCTGCGTTCCAATTCCTTCAATGAACGCGCCACCACTTCACGAACCGTCCCCAGCCGGGCTGCGAGTTGTTCCTGAGTCCAGTGCGGCACGGACCTCTCCTCGGACATTTCAGAGATCAAGCGTGCCAGACGATGTGTTACCTGATAAAAAGCCATCTCGCTGACCTTGTGAACCATGCCGCGCAGCATTTTTCCAAAATTCCCCAGCACCTTCTGCGCGAACTGCGGATGTGAACTGATAAGCCCGCGCAGTTTTTCTCCATCAATCACCCAAACAGAACAATTTTCCAGCGCTTCCACGTTAACAGGGTTCGTCGCGCCATCAAAAGCGGGAACTTCAGCAAAGGTATCACCCTCCTGTAAGATCCGCACGATGTATTGGCGACCCTGCGGCGAAAGACGAAATATTTTTGCAAGTCCTTGCTGAACGATATACAACCCATCGCATAAGTCACCTTCCCAAAAAAGAACATCTCCACGCTGATATTCCCGCAGATCCATATACGTTGAAATTTCCTTCAACAGGGTATCAGGAAGATCATCAAAATACTCATTGGCGCGCAATACCTTGATCCGTTCCTTTGTGATCGTCTCAATTGATTTCATATAGATCTTCTACAAAGACCTAAAGGGGGGTAAGAACCTTTAGGTCGATTTTTTTATATCTCTCCCAGCAAAACCTGATCTGTGCCGCGGTCGATCTCCCATGGATAGATAATTCGAGCATCGGTTACTGCCGCGTAATAATCAGGGCGCACGCTGCCAAACAAATTGCGGTATGGATTGAAATGTAAAACACAAGTCTCAGAGAACCCGCCTGCCGCAGAAACACGGTTTTTTACCGCCGTGATCGTTCGCCCTGATCCCCAGACATCGTCCACGATCAGGGTCGGACGACCGCGCAGTTTATCTTCCACAGGGAATTGAATAAACTGGGGCCAGACCATCAGGTTTGATTTCTCAGTCTTTGATTGGGCAGGGAAATCCACAGCAGCCGTGAGGATATGGGTGATGTCCATTGCTTCGGCAAGCATTCCGCCAGGGATGATTCCGCCGCGGGTGATCATCACCATGGCGGTGAATTCACGCTTGAACTGGGGCAGCAAGTAGTCGATCAACTTGTCCACTTCCTGCCATGTGATCATTTCACGTCGAGGTTCAGGTTGCATGGATTTCCTTATTTCTGTGATTCTGAGGATGGTGTCTTCCCCGGCAAAGCAACACCCGGCCATTGATGGAGATTTTTCACCTGTATTGGTGTGCGGTTCCAGGGAACACAAAAAGTCCCTTCGCCATGACAGCAATTGTTATGCCAGTGCCGCCGCCAGTGGAGCAGGAGCGTTTACCTGCACAGAGCTGCCTTGCGCCCTGGCAGTTTCCACTTCACGCGCCCAAATATAAAGGCAGGTGTGATACGCGGTGTTGGTGTAGGAACTAAAAACACTCGCCACCATCACAAAAGCAAAGAAGACCAGCGCACCGATGACAATACCCGTGATCGAGAGAGCCGCATTGCCCCCGGAAACATAGGTCAGGCCGCCGCCAATGGCAAAGGCAATGCCAAATCCAACCACGCCAAAGAGAAAACTGATCAACCCCGTCACCCAGCGCACCCCCACTGTGCTGATGCCGACCAGCAATAGATTTTCCTTGGTGATCTTCCAAACGCGCTGCATCCCGTCTTTAAGATTCAAGTCATCTATGATCATCGCTGGCAAAACGAGAAGCGCAGCTTCCGTCCACAGGGTTTCGAGCAAACTTGTCGCCGAGCGCGCAAGATTGGCAGTAATGCTGTTCTTTTTGTTACGCTGTGCCGCGCTTTTAAGCATATTCACCGCAGTCGAAGCTGCCGCCAGAGTCAGAATATCAAAGAAGTCACGGCGCACAATCTCCCATGCTTTATCCATTCTGCCGTCACCCTCTGAAAGATAGCCGTAGATCAAGTAGACCGTCATTCCTGAAAACACGTATGCCACTACGAACTGCGCAAAAACCAAAATGCCGCCCATGATGAACATCACAAATCCGCCAACCCCTTCGGTGCCGAATATAAAATATCCGATCGCCAGGGGAATGATGCCGATCACTGAAACGATCATGCCAGCCACAAGCGCATAGATCGAGGGCTTAAGCAGATCCTTATCTTTGAATGCCATTTCCCAGGCTTGCTTGAGAAAAGACCAGCCGCGCGAAAAACTTTGCATGGTTCACTCTCCTAAATAAGATACACGGATGGGTAACTACGCACCCGAAAAACTTCTGTGATACACCATTTTAATTTTCTTCAAAGAATCCATTTCAACCAACCGCTTGAGCGCGATGAAAACATTTAGGGGCTCAGCCTGAACAGATGCGCCGATTATAGCAAACTAATCGGGTCAACTTCGATACGCCAATCCCGCAACTTGATATCGTGCAGCAGCGAAACAGGATCAGGGCCGCGCACAATGATTTGCCAGCGATAAATACCGTCCACCTTGGCAAAGAAGGATGGGACGGGACCGATCAACTCTGTCTGGTGACGACCTTCCAATTTAATTCTATCCCTGAGCCCGGCCGCTGTTTTCTGAGACTCTTCCTCCGCTTTGAGCGGGTCAGCGTGACGGTACTCCAACCGCGCCAGCCGGGCATAAGGCGGATAGCCCAACTGTTTGCGATACTCCAACTCGCGCTCATAAAATCCATTCGCATCATGGTTGGATGCAAATTGAATGGCGTAATGCTCAGGCATAAAAGTCTGCAAAATCACTTTTCCGCCCAACGCTGAACGCCCTGCGCGTCCCGCCACCTGTGTCAGCGTTTGGAAAACTCTCTCACTGGCAAATGGGTCTGGCAGATTCAATCCCACATCTGCCAGCACAATTCCAACCAGGGTAACCAAAGGCAGGTCCAAACCCTTGGCGAGCATTTGCGTTCCCACCAACACATCCGCCTGATGATTGGCGAAGTGCGTGAGGATCATCTCATGAGCATCCTTTTGACGTGTGGTATCCCAATCCCAGCGCAAGGTACGGACATTTGGAAACATGGCTTGTACGTCATTTTCGACCTTCTCACTACCAAGCCCGTAGGCACGGATATTCTTCCCGCTGCAGGCCGGGCAGGTCTGTGGAATTTTTCGCGTGTAATTACAATGGTGACATAATAACATTGAGGGCTGCATGTTTAACGTTAAACCCTCAATATGTAGAGTCAAGGGTGTTTCGCAGTTGGGACATTTCAGTACCAGCCCGCAGTCCCTGCAAAAAATATAAGTGGCGGTGCCGCGTCGATTGAGGAAAAGAATGGCTTGCTCGCCGCGGGAAATGACCTCTGCCAAAGACTCAGCCAGCACTCGCGAAAAGATCCCCCGATTGCCGGTTTTGAGTTCCTCGCGCATATCCACCACTTGCACAGGAGGCAGACCTGCTTCAGAGATGCGATATGGCAATTCCAACTTGACCGCTTGTCCAGTCTCCGCCTGAAATCTTTGTTCCACTGTCGGGGTCGCAGATCCCAGCACACAAACCGCTCCGCACAAATGGGCATAATCCTGCGCGGCAGTGACGGCATGGTAGTATGGCGGCTCGGATTGATGAAACGATGGGTCGTGACACTCATCCACGACGATCAAACCAACATTGGGCAGCGGCGAAAACAAGGCCGAGCGCGCACCGATAATGACCTTAAGTTTTCCAGACCGCGCCCGACGCCAGGTATCGTACCGCTCCCCTTCCGAAAGTTTTGAGTGAACCAGTCCCACTTGCCCGGGAAAGCGCGAGAGAAAACGACGTACAGCCTGCGGGGTTAATGCAATTTCCGGGACGAGGATGATCACCTGCCTGCCGTGTTTGATGGTTTCTTCAGCAGCCCGAAGGTAGATTTCTGTTTTTCCAGACCCTGTAATTCCATAAAGTAGAAAGGTTGAATGTTGATCGTTACCCTTTGCAGCCCGATCGATTTCTTCCAGTGCAGAAGACTGGTCAGGCGTGAGTTCCAAAACCTGTGTACCTGTTTCCTCGCCCACCTCCCTGCCGGCTCTTTCAAGCGGGTCACGGAAAATTTCGCTTTCAAACAAACGGATCAACCCACGCTCTTCGAGCTCCTGCAAATCAGCGAGGTTGCAGCCTGTTTCGGCATAGACCCAAGAAAGATTGATGGCGTCAGGCTGTCGGACAAGAAATTGCAAAGCGGATTGGCGGCGTGCCAAAGTCTGTCGTGTACCGAGGTTGGGCATTTCTGCTTCTGCTTCTTCGGGCGGTACGGAGAGTTGAGCAACGCGCAGGTATTTTGGTCTCACACGCGGGACAGGCAATACATGCTTTGAGGAAAGCACCCCCTTTTTAACCAGCACCGCTGCTGTCCTGCGCCAGTCGATCTTTGCAAAATGCGTATCAATTTGACGTCCGCGCAATGCCCCGCGTTCATTCAACAAATTGAGCAATCGCTTTGTCACTGGGGATTGATCACCGGCCACTGATAATTTTCCGCTATTCACTGAATACAGCATATCCGCCTGCTGACTTAAACCTGTGGGCAACATGAGGCTGACAATCGAAGCCAAAGGATTCAGCGTGGACTCTGCCAGACGAATGGCAAGACCAAGCAGGGACGGAGTTAGAACCGGGTCGGGATCAAGTAGATCAAGGATCGATTTTGGATCCACCACCGCAGCCACATCGATCAATTGGATGATAATTCCCTGAACTGTTTGATTTCCAAAGGGCACGGTTACCAGACACCCCGCCTGAACCTGTCCTGCAAGTTCGGCAGGAATGGAATAATCGAAGAGGTCTGAGATCGCGGGAACATTAACGGCAACACGGGCAAACATGGTGCGATTATAATGGCGATAGTTCAAAACGGAGGCTGGCATGACGATTACGATAATGGTTGTGGGTGCAATTGTGATTTTGATTTCAGTGGGGCTGCTGGCATTAGTGTTCATAAAATCGAACCAGGTGCAATTAACAGGCAGAACAGACGAGAAACCCGAATGGATGCACGCCGAGCCTCCCAAAGAGACCATGACTGCAACCCGCGCCGATGGTGAAGGCGTGACGCTTTTTGATCACGATGGGGGCGAAAGAATCGCAGCACCCTTTGCAGAACAGATCGAGGATATTCTGCGCGCAAAGTTGGATAGCGACCCGTTCAATAAATTCTCAATTGACTTTGGCTCAGCGAAGGACGGCTCACTGGAGATCTGGGTTAATGGAAAGATGTACGCCAGCGTGGATGATATCCCCGATGCTGGATTGAAGATGGCGTTTCATGAAGCTGTGAAAAAGTGGGACAAGGGCAAGTAGATTAGGTAGACAGGGTTAAATTTCTGGCGCAGGGAGATGGATCTCCCGCGCCACTTTTTTTACTTCTTATTCATTGACCTGGTACACAACCGCCGCGCCATAGCCGACGACAGATGAATGGTCACCGGTAACATCGCCTGAAGTGGCATATTTTAGAATTTGTAATTTGTTCGCGCCCAGTTCACGTGCCGCCCATAACATTGCGGCAACGGCTGCATGTCCGCAGGCAAAGCCTTTACCCATTCGTTCAGCGTCAAAAATTGATTCGGGATTGAAGGACTCAAAACGTTTGAGCATTTCTTCATCCAATATTTTGGCAGTCTGCTGGTCATAAAAATGCGAGAGGTCAGTGGAAGCAACGATCAGCGCATTTTTGTTTCCCAGTGTTTGCGCCAGAGCATGCCCAATTTTTTGGGCAACATTCACTTCCTGCGCACGGATCATTAACGGCAGAAGTTTGAATTCGTTTTTAAGGGCGCGTTGTAAAAACGGCAATTCAATTTCGAGAGAGTGTTCCCTGTCATTGGCAATGGCAGTAATGGGAAAATCGAGATTTAGCTGCAGATCCAAAAGCGCGGCACGATCCACTTCGATATTTCCCAGCGGGGTTGAATAAGCCTGGTGTTTGGTCGTGAGCAGGGAATGAGATTCAATATTATGAAACGGGGAAAGAACAACCACCAGATCAGGGGTTAGTTCGCGAATGACGGCAAAGGCATATCCTGCAACTGCGCCCGAATAAACATGTCCCGCGTGCGGAGCAATGACGGCAATGATGTTCCCCTTAATTTCCGGAAGTTCGGCGGCACTAAGATATTCATCCACACGGGCGGCAAGTTTCCTGGGGTTGCCGTCGTACCATGTACCTGAAATTGGGGAAGGACGAATATCAAGCATACTTTTTTCAGGGCATCCACGACTCAGCGAATTGCTAAGTCGTGGATGCCCTTTCCTATCCTGTTTATGGTTCGCTGACCGTTACCCAGTCATATTCAACTTTGATGGGGAGTTGTTTAAAAGACGAAACCGAAATACCAACCTTGCCGTCCCGCAGCACATAGTTGTTGTCTTCATAAACGCGGGTTTCAATTCCGTTAATATACAGACTAAGTTTTCGGTCTTTGCAGATAATTTTATAGATATTCACATCCTTGCCGGATTTGATCTTGGTTGACCCGCCATCAGCCAGACGGCCATAACCTATGTCACCATCAGGTTCCACAAAGCCATATAGGATATTATAAAGACCACTATTGGCAACATTGAATTCGTACCAACCTTCATCGCTATAACGACAGATCAGGCTGATGTTGTTATCGTTCATGCCGCGATTCTCGACCCGAGCTTCAACAGCAACATTGTCATATTCAAACGGCTCGTAGAACAGGTAGGTATAGAGATACTTCGTGCTGAAATCAAAGACCAAACGGCTGTCGTCAATTTCAAGCGCCAGGCCGTCTTCATTGGTCTCTTGTGATCCGAGGACATCAAACCTTGACCAATTCTCATAACTTGCATCAAATTCTTCAGTAAAAAACTGTTCAGCAGACGACTGAACCACAGGCGCCTCGGTGGCAGCAGGTGCAGGTTCTTCAGTCTGAGGCTGTTCAGGAATTTCAACAACGGGAGGCTCTTCATTTACAGGCGGCTGTGTGGCGGTAGGAGCAGCTCCCCCGTTACAAGCCAAACTCACAACCAATAACAGGGAAAATAAAGCAAATAGCATACGATACTGTGACTTCATGGTTTTCTCTCCTTTGTTATGTAATGAAATAAGTATAAGCATACACCAAAAGAAAATAAATATAAAGAGACATGGGTCATATTGACAAAAAACTGCAATGGACATATTAATTTCAGAGGTCCATGGAACACCGAAGCCTGGCGATCAATTTTCAAGTACTTGTTTGGTCGCCTTGAAAGCCAGCGGGGGCAGGGCATTGCGTACAAACCACTCTGCTGCATCCGCATCATCGGCGGCAAGCAACTCTCCGCTGATGACTTCGGCATGGTAGACAATGACAAAATCTGCGCCGCGTTCATGCTCCCTGCCGTGAATGATCTCCAGCACCCGGGTCACGCGTACGCTCAAGCCTGTCTCTTCCAGACATTCCCGCGCCGCCGCCTCGGCTGGATCTTCGCCCCCATTGACAAAGCCGGCAGGCAGGGTCCACATGCCACGAAAAGGCTCATTCACGCGACGCACCAGCAAAATGCGCCCATCCTTCTCAACAAGGACAGCCGCCGCAACCTTCGGGTCCTGGAAATAGATCCAACGACACGCCGGGCAGACGGGGCGCACGGCGCCAAAGGATTCAACAAAGTTGACTTTCGTCCCACAGCGGGGGCAAAATTTTATGATATCGTCTCGCGCCATTAAGTTATTTCCATTTTTGAATTGCAGAACGGCGCAGCAGAAAGGCAGTCAGTCCGCTGAGCAGTATCAGGATCAATAGCGCGATCTGCAAAGCAAAGGGGATCAGCGCTTGACTTTCGGCACGAGGTTGCTCCTGTGGAACTGATTCCGGCTCGATCAGACCCTGGACGGGGGGTTGAGCCTGCATTTCTGATGGTGTTGACATAACTTTGGCTGTTGGCAGCTCGGTCGCAGCGGAATCCACACCAGCGGTTGGCTGGGGTTCCATTTCCAGAGCAGGAGCAGCCGGGATTTCTTCCATCAACTCCGGTGCTTCAGGTGCCGCAGCAGACTCAGAAGGTCCGCCGCCGCCACCCATCCCACCATAGTCTTCCTGCATGGCAGGGGCTGGCGCACCCGCGCCAAACGTCATGCGCGGAAGTTGGGTCAACGCATTGGCAGCAAAGGTGAACATCAAAAGAATCGTTGCGAATGTGGTCGAAAAACGGAAGAAGGAATATGAACGCGGTAATGGCGGCTTAAGTCCCACCATTTGACGTGTCAATGTGAAGTTACGCGGAGCTTTGCGCGATGGCAGTTTGCGCAGAATACCCCGGGCGGCGCGAAGGTCATTGAAAGCGGATGCAAGCTCAGGAGCAGAGGGGAGGCGGGATTCGAAGCGTGCAGATTCAGCCGGGCTGAGATGTCCATCCAAATAAGAAGAGAGTTGTTCAATATCGTGGAATTTTTTCATGAGTAACTTTCCCCTTCCAGACGAAAAGATGAAGGTAAAAGTTCCTCAAAGCCGCGCAGGCACTCTCGCAAACGTAAACGCGCGCGTGCCAGGCGGCTCTTGATCGTGCCAAGCGGAACATGGGCGGCAATTGCGACTTCGCTGTAATCCATACCCTGAACATCGGCAAGCACAACCACCGTTCGAAAATCTGTGGGAAGCATGTCAAGGCAGTGTTGAATGGCGTGTTCGAGTTCATCCGCCTCAAATTTTTCAGAGGGGGTCATATTGGTATCAGCCAGCCAACGTGGAGAATCCATTTCATCACCGTCGTGTGTTTCAGGTTCGAGGGGTGTGGTGGGGCGCCGCTTCTGGCGGCGCAATTCATCATAACAGGCATTGGTCACAGTCCGCATCAACCAGGCCTTGAATGAGCCTCCCCGAAAAGTTCCAATACTGCGGAAGGCGGAAATAAAGGCTTCCTGCGCCGCATCTTCGGCAAGATCATCATCGCCAAGTATCCGAAGCGCAGTGTTAAAGACCATGTCTTGATAATGCAAGATCAGGGTGTTAAATGAATCCAGGTCACCGTGCTGTGCAGTTTGAATAAGAGCAGGTTCGTCCATGGGGTTATTTTACTCACAAATTGGGGATTTAACGAAAAACGTCACGCATTTTTATGCGTAACGTTTTTTTGACCCCAATGCAAAAACCGATTAAACAGGAAATTCGCAAAGCAAAATCTGGCAGCAACCCTGTATATTCGCTGGAATTACCCGGTATTTCCAGAACTTTCGCTGGTCTATTTCAGGAATTCTTCCTTTTTCAACGCGGGGAAAAGAAGCACTTCACGAATGGAGTGATTATCCGTCAACAGCATGGCAAGACGATCCACGCCCATGCCAAAGCCGCCGTTGGGTGGCATTCCGTAGCGCATGGCGCGCAGATAATCTTCATCCAATGGATGCTTCTCTTCTTCATCGTCTGTGTAGTCATGGCTCATCTCGATAAAGCGCTGTTCCTGGTCAAGCGGATCATTCAATTCGGTAAAGGCGTTACACAACTCAAAACCAGCAACGTAACCTTCAAAACGCTCCACGGTCAGCGGGTCGCCCGGGATGGATTTTGCCAGCGGAGAAATATCGCGTGGATAGTTGTAGAGAAAGGTAGGCTGGATCAGGGTCGGTTCGAGAAACTCACCCAATAGAAAATCGATCATCTTGCCGCGAGTGGATTTTGGATCGGGAGTCTTATTGCCATGCCTGGCGGCGATGGCTTTGTACAGGTCTTCAGCGGTTTTATACCCGGCAATGTCTATGCCGCTGGTTTCGAGAATGCCAGCACGCATTTCCACCCGCTTCCAGGGAGGCTTAAAGTCCAACTCATACTCACCAAACTTGACTGTTGTGGATCCGGTCACCTTTTCAGCGGCGAAGGCGACCATCTTCTCGGTTAATTCCATGACCTGCAAATAATCGGCATAGGCGCAATAAAATTCCAACTGTGTAAATTCGGGATTGTGTTTGAATGAAACACCCTCATTGCGGAAGTCGCGCCCGATCTCGTACACCCGCTCCAGATTGCCGACCAGTAAACGCTTGAGATACAACTCGAACGAGATACGCAAGTACATATCCTGGTCAAGTTCGTTATGGTGTGTCACGAACGGACGCGCCGCCGCGCCGCCATACAATGGCTGCAAAATCGGCGTCTCCACTTCGAGGAAATCATGATCGTCAAGGAAGGAACGCAGGGCTTTGACCAACACGGCACGCTTGCGGAAGTTCTCACGGATATGAGGGTTGACGGCCAGGTCTGCATAACGCTGGCGTGCACGAAGTTCGGCATCCTCCAGAGCAGCATAACGAACGACAGTGCCGTCCTCCTGGGTCACATCCTTGTCAGCGGGTAGCGGGGTGACGGATTTGGCCAGCATTTTGAAGTCATGCACATGCAGGGTGATCTCGCCCGTCTTGGTGCGGAACATCACGCCCGATGCCTGAATGAAATCACCCAGATCGAACATTTTATTGAAAAAATCAACACGCTCTTTACCCAGTTCATTCGTGCGGAAGAATAATTGTATCTTGCCGCCCATATCCTCAATATGGGCAAAGGATACCTTGCCCATTGCGCGGCTGGCACGAATGCGCCCCGCTAGTGTGGCTTTCACTTCTGGCGCTGAATCGGGTTGTGCGTTCTTTTCGGCAGATTCAAATTCTGCAATGATCTGCGCGCTGGTATGAGTCCGCTCTGCGCGGGTCGGATATGTATCCACTCCCTCAGCGCGGAGTTCTTCAATTTTTTGCAAACGGATTTTTTCAAGGGTTGAATATTCTGCCATGACATAACCTCATTACTCGGAGACCAAAAAGGTCTCCTCCACAAATTTTGCGCCTGATCTCCCAAAAATCTTTCGGGTCTTTCAGGCACTCCAAAAAAAAGCCCCGCGGGCATAGGCACGCGGGGCGAAGGGTCGCGTCCTGTAATGCTTAGCCGACTTTAATGATCTTAACGTTGTAGGTGCCGCCAGGGGTTTCCACCTTGACGATATCACCCAACTTGTGTCCCAGAATGGCCTTGCCGATCGGCGATTCGTTTGAGATCTTACCCTCGCGCGGGTTGGCTTCCGCGGCCCCGACAATGGTAAAAGTCTCTGCCTCGAAGTTACCTTCCTTAATGGTCGCCTTTGAGCCTACTTGAATAAAATCATTCTTCTTTCCCTTTCCATTTTCTTCGATGATTTGTGCAGTGGCAAGCAACAGGTCAAGCTCCTGGATGCGTCCCTCCACGAAAGCCTGTTCGTTCTTGGCGGCTTCATATTCCGCATTTTCTATCAGCTCACCGCCTTCCATTGCTTCATGCAAACGCTCGGCAACTTCCTGGCGTTTGACGGTGCGCAAGTGATCCAGCTCATCTTGAAGTTTTTGAAAGCCCTCTTTGGTAAGGAAATTGGTTGTCATTATAATATCCTGCCATTAGAATTAATTTTGCATCCCTGAAACAGAGATGCAATTGATAAAAAATTTTCCGGGGGTGTTGTCCGGAAAGTCGGAATTACTATATCATAATTCAAATCGAGATTCAAGCCCCAAATATGGCAATATTTGTCTAGGCGACAGACCACAAACGGATTCCCATGGTTTCAGACCAATATTGTTGAAATTGAGCCTGCATCATCTCTGGACTGTCAAACAGGCTGCCGATCTGAGATTCATAGGCGGCGGAAGCCTCCAGCCATGACCTGAGACCAGAGTCGGTTATTCTGTGAGTTTTAGCCTTCATCCCGGCAATTTGCGGCGCCAATTCGTCAGGATGCCGAAACAGGTAGGGAATATCCGCAGCGTAAAGAATGGGGTGTTGAATTAACTCAAGGGCGCGGCGCACAAGAACATGGTCAACGTGTGAACCAAGCCCAAATTGGACAACCAACTGATCGGCCGGCTGGAGTCGGGCAGAAACGGCTTCAGCAATTCTGGCGGGTAATCCTTCATCGTCCTCATGCGGAGGAACAAAAACATAAGAGTACAACCAGTTCCCATTTTCGCCGCGCCTATAAATACAATCCAAAAAATCAAAATGGACGGTTTTTGCGCCAACAATGCCTGCAGCAATAACATCCTCTTTGCGGCGGGCATTAATCACGTCTGCTGCGGCAGGAATTCCCCATTCATAATGCATCACCTGGGCATAAGGTGAGAGTTCATCATTGGGAGGAAAACCGCACATCATCGTCCAGATTTCCACATCCAACCCCGCGCGGGTTTGTTCATAGATCAAACCGCCTGCAGAAAGTACGGCATCGTCCAAATGAGGGGAAATATAGATCCAGCGCATAAGGGTATTTTTACCATAAAATAGCAATACTCTTTGAACCCTGATTCATGTAAACTATATAATGCCCTCGGTCACAAATTGCGCTTCCCGCAGGGTAAAAAGGCGCAATTTGTGACCGTGAAGGGTATAAAATAAAGGAACGCTTATGCAGGAACGAAGAAAAGATCAACGCAAGAATTTAATGGCGTACACGCAGGTCTTTGACTTGTCTGCTGGAAGTTTGCTTGGGTACCTGGGTGACCTGCATTTAAGCGGGGCAATGGTGATCGGGGAAAAGGCAATGGCTGAAGATACAGAAATCACCATTGCGATCGAACTGCCTGACCTGCCAAATATCAGCATTACACGGTTGACTCTCCCTGTGCGCGCGGCATGGTGTGAGCCGGATATCAGCCCTGCGTTTTTCAACATTGGGTTTGAATTCAAAGAAGTGACACCAGCCCAACGCAAAGTGATCGAAGCGATCATGAAAGATTACGAATTTCGGCGTACTGCGCCCGCTAAAACGATCAAACCCTAGGTGGAAACATAAAAGATTACAGTCACTTTCATTAAAGTGACTGTAATCTTTTATGTTAAACTCTATCCATGCCTACAGCAAAAGCATTATTTTTCACCGCTCCCCGGAAAACAGAAATTCGAGAAATGCCCCTCCCCTCCCTGGAGGAAGATGGAATATACGTGGAAACCATCTGCTCTGCCATCAGCGCAGGCACCGAGATGCTGGTCTATCGCGGACAGTTCCCGCATCTGGCTGATGCGCACGACAGCATGAGCAGCAATTTGAATTTTCCTTTGGCGTATGGGTATGCGTGCGTGGGACGTGTGAAGGAAATTGGGAAGCTGGTAAACAAGGAATGGTTGAATAAACTTATTTTTGCTTTTCAGCCGCATACCTCGTCCTTCATCCTTGACGCGAAGCGTTCATTTTTCCTTTTTTTACCCGAAGGACTCCCCCCCGCCTCCGCCTGCTTTCTCCCGAACATGGAAACTGCTGTCAACCTGATCCAGGATGGCGCGCCGATCTTAGGGGAGCACGTTTTGGTTTTGGGGCAGGGAGTGGTGGGATTGCTGACTGCTTCGTTATTAAGCGAATTTCCACTGGAGCGTTTGGTGGCAGTGGATCAGTTTGAGTTAAGGAGAAATGCATTAAAGGTGACTGGCTGCGGATTAACGGTTACAAGCCTTAAACCAGATGAACTGCAGCCCTTTGACAACCGCCGCACAATACCTGCCACCCCCGGACGTATTCAAGACCATGCCTGCGATCCCTTTGACCTGACCTTTGAACTTAGCGGTTCCCCCTCTGCTTTGAACAGTGCGATTGCGCTGACCACTTTCAGCGGGCGGATTGTCATTGGCTCGTGGTACGGACAAAAGCCCGCAGAGATCGACCTCGGCGGCGCATTCCACCGCTCACGCATCAAATTGATATCTTCACAAGTCAGCACCATTTCACCAGAATTATCGGGCAGGTGGGACAAATCACGAAGGTTCAATGTGGCCTGGAAAGCTTTGGCGCGGATCAAACCGGAAAAATGGATCACACATCGCTTCCCCATCGAAGAAGCGGAAAAAGCGTATCAACTGCTGGATGAAAATCCACAGGAGACGATCCAAGTTATCTTCGATTATTCAATTTAAACCCCGACATTGGAGAAACAACATGTACACCCTCGCCGTTCGTCGCAACTTCATCGCCCGCCATTTTTTAATTGGAGGCGACTGGGGAGCAGAAAACTTCCCCAATTCCCATCATTACATCCTTGAACTGCAGCTCGAAGGCAGCGAACTGGATCAACATGGTTATTTGGTGGATATCGTGGACGTGGAAAAGCAGCTGGATGATGTGGTCAATTATTACAAAGAGCAAATGCTCAATGAAAAAACCGAGTTCACTGGATTAAATCCATCCATTGAACATTTTTCGCAGATCCTTGCCACGACATTAAATGGAAAGATCAAAGCCGGGAATATCTCCGCGCTCAAGGTTGTGCTGTGGGAACACGAGAATGCCTGGGCAGCCTTTTCGATCGAACGTTAATAGTCCAACCTTTGACATTCGACTTATGAAAATTGGCTTCCTGATCTACGGTTCGCTTGACACCCTCAGCGGCGGATATATGTATGACCGCAAACTGGTGGAATATTTGCGCATGCAAGGCGATGCAGTTGAGATCTTTTCCCTGCCCTGGCGAAATTACGCGGCACATCTTTCCGACAACTTCTCTTACCAGCTGCCGGGAGAGCTTGATATCCTGATCCAGGATGAACTTAATCATCCTTCATTGATCACCGCAAATCACAAAAAACATCCCTATCCCATTGTTTCGCTCGTGCATCACCTGCGATGTTCCGAATTGCGCCCAAAATGGCAGAATAATCTTTATCGTGTGGTTGAGAAAAAATACCTGCACAGTGTGGATGGCTTCATTTTCAATTCACAGACGACCAGGGGAGTGGTGGCAGAATTGATGGATCACGGAAAACCATCCATTACCGCCTACCCGCCTACAGACAGGTTTGGAGATGCAATATCTGTGGAAGAAATAAAAAAGCGCGCCGCCGGTACCCCCTTGAAAATAATATTTCTTGGCAACATCATTGCGCGCAAAGGGCTTGATACTCTACTTAACGCCATCCGGTCTTTATCCTTCAACCTGCAACTCGATATTGTTGGTTCATTAAACACTGAGCCAAATTATGCAAAAAAAATGCAGGAGTTCGTTACGACCAATGGTTTATCGTCCGTGGTCAATTTTCACGGGGCGCTCGATCACGAACCGCTCATCGAAAAACTCAAACAGGCTCACATCCTGGTCGTCCCTTCTTCATACGAAGGCTTCGGTATCGTCTATCTCGAAGGAATGTGTTTTGGACTGCCTGCCATCGGCACAACAGCAGGCGCAGCAGGTGAGATTATCGAACACAAAAAAACCGGCTGCCTGATCAAGCCGGGCGACCACCGAACGATTGCAGCTTATATCTCAGAACTCGAAACTGACCGCAGCCTGCTCACCGAGCTTTCGCTCAACGCGCACAGACGTTACGCTCAACAGCCCGCCTGGACTCAGACCGCAGGTCAGATCCGAGCATTTTTGCAAAACATGATTGGATAAAATGAAAAAACTCATCGGGATCCTGCTTATCGCCATCTCTGCCGCCTCGTTTGGGACACTCGCCATCTTTGGACGATATGTCTACGCAGACGGGATGGACATCTTCACTGCGCTTTTCATCCGCTTCGGCGTCTCTGCCCTTTTCATGACCCTAATTCTGATCCTGCGCAGAGAGCGTCTACCGCGTGGGCGGATTCTTGCCACGCTGATCGGCATGGGCGCGCTGGGATACGTCGGGCAATCCTTCCTCTATTTGTCCGCCATCAAATATGCATCCGCCGGATTGGTTGCCCTGCTTTTGTATCTCTACCCAATGTTTGTGTTCATCCTTTCGGTGCTTGTTCTTCATGAAAAAGTGACTTCGATCCAGGTCATCGCGCTGGTTCTGGGGCTTATTGGCTGCGCGCTGACCGTTGACCCGGATGGCGGACAACTTATTGGCGCATTGATGACAATTGCCGCAGCGCTTGTCTATTCGGTTTACATTATCGTCGGCACCAATGTGATGAAGCATGTCTCCGCCTTTCAATCTTCAACAGTGATTTTTGCATCGGCTGGCGCAGTCTATGGCATGTTAGCCTTTACCAACGGCATTCATCTCCCTGCCAGTAACACCGGCTGGCTTGCCATGCTGGGTATGATCGTGTTCTCCACCATTATTGCCATTACCACCTTTCTCGCAGGGCTGGAGCGCGTCGGCCCCACCAACGCGGCAATGCTTTCCACACTGGAGCCGGTGGTTACGGTTCTGCTTGCGGCATGGTTGTTCGGCGAGAGACTCATGCCCATCGTCATGGCTGGCGGTGGATTGATCCTGGTTGCAGTCATCCTGTTGACAAGGGCGGAACTGGGAAAAGAAAACAGTGATCAGCCGGGCAGGGAAATTTTTATTCAGGAGCAAAATGAACTTCATCGGTGAAATTGCAGGTCTTGCGACATCATTCTTCTTTGCGATGACCGCAATAATTTTTACGAAGGCAGGGCGCATGGTCGGTTCACAAGTCACCAACCGCATGAGGCTCCTGTTTGCGTTAAGTTATCTTGTCGTTATAAATCTCATACTCTTTCGTGAGCCGCTGCCCTTTTCAGCAGGTTCCACACGCTGGATCTGGCTGAGCCTTTCCGGTGTGATCGGACTTGCGCTGGGCGATGCTTTCCTGTTTCAGGCGCTTATTTCGCTGGGACCCCGGCTCGGAAGTTTGTTACTCAGCCTCGCCCCGATCTTTGGTTCGATCATTGCCTGGGCATTCTTCGATGAGATGCTCACACCTGTGCAGATCACAGGCATTGCCCTTGCATTGGCCGGGATCGGCTGGGTGGTCATGTCTCATCAAGAGCCTGCCAATACACCCCAGGGACATACCCGCCGCGGCGCGATCTTTGGCGTGCTGGCAGGGCTCGGGCAGGCGCTTGGGCTTGTTCTTTCCAAACAGGGGATGACAGGGGAATTCTCCCCTTTTCAGGCAAATGCCATCCGCATGCTTGCGGCGGCAATTTTCTTGTGGCTCTGGACCGTGGTTGAAGGACAGGCAGGCGGGACCATTGAAGCCATCCGCAGGCAACCGAAAGCGTTACGGTTGATCGCGCTTGGTGCCCTGGTCGGACCTGTGCTGGGGGTATCTGCATCCCTGCTGGCGGTGCAACATGCAGAGGTGGGGGTCGCCGGCACCTTGATGGCGCTTCCGCCGGTGATCCTGTTACCGATCAGTTACTTCTTCTTCAAGGAAAAAATCGGCTGGCAGGCAATTGCAGGCACACTGATCGCAATTGCCGGGGTGGCGGTATTATTTCTTGCGTAGCGGCATCCTGCAAATTACATTTTCAATGGGAAGGGATCAAATTCTCCACCAGACAGTTGTTCTCTTAACTCCGGCGGATCAAAACTTCATCCGCCTTTCTTATTCTCATCCTCCAACTCTGACAACAACACGTCCAGGGCGCCGACTGAAATTTGCAGCTCACGCAGAGAGATCACCATGGACACGATCATCAGGATCAACGCAACAGCGAAACTCCACTGTCCGCCGGCAACCCAGCCGGCAAAGAGGGCAAACGTGCTCACCACACAAAACAGCAGGCTGAGCAGTCCAAAGATCTGCATGTCGCGGATCAAACGGATCCTGTAACGCAGGTTGGCAATTTGCATGAGCAGGTTGCCGTCATTTTCGGTTTTGTAACGATCATGCAAATTACGGATGATGGTCGCAAGGGACAGGAAACGATTGGTATAAGCCAGCATCAACAAGGACACGGTGGGAAAAAGTAAAGCAGGGGTTGTAAGAGAAATTTCCATGTTGGGATTATATCGCTCTGCGGCCCCGAACATCCGGTGTTCGTCTGGATTCAAAAGATCGCCCTCTTCATCTCCGCCTTTTAGATCAACATCCTTTTACAACCGGGATCAGTTGAACCAATTCCTGGCACGGTATAATACTTTTAGGTATGAATATCGCTTCATGTTTTATGCAGGCATAGATCAAGCTCACACAGCTCCATCCTTTTTGTCACACGTCTAACGTACCGGTACCCTTCTGAAATGCAAAAGCGGCTTATCCTGAAAAAAAAACCGCGCAGCTTTTGCACTCCATTACCCGCAGCAAGGAGTTGAATATGACACAATATAAAGTGATCGCAGGCACATTCCACATCAAAGGCTTTCAGCCTGATGGTGATTCGATCCGTTTTCAGGCAGTGAACCAGGCGAATTGGGATTTTTTCAATTGGGAGACAGAAGCCGGCAAACTGGCGAAAAAGAAACAATTGCGCATCGAGGCAATTGACGCGCTGGAGACACATTATGAGGGCTATCATCAGCCGCGCGCATTTGCCTTAGCCGCGCTCGAATCCCTGCTTGAACTCCTGCAGATCTCCACGGTCACCTACAGCCTAAGTTTGACCCAGGTTGTGGCAGCGAATGACGGCAAGCCTGGCTTCATTGCCTCTGCCGCGATAGACCCCTTTGGACGCCCCATCAGTTATGTTTTCCCGAAAGACGCCGGACTGACAGACGGCACAATAATGGATTCAGAGGCGCTGCCGGTTGAGAATTCCATTAATTTTCAACTTGCCCGCGAAGGACTGGTCTACCCCACTTTTTACACCACCACCGACAGGGTCTTTGCCGAAAAGATCCGCGCGGTTGTGGCACGCGCCAGGGCAACCAAACGCGGCATCTGGTCAATTGACCGCACATCCGACTTCACTCTTCTCGACATACGCACCCTGCAGGAGGATAATTTGATCATGCCGAAACTCTTTCGCCGCCTGGTGGGATTCTATGAGAGGTATTCAGAATTTGATAAATTACCCGAGTACATGAAAAAGCAAAGGGACAATCTGACACTTTGGGATGGTACGAAGAAAAGGTCTCTCGCCGACCTGATGACTTTTGACGGCAGGCGCATGCAAATGAAAACACCGATTGAAGATATATTGTTTTCGCCAAAATAGAACAGGGTGCAGCCAACTTCATGCCCAGACAACTCTACCGTTCATTTCAGGCCTTGCTGCTGCTGGGGATGTGTACCTTCCTCGGCTTCAAAGCCGCCAGTGGACAACTGACCTATTATATTAACCAGCGTTTCGTACCGCTGACCCTCTTCGGCATTGTATTTCTGGCGGTGCTGGCACAAACCATGTTCACCGAGGTCAAACGCGCACGCCAACATGCAGACCAGGCAGATGCGCACGATCATGACCAGCCGCAGGCATCCGCTTCTGCAAACCTGTGGTTCATGCTTGTGCCTTTATTGATCGGGGTGCTAATTCCTGCCCGGCCGCTGGATTCTTCGGCTTTCGCCACCAAAGGATTCAACACCAATGCCCCGCTGGTCAGCGCAGATTCTTCGGAGCAGCTTTTTGAAACCGACTCGGAGGAGCGCAATGTTTTGGATTGGATCAAGTTATTCAACTACGAGCGAGATATCTCCCAATTTCTGGGGCAGAAGGCATCCGTGATCGGCTTTGTGTATTTCGACGAAACCCTGAACGAAAAACAATTCCTTGTCAGCCGCTTCGTGGTTTCATGCTGTGCGGCAGATGGCTTCGCAGTCGCCATGGTCGGCGAATGGGATCAAGCCTCAACCTTGACACAGGATTCATGGGTGCTGATCAAAGGCACGGTGCGATCCATCACTCTCAACGATCAGGTCGTGCCATTGATCCTGGCTGAGTCGGTGCAGGCAGTTTCCGCCCCTGAACAGCCGTATTTATTCCCATGAAGATCCGTCTTACATTGGATACTGCCGCCGGCGGCGTCCTCGTTTTTTTAACAGCTGCCCTCGGGCTGGCAATTTTACTTGGGGCGCAGGCAGGCATCCGGGTCTCCATGATCCTGCCCGGGCAGGATCAGATCGCTCCCTTTCAAAAGATCAAACTAACTTTTTCCGAGCCAGTCGATCCCAAAATGGCTGAATCCTTTTTATCGATCCAACCGGCCATGGATGGACGAATCGAATGGCTTGATCCCCGCTCCATGCAATTTTCCCCATCCCGGCCCTTTGAACCCGGCCTAGACTACAGAGTAAGTCTCAGCCCTGGCGTGTTAACTACCGACGGCAGGATGTTAAAAAATGAGCAGAGTTGGGAGGTACGCGTCCGCAACCCGTTGATCGTTTACCTGCTGACGGCAGAAAACCAGAGCGGCCTGTGGACAATGGATCTGGATCAAAACCCCGCACAGCGTTTAACACCTGATACCATCAAGGTCATTTCATTCGACGCCTCGTCCGATGGCGAGTTTGTCATCTTCACCTCGGTGAATGAACAGGGCGGCATTGACCTGTGGCGCGTCAGCCGCGCTGGAGGCGATGAAGCCATCCTGTTGGATTGCGGACGTGACCGCTGCACCACACCAGCCATCTCACCCAACGGCGCGCGGATCGCCTATTCACGCGAAGCCGCGGGATTGGGTCCCGACCTGCCATTTGGTTCTCCACGTATTTGGGTATTGGATCTTCAAAGCGGACAAAATAGCGCCGTTTACGAAGACCTGCAAGTTTTGGGCTACGGTCCTTCATGGTCGCCTGACTCGCAAAAACTTGCCTCTTTCGACGGGCTGGCAGACCAGATCCGCATGCTGGATCTTACTGACAACCAGCAATATATTTTTCCATCGAATACTGGCGGACCCATCACCTGGTCAGGGGACAGCACAAAATTAATCTTCACGGATATTCAACAAAAAGAGATCGGTTTGGTCACGCGTGTGCGTCTTGCCGATCTTGCTTTGGATGACACCACCACCCTGCTCGGCGAAAATGATGATCAGGATTATTCGTATTACTCGCTTGCCTGGTCACCCGTTGAGGATGTGATCGTGCTGGGTTTCCGAATGAGCGATGACCAGCCGGCGCAGGTGCTTTGGCTGTTCGACCCGGGCATTCTTGATGGCATCATCATTGCCAGCCAGCCTGAGTACACCTATAGTTCTCCGCGCTGGGATCTGTACGGCAAGGCCCTGGTCTTCCAGCAATTCAAATTGCGCGGCGCATTTAAACCGGAAATTGGGTTGTGGAAATCGGGATTCAGCGAACCGCTGACCCTGGCCGAAGGACTTATGCCGCATTGGCTGCCATGAAAATGAAGAACATCGGCGCTGCCCTGCTCTTTATTCTTTTATGCACCCTGCCCGCTCCAAAAGCAGCCGCGCACCCTGCGGATGTGTATGCCAACACAATTTATGTCACCTTTTCGCAAACAGGATTACAGGTCAAATGGGAGATCAAACCCGGTCCCATGTTGACATCTTATTTGTGGTACGAAGCAGATACTGATCAGGATGGGATCCTCAGCCGGCAGGAAATTGAAGATTGGGGACAGGTCCGTGCAGCACAGTTAACAGCTGAGCTCGACGACGAGCCGCTATCACTGCAGACAGAGTCTGTACAAATGCCCGCAGATCTGCAAAAGTTCCAGGCGGGAGAGGAATTCATCACGGTTAAGTTATCTGCCGAGTTTCCAAAAAGATCAGGCAGCATCCGGCATCTCCTCCTGAACAATGGCCTGGAGCCAAAGACATCCATCAACTGGTTCCATCTTTACGCGATCGAAGACACGGCATTTTTATTCCCCGCCCAAAAAAACAATTCGATCTCAGTTGACTTTGTGCAAGACCGCGCTGTTGCGGCAGATCAAACCAGATGGATCACCACCTGGGACAGCGGCACACCATCCCTGCCGGCAGGTCAGAAAATAGACAGTGTCACTCAAGCCGCCGGGCAGATCGTTCCTGAACTGGCCAGAAGAACTCCACAGGAAATTCTGCTTGATCTGGTAAAGGCAAAGGAATTTTCTGTTTCGTTCTACGTCTTTGCGCTTGGCATCTCACTAGCCTTGGGGGCACTCCACGCTCTCACACCTGGGCATGGAAAAACCATCGTTGCCGCATATCTCGTTGGTTCACGCGGAACGGCATGGCACGCAGTGGTCCTCGGCAGCGTGGTCACATTGACCCACACCGGTTCGGTCTTTTTGCTGGGGATCGTTACACTGACGGCTTCGCAATATATTCTCCCAACCCGCATTATTCCTGCGCTTGAGATCCTCTCTGGCATGATGATCATTTCTCTGGGGGCTGTGCTGTTGATCTCACGCCTGCGTGAGTGGCGCATCAATCTAGGGCGGGCGTGGCGGGGCTTATCCTCGAAAAAGATCGATATGGACGATGGCAAAAAGCGCCTGTTAATTAATCAGCCAATTGAAGAAATGGAGCCGGGTCACAGCCATGACGGGAGCATTCCAAGGATGCCGCAGATCGGAGATCCGCTGGCGGCGCTGAGTTGGCGTTCACTGATCACGCTCGGCATCAGCGGCGGACTTGTCCCCTGCCCCGATGCGATTGCCATTCTGCTGGTTGCAATCGCCATCAACCGCATCTTTTTGGGGCTGGCGCTGATCATCTCGTTCAGCCTTGGGCTGGCAATGATCTTGATAATCATCGGGCTGCTGATGGTCAGAAGCAGGCGACTTTTCGTCCGCATGGATTTCCTTAACCGGCTTGCGCCGTTCATGCCGGTCGTCAGTGCGTTGATCGTCCTGGTATTGGGGTTTGGATTGACCTATGGAGCAGTCACCAGGTTGGGGACTGGATCCAGTTCAACGCCGGCAATATCGGGTGCGGGCGGGGATGACATTCAACAGGTTCAGAACATCATTTATCTCAATGACGATGATAACAAGCACAAGCAGGTTTTTATCATAAATATCAAGGAAGGCGTTTCACGTCAATTAACAAAGGCCATAAAAGGTGTAACCGACTTTGCGCTCTCACCCGACCAAACCCAAATGATTTACATCGAACAAACCGAGGACTTTGATTATGCCTTGTGGTCGTTGAACCTGGATGATGCTGAAAATAAGTTGTTGTTTCCCTGCCGGGGGGCAAACTGTGGTCAGCCCATCTGGTCGCCTGATGGAAAGCACATCGTTTTTGAATATATGCCGCTGGATGAAGGCACATCATCGCTCTGGTGGCTTGACCTTGAGGCCGGCGAGGCGCAGCCGGTTTTTCAGGAGGCTCGACTGCCCGGCACAAATCCGCGCTGGTCACCGAATGGCACATGGCTGAGTTACTCCACGCCTGAAGGCGTTCGCCTAAATCATCTCGAAAGCGGCGAGAGCCGCCTCATTCCAAACAAGCTCGGCGCCGCAGTGCAGTGGGCTCCGGACAGCAGGTCCATGCTGGTACGGGATGTGATCATCAAAAATAATCAATTCGTCACACAGTTGTTCCTTTATGACCTTTCTTCTGAAACACTGACAAACGTCAATGCGAATGAAAGCATGGAGAACATCCTGGCAGCCTGGTCGCCCGATGGTGAATTGATCGCCGTCGTGCGGCGGGACCTGGCCATCCCGCGCGGCGACCAGATCTGGCTGATGCGCGCGGATGGCACTGACATGCAAGTCATCACCGATGCGCCCGCTGTTCTACATGGCAGTTTGAATTGGTCGCCTGATGGGAAAAATATTTTATACGACCTGTATTTACTGGATTCATTTCCGCTTGAATCTCAACTGGAGATGGTCAATATCCAGACAGGTGAAGTCAATAATTTGGGCGTCATCGGCTACAGCCCTAAATGGCTTTGGCGTGATGGCGGACAATAATGGGCTGACCCTGCTTCTGTGTTTACGGTAAAATACATCCATGATAGCAACCCTCCGTGGAGAGATCTCCCATGTGGAAGACAACGCCCTGATCGTCGAAGTCGGCGGCGTGGGACTGAGAGTCTTCGTCCCGGCCCCCCTGCGCGGCCAGGCCAAAGCGGGCGAGCCCATCTTTTTATTCACTCACCTCGTTGTGCGTGAAGATGCGCTCATCCTGTATGGATTCGAATCACAAAGCGACCGTGAACTGTTTAACATCCTGCTGGGAGTGGACGGGGTGGGTCCCAAAGTGGCGCTCTCGGTCCTCTCAACCATGACATTGGATTCCATCCAGCGTGCCGTATTTGCGGAGGAACCTGATGTGTTAAGCCGTGTGCCTGGAGTTGGAAAGAAAACTGCGCAAAAAATTGCGCTGCACCTCAAGGACAAACTCAAACCTGTAGACTCTCTCTCCAAACTTGCCGCCATCTCAGATACGGATACTGAAGTCATTGCGGCACTGACTGCATTGGGCTATTCGGTGGTCGAAGCGCAAGCCGCGCTCCAATTCATTCCCAAGGATGCCCCCGACGACACAGGCGAACGTCTCAGGCTGGCGTTGGGGTATTTTCAGTAGATCGTATTTCAGTGTCCCCGGGCTCTTAAAGAACCCGGGGACACTGGGATAACAGGGGTAATCCTGCCCGGCTGTTTGCCTTTATTTAACAATTGTCCAAATTCATTCTTTAGGAGTTTTTTAATGCTTAACAAAAAGATCACATTCATCGGACCCGGCGTCATGGCAGAAGCCATGATCGCGGGCTTGCTGCGCCAAAAACTGGCAGACCCCAAAAACATGATCGCTTCCGGCCCGCGCGAAGAACGCGGCGGGGAATTGCACATGAAATATGGGATCAAAGTAACCACCGACAATGCCTCTGCCGTACACGAATCAGATGTGGTTGTGCTCTCGGTCAAGCCGCAGAGATTGAGCGAAGTGATGAAAGGGCTTAAAGGAATCCGCCCGGGAGCCCTGGTCATTTCGATCATCGCGGGCGCATCGATCAAAAAGATCAGCACAGGGTTGAAACACAAGGCGGTTGTGCGGTCCATGCCCAATACACCGGGGCAAATTGGTGAAGGGATCACGGTTTGGGCGGCATCAAAAGATGTGAACGAGGAACAGCAAAATATGGCACGCTCCATTCTCGGTGCCATGGGTGAAGAGGTCTTCGTGGAGGATGAAAGTTATCTGGATATGGCAACCGCGCTCTCAGGCTCGGGACCTGCGTACGTTTTCCTCTTCACCGAGGCGTTGATCGATGCGGGCGTGCACATGGGATTCCCCCGCCGCATTGCCGAGCAACTGGTCTTGCAGACCATCAAAGGCTCGGCGTCCTATTACCAGGGCGCCAGCAGACACCCTGCCACATTAAGGAACCAGGTCACATCCCCCGGCGGAACATCTGCCGAAGCATTGTATTATTTGGAGAAGGCAGGTTTCCGCACGGCCATCTCACGCGCGGTTTGGGCGGCATATCAACGCTCGCTGGAGTTGGGCAAAGAAAAGCCCATTCACATCCCTGAATCACACGATGAAGAAAACGCATAGTCAGGTTTTTTAAACTGCCGGCATACAGGTTACAGCGGAAATAACAATTTCATGAAGCCAGGTAAAATGATGTATCAGGCGGGGTTGGTGTTGTTATTTTTATTTCTGCCTGCCTCGCTGTTATATTATGGGAACCCTCTTGAGCATCTCCCAGGCACGGACAATGGAGTGTTCCTCTATGGCGGTCAGCAATTGCTCGCAGGCAGGATCCCATATCTCGATTTTTGGGATCACAAAGGACCCCTGATCTATTTTGTCAATGCCCTTGGTCTGGCATTTGCAAAAGGATCACGATGGGGAGTGTGGGGCATGGAATTCATCTTCCTCGCCCTGACCGCTGCGGGCATGCACCAGACAGCGCGCGGCCAATGGGGCAAAGCTGCCGGGATCGCTGCAGTTGTTTATTGGGCTTATGCCCTGGGACAGGTGGGTCATTACAAGTATTTCAATGATTCAAACTACACCGAAGCGTACAGCCTGCTGTTCAATGTGGCGGCGGTCTATTTCTGGGCATGGTCGGCCAGGTCAAAACAAGCCCGCTGGGGCTGGTTCGCAATGGGCTTATCGACAGGCTTTAGCCTGCTGCTGAGACCAAACAATATCGGGATCCAGGTCAGCATTATTCTGGCTGAGTTTGTCGCCGCGGCCGCGAAAAGAGAGGTCAGGGACTTTATTAAAAAAGCATCCTTTCTTGCGCTGGGCTTATCCTCCACCCTGGCAGTCTTTGCGGTCTGGTTCCTATGGCATGGCGCGTTATCAGATTTTGTGGATGCAGTATTCACCTACAATGCCTATTATGCGCAAAAAAATCAAACCAGGGGATTTGCAGTCAGTTACAGTGCGATGATGGCCGGGAGTTTCAATAAACTGGGCTGGTTCCCATTTATCGGATATGGCGTGCTTCTCTTTCTTTGGGTCCAGCGGCAAGCCAGGCAGAAAAAACTTGACCCCCGCTTTGAAAATATTTTCATCCTGATGCTTCTGATCGGATTGCCGCTTGAAACGATCCTATCTTCCATTTCGGGACGTGTTTTTTTCCATTACATCATGATCTGGACGCCCTATCTTGGACTGCTGGCCGGGGTACTTGTAAAGGAAGCCCTGACAAAAATTCCCTCCCCTGCCATGGAGAAATACGCGCCCGCCGTCCTGCTTGCCATGACCCTGGCAACCCTGAGCGCCGTCAATCTCCCGGTTTTGGCGGGCTATGCACAATTGGGGAAATATTTTCTTGCCCGCGACAACCAGCCGCTGGAGGCTCAAAGCGCCATCGTTCAATACATTGGGGATGTGACCGAACCCGGCGATCGCGTACTTGTTTGGGGGAATACCGTATGGATCAATTTCATGGCTGACCGCGTATCGCCCACCAGGTATTCCTATCAATTCCCGTTGTTTATGCCGGGATATGCTACTGAAAGCAGAGTATTGGATTTTCTTGCCGCCCTGCAAGCCGCGCCGCCCGTTCTGATCGTGGAACCCCAGGCGGATACCGCGGAAATGCTGCCCATTAACCCAGATTTACGCGCCGCGGCAACCCAGGCGCAAGTTGGCATGCCGGCAGGGATGCCTTTGGCATTTGAATATATCCACGAAAACTACTGCATCGTCAGGGAATTTAACGACACGCTCATTTACCGCCTGAAAAGCAACGCGGGTTGTGAGTAAGAGCGGCAGTTTACTTAGAACCGTTCCGCCCGCAGCGGGCTCAGATCAAACGCGGCTTCCTTCCCATTGACCAGATCAGATACAACCTGACCCGTGCCTGGTCCCAATGACAGACCAAGCATGGCATGGCCTGTGGCAAGAATCAAATTCCGATAGCGTGTGGAACGTCCAATGATCGGCAGTCCATCGGGTGTGGTGGGACGCAGGCCCGCCCAGGTGTCGTGGATGTCGAGCTTGTCATCCACATGGATATATTCCCGCACAGCGCGTTCGATGCCTGCAATACGGCTGGCATTGACTGTCGTTGCGAGGTCACTTAATTCCAAACGCCCGGTAAAACGCAGCAAGTCCCCCAGCGGCGAGACCGCTACGCGGTGCTCGGCAAGCAGCAGCGCGTGACGCGGCATGACCTTCAAAGCGGACATGCTCAGACTGTAGCCGCGCGCCGATTGAACAGGGATCGCCAGCCGCAGGTCATGCGCCACCACGGGTGTCCAAGCTCCCGCCGCCAGCACAATTTCATCCGCTTCAAAATCACCTGCGCTGGTTCTCACGACACGAATATTTCCATGCGCCGCATCAAAGCCTGTGACAGGCGTATTTTCAAAGATCTCGGCACCCAGCGCGTGGACACGTTCACCCAGCAATTTGAGGAACAACCCAGGATTGAGGTGCGCGTCACCTGTGTAATGCACACCGCCCAACACCGCATCAAGAGCGGCAGGTTCACGGTCATGGAGCGCCGCCTTGTCCAGCACATCCGCGGGGATGCCATGCTTTTGCATCAATTCAGCTTCATGCTGTCCATCCTTGAAGCCATCCGCAGTTCTATACAAAAAGAGCAGGCCCTTTTCCTGATAATGACAATCAAATCTTTCGCCGGCGATCATTTGGGCAAAGTTATTCGCACTCAATTGACCAAGACTTTTCAAGGGCGGAATGGCGCGCTGGACATTGGATCGGCTGCACGCCAGCATAAATTGCACCAACCAGGAAATATATGCCGGGTCGAGGCTGATCCTCATGCTAAAGGGGCTGTTCTTCGGGTCAAGCATCCATTGCAGGGCAGTGCCCACAATACCCGGCGCAGCAAGCGGGATGATATGACTTGGCACAATATGGCCCGCATTGCCTGATGAACTTCCCATGGCGATCGTCTTTGATTCAACCAGGGTCACTTTACGCCCCGACTTTAAAAGATAATAGGCACAGTTCAATCCGATCGAACCGCCGCCAATAATGAGAACGTCCGTTTTGCGAATTATCATTTTATTATTTGCAGATCCCATGCTCAATGATCGTTCTTACTTCATCACTCAGCGTTTCTTTTTCCATAAAATCCGTCATGATGCCGCAAACCTGCAAGCGCAGGAATTTATCGGCGGTTACAAGTTTTACCGTACTGCGCACCTTGTCCACATCGTTCAACACAGCAGAGGCTTGCAGGAAAGGCATCCATTCCAGGGCATCCTCGGGGTAGTGTCCCTCATCCAGGGCTTGTTTCAACAAGGCGGGAATTTGCTCCCATTCGCCGCGCTGGCGGGCAAGGTCTGCCTTTTGATAATAAAAGCACCAGCCGTGTTCAGGCTCTTCGCCAAAAGCGGTCACGGGGGGAGTTTTGAAACTGCCTTGCGTGTCCACGTTTTCCAAACGGGAGAATGGCGCGATCAACAACAAACGGTGCTGGTCTGCGGGAGAAAGTTCAGGCACCTCCCCATTGATCAGCCGCACACAGCCATTTGAACGCGATTGGATCATCACCAGCACATTGCCATAATCACGCTCCAAATAATTGCCGCGGCGCAGCGGGGTTTCCACGCCGTCATTGGTGATGATGTTCAGGACCGCGTCATCTGTCAGCACAGAGGCGGGCAGTTTGACCTCCACCGGATCTGTGTCCTGCTTCTCAGGATAATAGATCAGGTTGGCGGGACCCCAAATAAAATAGTCCTCACTCAGCGGGCTGCCCGGGTAAGAGGCGATCAATGTCACGCCTGGCTGGATCTGCGGCGTGCGCCACGAAACCTGCCACCAAAAATTTCGCGTGGCCTGCGTTTCGTTCACCGCGCGCGCTGCATTGCCATAATGCGTCAGCACTGCCACTGTTATCAATAGACCCGGCACAACAGACCGCACCCGGCGCGAGGAGAACTGTTCGATCAAGGCCGCCAAAAGCACAGCCGCGCCGATCGAAGCGATCAGGGTATAGCGTGAATAATCCGGCAGGGTGACATGGCGATTGACCAGGATGACGGGGATCAATCCGCCCGCGATGCCCAATAGACCCAGCCACAGCGCCTCCCGACCCTGTCCTGAGCCGGGTCCATCTTCCGGATCATTCTTCCCCAACTGACCAAAGCCCAAAATTGTCAGCAGTGCCGCAAAGCCTGCCCACCCAAACCCGAACATGATATCGCGCAGGCGCATGGGAAAAGCCAGCAAATACATCGGAAGTCCCCAGGCCACCAGTGCCACGCTGAATGTGTCCTGAACCAGATAATTCAACCACCACAAAAGTGTCAGCGGCGATGAAAGCGCTTGTGAGAGCTGCAAACCAATATCTGTCGCCTTACGTTCGGCGGTAAAGAAGACCATGCGCCATGCCAAAAATCCAACCGTGATCAGCAGGAACGGCAGGCTGACCACGATGACCTTCATCAATTTACGCCCAAAGGATGCGCCCTGCTCCCGCCACAGTAAAATAAAAATGGCGGCAAAACGGAAGACTTCGATGCCGATGAAATATTCCATCTGGCTTAAATATCCCCAGCCTGCCAGAATGGAGCCTGCCGCAAACAAAATGCGCGGCGTGCGTTCGATAGTCAAAACGGATCGGATGGTCAATGCCACTGAAAGCGTGGCGAGGAACAGCCCCAAAATATGGGATTGGTAGTCGATGGCATTGGTCTGCGAAAGAAAGCCCGGGTACACGGTGAACAAAAGCGCGGCAGCCAGCGGGGTGAATCGTTTTTTATCCCAGAGCATCTGCAGCGCCCAATACAACCCCACCCCGCCCAGAAACCGAAAGAGGTACGCGCTGAGGTGGTAATAATAGGGCTCAAAACCGAAGATCGAGAATAACGGGATCATTCCCAGCGCACGACCGGGACGATCCCCGCTGAATATTTCGTGAAAGAAATTCACGTCCTTGACCTGCATATCGTACATCAAATACCAGTCGTCGTTCTGGTAGCCTATCTGATGCGCCAACGGCAGGTAGGCGATGGCTGACACGACAAAAATGATCAGCACGCCCCGCCAAAATGTTTTTTTGTTTTGCATGATTCGTACCCTTGTGTGATCCGTCCTTCCGAAGGAGCACCGTTACAATGTGAAGGTGGTCAAAGGATGTTTCGCATTACGCTGGGACTGTGTTCAGCGCGCATGGTCTCTGCGTTTCATCAAAAAATCTGTGATCTCAAAATCCAACTCTTCATCGATATCCCAGGCTTCCGCCCTGTCAATTTCAAACATAAAAGGCTGGTCGCCAATGCGGTGCTGTTTGCGCGCCAGATTCTCGCGGGTGAAAAGATACAGGCAGGAATTTTCCTCGTAGACGGGCGGCAGGTCCTGGGTCTGGATCAACTCGAGCGGGTTATGATTGATGGCACGCCCGTCCTGGAAATATAAGCGCGTTTGCCAGCGGGTGACTGAAAACAGGGAATCATATTTGGGGTACGCGTTGAAAAAAGTGTTCACCCCGCGCGAGATGGTTTCGGCTTTCAACAGTGGATTGGTGCTGTGGGTTTGCAGGTAAAAATCCGCTTTAACTTGTGCCGTGTCGTAGAGCAGGATGTCATTCATGGGCACGTCGTCGGCGCAGAGATGTGCGGGGCGAGCTATCAGCCTCACGGTTGGGAAGAGGCGGCGCACGCCGTCCATCACTGGCTCGGAGTCGGTATCCACCATGACAGTTTCAATTTCAGGCACCGCAAGCAGTGTTTCAATGATGTGGTGAAAAAGGGGTTTCCCCGCCAGGGGGCGATAGTTTTTGCCAGGCACGCGCTGGCTGTGGTGACGCATGGGGACAAGGGCAGCTAGTTTCATGCCCCCTATTTTATCTTACAACGCCAGCCGCATCTGCCATTGTGTCAGTTCTTCGCGCTGCATGCCGGCCTGTTCAAAGATGAAGGACATCTCTTCGGGGAAGATGGCAGAGACATGCCAGGTCTTGTTTGGAAAGCGCGCAAATAGCGCGTGCAGGAGCACCCCGCTCAGCCCCGCCCCGCGCGAACGGGTTTTGACCAGGACCGATGAGATCGAGACATGGTCAAGCGCCGGGTCACTGATGAGACAGTAAGCGTCGTTGATCCGGAAAGCGCGCGCCGGCGGTGTGTGCTGGATAATGGTGGCACCTGAAAGCTGCCAGGGCAGGTCGGGCAGCCCGTGGACCGTGACCAGCCGCCCCAGTTCGCGAATGTCCATCTCTGCCAGCGGGGTGCCAGCCCCGCCCTGTGGTTTGTCGAGTTTGAACCCCACCAGCCTGCGGACATTTTGGAAGCCGGCCTTCGTGTACAGCCTGAGCCCCGCTGTGTTCTGTTCGATGACCTCGAGCAGCATTTCCTTTTCACCGCGCGCCCGCGCTTCTTCGATGAGCTGTCCCATTGCCCAGGTGCCCGCACCGCTGTTTCTTGCGGTGGGCACAATGCCCATGGCTGCCAGGCGGCTCGTCCAACCGCGCCGCGCGATCAGGCCGATGCCGATCGGTTGGCCCCCCTTGCTCAGCACCCGGCTGGCGCTCAGGTCGATACTGTCGCGGCGCAGCATGGTCAGCAGGACTGCTTCGGTAATGTGGATGGGCACAAAATATTCCTCAAATCCGCGCGTGAGCAGGCTGGCTAGTTGGGAGATGGAGAAGGCGGAGGCAGGGGTCAGGGAGAATGACATGAGGTGATTATACCGTCATCATAAAATGACAAACGTCTTGCAGGGAATGGTCATGTGAGTCTTTGAACTCTGCTTAATTCCTTGCTTTTCATAGCGCTAATCCGGTGTGCCGGCAATTTGGGGGATGACTGATGGCAGTCAAAATGCATAAACGACTATGCGAAAAATGATTTTTTTGAATATATCAGGCATGGGTTAAATATCCGGTCCTTCGATCTGCCTGCCATGCTATCCCCCCTTTCTGCTTCCCCCTGGGAGGAATAATCTTCCGGGTCTTCCTGCAGGTACTTGGTTGTATCTTGTATCCCTTTTTAAAGAAAGGGATACAAGATACAACCTTAAAGTTGTACTAAAAATGGAGAAAATACAACCGGGGTACAAGATACAACTTCACAGAATCCGCCCGGTTTTCCATCCAATATGGGCAAGATGTAAATTACTTCTCCCCCTCTTTTTCGTATAGTTAAATCATGGGTCTATCAGGTTTTCAGTAAAAAAACGCATGCAACTGGAGCGAATCCAGGCGGTCATCACTCTCCATTATAACGAATCGGATCCACAGCCCGCTTCGTGCCGTCCTTTGCTTTGCGTTCCCTGGCGTAATAAAAGGTCTCACGCAGCTGCGGTGTGACCAGGCTTGTCTCGCGGTGCCCGATGCGTGTGCCGTGAAATTGCATGAAGCGGAACCAGAAAATGGAGAGGATGTTTTTTAACAACAGGCCCTCGCGCGCGGCATGCCATAGGTCGCTGAAAATATTGGTCGTGGTCAGGCGCAGGAAGTCGTAAAAATTGAAATGCGCTTCGGGGTAGATCCTGCGCAGCGCCATCGCTTCGCGGCGATAACGGTTGTATACGCCACGCGGGGTTTCATGGTGGACGTGGATGATCTCGGCTTCAGGGGCGTAGGCGATGGCATGTCCCTGCTCTTTTGCCCACTTTGCCCAGGCAAGGTCCTCCAGACCTGTCAGCGTTTCATCATACTTATTCCTCAGCCACAAACTTTTGCGGATGGCGGCGTTGGCGTTATTGCAAAAAGCGGTCTGCTGGATGGGTTTGCCCTGGTCTGGGTACCACTGGTGGAAGATCTGATGCTCGGAGAATTTTGAACCTGCGTACCCGCGCTGTTTGCCGTAGCTCAATGCCACCTGTTCGTTTTCAAACGGCTTGAGCAGGGTCTCCAGCCAGTCTGGATAAACGGGATAGACATGGGCGCTGGCAAAGACCACCAACCCACTTTTCGCAGCCTGGATGCCCAGGTTGAGGGAACGCCCAAACGTAAATTCCGCAGACGGGATCCTTACGACCTGCGCGCCGTAAGATGCGGCAATGGCAACGGTGGAGTCGGTTGACCCTGAGTCCACGAGGATGATCTCCAGATCACGAACGGTCTGCTGTTTAATGCCTTCAAGCAGGCGGGCAATGTGTTTCTCCTCGTTATAGGCGCGGATGATGATCGAACAATTCATGGGGAGATTAATTCCAAATTACCAGTCATTATTTTCTTCATATCCCAACTTGATCAACAAGTCAGCAGAGATGTCTTTAAATAACTTTTTATGCTCCCCGCTGAAAACCTTCCTCCATTCACCGGTCCTGCCGGAGCGGAAAGTTGGGGATTTTTTCGGGTTGATCGAGGTTTCAAGGGCATTCAGGATTACCGGGCGGGAAGCATGAAGCGGGAGGCGGGCAAGGAGATGATCCATAATGCGGGTCAAGGCGGCAGCCCGGGCGTGGATCAGGTCTTCAAAGCGAATGGGAAGTACTTCCCTATGATCGAGCCAGTCAAGGTAGGGCGCAAAACGCGCGGCAATATCTGGAAATTCCACACTGGCCTCAGGGCGCCCGAGGATGCTGACCTTGAGCCGCGCTTCAAAATCAGGAAGGGATCGATAATAGTCATGATGAACATGGCGGCTCTCCATGTCGGTGACATAATGAACATGGGAGACAACGACATCACGCGGGTCACGGAAAATAAAATAAGGGACAAAGCCGGGCGAGCACACCCGCCTGGCCGCATCCGCCCGCGCAAATAAATGCGCGGACGCAACATCCCGCGGACGAAGCGCATCCAGCCAGGCGAGCGCCTGTTCAGGCTGATGCTTTACCCCGCTGCCGCCCTCGTATTCGGCATAGAAGGAATGTACGCGTTTGGCAAACGGCGCCACGCTGGAAAAACCAAGCAGGATCTGATCCAGCAGGTGTGTGCCGCTTTTGGGGAATGAAATGCCGAGCAGGATCGGCCAATCGCGCTCGGGGCGGGAATTTGATGAAAAACGGAACTTTTGAAGTGTTTTTTCGGATCTGTAGACCAAATTACGAAGAACGGGTTTCAAATTCATACAGATATTTAACCACAGAATTCCCATGTGCCGCCCGTCAATTTTTTTATCCCCAAAAGGCGAATTTCCTGAAGGCAATTGATATATAATGCCCACGGTCACAAATTGCGCTTTCCTCTTTCTAAAGAAGCGCAATTTGTGACCGCTCTGGGTATAATTTCCTGCAAGTGGTAACATCCACCGATTGCCAGATGAAAATGGAGAACCCTGGAAGATGACCCTATCAAAATCCCTTGAGAAAATATTCGCGATGATCCTGTTCACAGGCTTACTGCTTGGTTCCTGTTCCGAGCTATTCCATGCGGCATGGGGAACTGGAATCAGGTTCGGCCAGTTTTCTCCTGTCTGGTTGGTGATCTTCACGGCATTTTGCGCCTTTTGTATTTTGATGGCAAGCCTGCTTGGGTTCTGGCTCTGGAATGAAAAGTTGCATGAGGTCATCAGCGGCAGACTGATCGACCTTCGAGAACACTCCCCCCTGCTTCGCCTGTCAATACTGATCCTTGCGCTGGTTGTCCCAATTTGGTTCTTTCAATACAGCATGTGGGGGATCGTATTTCAGGGTATAGCCCTTCGCCTGCTGGTGTGGGTCGTGGTGCTCGCACTCCTCTCTGTTTTCCTGAGCCGCGGGACGGAACTGGTCAAATGGACTGACTTTTTTGGTGCGCTTGTCATTTCTGCAAGCACCTTTGCCATCTTTGCCGGCTTAAAATATGTTACGAATTATCCATTTTCATTGGGCTGGTCCGAAGGAAACCGATTATGGGATTATTCAATACTGTTTGGGAAAGACAGGTATATTTACCCATTCGATAAAAAAATCTTTGTATTTTTGGATACTGGAAGACAATTTGTTGGAGCCATACCCTTTCTATTTCCACAACTATCCATTGGGGCTGCGCGCGCCTGGGTTGGTTTACTAGGCGTTCTTCCATATTTATTACTCGGATTTATTTCATTTCGCTCGCTTCACCACAAGAAAAAACTTTGGGTGCTAATGGGGTTATGGACATTTTTATTTCTGGGACAGGGACCTATTCACACACCCCTTATTCTGGGCGCAGCTCTGGTGTCACTTGCCTGGGGTAATTCGTTTTGGCTGGCTATTCCACTGATGCTCCTATCTGGATATTTTATTAGCATTAGCAGGATTACATGGATGTTCGCCCCGGCGATCTGGATTATTTTATTAGAGCTTACACAATTTGAATCCATTCGTACAGGATTTTTAAAAAATACTGCGCTAAAACGATCGTTTGTGCTGGCTTTTTCCGGGCTTGCAGGAAATAAGATACTGCCTTTATTTATTTCCTATCTGAAAAATCCAATTAATTCGGACAATGCTGTCATGGCCGCACCCAGCGTATTCAAGGCCACACCCAGCGTGTTAATGATCGCCGAAAGCCTGCGTGAAATCCTGACCCGGCAGCCGCTTTTATGGTATCGCCTGCTCCCCAACCAAACCTACAATGAAGGCATCCTGTTCGGAATATTATTAGCGGCAACCCCGATTGTATGCCTGCTGTATTATCTTGTGCAAAAAAAGGGATTGATAAAAAGCGGTTTGCAGAAATTGGGAATTATTCTGTCTTTATTTGCCTTTTTGGGGGTCGGGTTGATCATCAGCGCAAAAATAGGCGGCGGAGGGGATTTACATAATGTTGACATGTTCCTGATCACCTTGTTTTTTACCGTGGTCATCGTTGTATTTAATGGGGGTGACGGCTGGCTGGAGACGATCAGGACCGAATCAAAAGGGATAAAGCTATTGATCGTGCTGTCCATCGTGATCCCTGCCCTGGGTCCGCTGCAGGCGATGCGCTCCCATCAGTTCAGTGAAAGAGCTGCGACCCTGATGACCCTGACAGATGTTGGGAACGAGAGAACGCTTGAACTTTACCCGCCGCAGGATGTTATCGATGAGACATTGGCCATGATCCAATCTCAGGCTGACAGCGCACTTGAAAAAGGTGATGTATTGTTTTTGGATCAAAGGCAGCTGCTCACTTTCGGCTACATCACCCATGTGCCCCTGATCCCCGAGTATGAAAAAAAAGTATTGATGGAACAGGCGCTCGCCTCAGACCGGATCTATTTTGACGGCTTTTATCAGGACTTAAAAGACCATCGTTTTGGGCTGATCGTGACGCAACCGCTGGTGACATCCAAAAAAGGGGAGCCCTTCCAGTTTGGAGAGGAAAACGATGCCTGGTTAAATTGGGTTTCCAAACCTTTATTATGTTATTACCAGGCAAAGGAAACTTTTCGCGAGGCTGGCGTACAACTATTGATCCCCAGGGAAGGCGCGATAGACTGCAGCGATAAACTGCCCTAAACCCGGCAATAAAAACAGGCATTAATCTGGCATGAAAATTAAGTGACCCAAACCCTGCTCCGGGGTTCTAAATTCGGAGAAAGGGATCTCATTTGATGAAAACGATCTTTAATACACCTGTCCTTAGCAAATTATTTCATTATGGATCAATACTGATGTTCCGCCTGGCGGGATGGCGCGTGGAGGGGACTCTGCCCGACCTCCCAAAGTACATCATCATTGGCGCGCCCCACACCTCGAACTGGGATTTCATCCTTTTCCTGGGTGTGATCTTTCGCCTGAGAGCGAATGTCCGCTTTATGGGCAAGGCGGAATTATTCAAGAAACCGATCGGCTGGTTCTTCCGCTGGAGCGGAGGCATCCCTGTTGACCGCTCCAAATCCTCGGGGCTGGTGGAGCAGATGGTGGATGCGTGCAACCAGTCTGAAAAGTTCATCCTGACCATCGCCCCCGAAGGAACGCGGCATGGGGTCAAGGAGTGGAAGCGTGGTTTTTATCACATCGCCAAAAGCACGGGGATCCCGATCGTGATGGCTAAGGTAGATGGCAGGCACAAGACCATGCGCGTGGGCGAAATATTTTATCCCACAGGGGACATGGAGGCGGACATGAAGGCAATTAAAGACGCATTCAAGGGACTGGCGGGGATCAATCCGCCCAAAAAGTATATTCCGCTGGAAGAGTAAGGGACTTTCAAGAGGAAAAATGATCATTGACCGGATCGAAAACTCACACCTGTATCATACATTACACCCCGGATTTAAACGGGCATTTGATCACATCCATCACATCGACGTGGATTCGGTCCCCGTTGGAAAACAGGAAATAGACGGTGAAAAAATGTACGTCCTGGTTCAGGAATACAACACGAAACCATTCGAACAGGGCGTTTGGGAGGCACACCGCCGCTATATTGATCTGCAGTACGTGGTTCAAGGCGCAGAGGGGATCGGCTATGCCAATATCAATCACCTGGGTCAGGGAAATTACGATCCAAACAAGGACTTTTTGCCCCTGCACGGAGCAGGAGATCTTGTGACCCTGCGCAGTGGTTGTTTTATGATTCTTATGCCCGAAGATGCTCACATGCCCGGAATTGCCATTGCCGCCCCAGCCCCGGTCAGGAAGATCGTTATCAAGATATCGATCGACCAGGACGAAACCCGCCCGCCGGCTTAAAAAGTCCCCACATACTGGTCGATGCGTTTCTTGATATGGTCAAAATGCTGTAATAATTGTTTGCGGGTCCTATCCGGGTCGCCGCTTCGAATTGCGTCCAATATGGAATGGTGAAACTGCAGCACACTTTCAGGGTCGGCATCATGAGTGATCTCATTCTCAAGGTTGGTAAAGGCGATCCAAAAGGCTGAAAAGAGATTCATTAAAGTCTGGTTATCCAAAACGCCATAAATGATCTGATGGAATGATTCATCGAGATCGGAATATTCCTCACCGTCCCGCACCCGCTCCTCCCATTCCTTTAAGACCGCCTCAAGCCTGGTCAGGTCTTCAGCAGTGAGATGTCCCACCGCGTCACCAATAACCGACACCTCAAGCCAGGTGCGGATCTGCAGCAACTCGACAAGGGTGTTGGGGTCAAATTTCATGCCAAAGATAAACGCCTCCAGCATGGGGTCAAAGTTTAATTCCCGCACATACAGACCATCCCCCTGACGGACATCCACGATCCCCACAGATTGCAGAGATTTGACCGCCTCCCTGACGGAACTTCGACCCACGCCCAGGTCCTCCACCAATTGACCCTCTGGAGGAAGAGGGTCTCCAGGTTTTAAGTCATTTTCCAAGATGTATTGCTTTATATAGTCACGAACGGCTGTATATAAAGCCGGTCCTCGCAACGATTGTTTCATCATACTCTCCATTTTAAACCTGCATAACCGGAAGATATTTGCTACAACTGCCAAAATACGGGGGCGGGATATAACGCTAAAGTAATGTTACCACAGGCAACTTTGGATCATCTCAAACAGAAATAAAATCCATACTGGTTTTGACCTTCAAATGCGGGAGAGCTTTTTATATGGAGGGCGCAGGCTCCATTAATGAAATTAGGATTCCTTATTGACAAGTAGCCACAAATTTTGTAAAATGCTTTTATCATGTAAGACATCAGACATCTGATATCTTACTATCTCTGATTTTAGCTTATTTCTTATTCCACGTCAACTTTGTCGAAAAAAGTCAATCAGGAGGTTATTTATCGCCCAAATATGAACAACCGACAGTCAAGCACGAGCTTTTTGGATTTCGTATATTTCAAGAGATTCTTCCAAGGAGAAAATGATGAAAAAACTTACGTTTCTATTTGCTGTACTTGCGATCTTAAGCATTCTATTGGCATCCTGCGCCCCACAGGCTACTGAAGCTCCCGCTGTCGTGGAACAACCAGAAGAGGCGGCTGAGCCTGCAACCGAGGCGCCAACCAGCGAACCGGTCAAGGAAATTACGATCACCTACTGGGCCTTCGGCAGCGAAGGCGCTGCCATGGCTGATGGCACCCTGTGGACAGACTGGTACGCCAAGATCTTTGATGAATACGAGGCGGCACACCCAGGCATCACCATTGACTTCGGGCTCAAAGGCTACGATGCCAGCGGCAGTACGCTGGTGGTTGACACAGCCGTCGCGGCAGGGACCCCGCCCGATATTTACTTCGATACAAAATTCCGCGTCAAGAAATATCAAGACACGAACCTGCTGGAAGATCTAAGCCCCGCGTTAACCGCGGATGATATTGCGGTTTATGACCCGGTCTCCATCGAAGGCTCAAAGAGCGGCGATATGATGTGGAGCATCCCCGCGGATGGCGGCTACTGGAATATGATCGTCAACAAGACCCTGTTCGAGAAGGCTGGCGCAGCGGATATGCTGCCTCAGGCTCCAGACTACAGCTGGACAACCGACGAATTCATGGCGGCATGCGAAGCGATCAATGACCCCGGTAACAATGTGTACTGCACTGCATTCTTTGCAGGCAGCACTTCGATGGACTCAGCCACCAATCAATGGCTGGCAGGCTTTCCCGAATGTAAATTCTTTGATGCGGCAGCAACCCAATATACGGTTAACAGCCCGGCTTGTGTGGAAGCATTCACCTTCATGCACACCATCTACGAAAATGGGTACATGGTTCCCGGCGCCGCAGGTTTAATTGACGATACCACCGACCCGTATTGGATGAGCCAGCAAGTGGCTGTGCTTGGTCAGGGGAACTGGTACGACAGCATTACCAAGAAAGCTGTCGGAGAGGGAGCCATTGAGGCTTTTGATTACATCTTTGTCCAATTCCCGAACAAGCCTGGCGAACCCGTCACCCCGGTGGGCATGTCCAACCCGGATGTGTGGGGCGTCTTCAAACAGAGTGACCCGGACAAATTGCAGGCGATCTATGACCTGGTTAATTATATGCAACAGCCAGATATTGCAGCTGCAATCGCCGTTGGCTGGGGCAAGCTTCCCGTCCGCACTGATGCAGCATTCGAAAGTGATGACCCGTCGGTGGCTGAACCGCTTGCAGCAGCACGCAAGTTCGGTGCATACGACCCGTATTTTGTGAACGGTGTCCCTTGCAATTACAATGATGTCCGTCAGGCTTGGGCAGAGGCACGCCAGGCTTTCTGGCAGGATAACGCTGAGGTGCAGGCGATCCTGGATGCTTTTGTAGAACGCGCCAACGGGATAGTTACCAGCTGCCCATAGAATTCTGTAATTGAGACCGTCCCGAAGGCTTGGGGGTAAAAACAAGTTTTATGAAGCCTTCGGGATGGTCCGACCCTGACCCATAAGCCCAAGCTGATCATGGATCATCACCATGGTTGGGCTCAAAACATTTGCAGGCATAGGAGATTCGGGCTCGTGACAAAAATAAAAACTCTAGCCAGTGAAATCCGAAAAGGCTGGGCAGGCTATCTGTTCATTACCCCAGGCTACCTTGCCTTTATTGCCTTCATGCTGCTCCCCATCCTATTCGCCATCAGCCTGTCGTTTTACAAGGCAACTTTTGATATCAGCGCCCGGCAGTTCACAGGCTTTGGGCAATACATCCTGTTGAGCAAGGACTTGATCTTTAAACAGGCATTGATCAATACCATAAAATACACGCTGGTGATCGTGCCTTTAACTGTTCTTATTTCCCTCACCGTTGCCCTGTTGATCGATCCACTGGGCATTAAGGCTCAATCTTTTTTTCGAGGCGCATTCTACCTGCCCGGTGTGGCAGGCGGCGTTGTCCTTTCGGTAGTGTACCTGTGGATATTTAATCCCACCTACGGATTGTTCAATTATCTACTGGGGCTGGCCGGGTTGGAACCGATCCTCTGGCTGGCAACTGCGCCGCACAGTTTTCAGGCTGTTTGCATGGTCGTACTGACCTTTACCATCGGCCAACCCATCATCCTGTTCCTGGCCGGGTTGGCAGGTATTTCACAGGACATTCTTGATGCCGCCACAGTGGACGGTGCAAGCAACCTGCAAAAAACGTTTTTCATCCGGCTTCCCATGTTAAGACCGGTGCTGCTATTTGTGCTGGCAACCCAGACCATTCAAGTCTTTCAACTATGGGAAGTGATCTACATGGTCACCGGGGGAGGTCCGTTCAATTCCAGCACATCACTGGTCTACCTGATCTACCAGACCGCCTTCATTGGCGGCAACTACGGAAAAGCTTCGGCGATCGGTGTGGTCTTGATGGGAATCATCATGATCTTCACGCTGGCGCAGTTGAAGTTTTGGAGAGAAACCGATGTGTGAGGTAATGTGATGCCTGCCCAGATAAAGAAACAAGATGCCCTCCGCAGTGCAATGGAAAGATCAACCCGGTTCATCAGTTACACCCTGTTGACCGCATTTGCCGTCACCTTCCTTCTGCCGCTGTATTGGATGTTTACGGGTTCCTTCAAACTTCAAACCGTAACGATGGCTGTGCCGCCTGAGTTCATCCCAATTCACCCGACCCTTGAAAATTGGATCAGACTCTTCACAGGACCCTGGCCGATCTGGCGCTGGGTCCTCAATAGTGCTGCCGTCTCCCTGTTGACCGTGGTTTTGGTCCTGATCGTCAGTTCGTTGACCGGCTATGGATTTGGCAAGAAAAAATTCCCCGGCTCGAATATTCTCTTTTTCATTCTTCTATCCACCATGTTCCTGCCTAATCAAGTGATGCTCATCCCGCTCTTTTTGCTGGTACGGTATCTGCACCTGACCTCCACCCTGCTTGGCACATACTTCGCGATGGCAATGCCGATGATCTCATCCCCATTCGGCATTTTCCTGATCAAACAATTTTGTTCCACCATTCCAGATGAATTATTGGATGCCGCCCGCATCGATGGCGCATCCGAATGGCAGGTCTTTACGCGCATCGTGCTACCTTTGCTAAAGCCTGCCCTGGCGGCACTATCCATATTCACCTTCAACCAGGCCTGGAATTATTTCATGTGGCACATGGTTCTGGCTACAGACAAATTCCAATACACTGTTCCCGTCGGGGTCTCGATCATCTCCCGCACACCGGCGATCGGCAAGATGCTGACGGACATCGGCATTACCATGGCCGGCGGAAGTTTTGGAGCCGTATTTATGATCGGATTATTCATTGCCTTCCAGCAGTATTTTATAAAAGGCATCACCTTCGGTGCTGTAAAGGAATAAGGAACATACACTCATGATCAATGTAAAAGAAACCCTTTCACGCCGGACAAAGTTAATGTATGGAGTCGGGGATGCCGGGATCAATCTGGCTGATACGATGGTCGGCTTGCTGTTTGCCATCTTTCTCACAGATGTGGTCGGACTCCGCCCCGGGCTGGCAGCGCTGGTTGTTTTCATTGGACGCACATTCGATTATGTCAACGACCCGCTGATCGGCTATCTTTCCGACCGCACACGCAGCCGCTGGGGACGGCGCCGCCCATTCATCCTGTTTGGGATGCTGCCGTTCGCTCTCGCGTACACGCTGCTTTGGTGGATACCACCCATCACCACCCAGACCGGACTCGCGGTCTATTACGGCCTTGCATTCGTACTTTACGATACCCTGGCGACCATTCTTTACATGCCTTATTTCGCGCTGACCCCTGAATTAACTTCAGACTACGATGAGCGCACAAGTCTCACCACCTATCGTATGGTTTTCTCGATCCTTGGGGCAATGATCGCCTTTGTTGTTCCCCTGGCAATAATCGGCACCATGAATGCAGAGAGCGCAAGACGCATTATGGGGGTTGGAGCAGGGGTCGCATTCATCAGCATCCTGCCCATGCTGGCAGTTTTTCTGGGTACCCGTGAAAAGGCGAAATATCAGGAACAAAAACAGCCCGATCTCAAAGAGTCGATCCTCGCTGCCATAAAAAATAAACCCTTCCTTTATGCCGCAGGCATCTTTTTGCTTGGTTTGACCGCACTGGATATTACGCAATCCACGCTGCTCTATTTTCTCAAATACCACTTGCAGCTCGAAGAAAACTATGACCTTGTCTTCGGATTACTGTTCGTTGCTGCGCTGGTTTCGTTCCCATTTTGGAACTGGGTGGCAAACCGCTGGGATAAAAAACGGGCGGTCATTTTTGGGATGCTTTTCCTCGCCGCCGCGATCATCATGATGGGCTTCATGCGACCTGAATGGGGGCTGCCCGTCCTTTTGATATTAAGTGCTTTCGTGGGAGTTGGGCTGGGAGCAGTTCAAGTTCTAACCTGGGCCATGATCCCCGACGCGGTCGAGTGGGATGAACTGCAAACGGGGCAGCGTCACGAAGGGATGTTCTACAGCCTGGTACAAACCTTGAGAAAGGTCGGTTCTTCACTCTCCCTGCCGTTCGTGCTGTTGATGTTGGAATGGACCGGTTACGTTGCCAACGCACCAACCCAACCGCGCAGTACGATTATCGGCATTCAATCTTTAATTGGACCCATCCCCGCTATCTTCCTGTTGATCGGGATCTTTTTCGCAACGCGCTATCCTCTGGATCGAAAACACTTTGCAGAAATTCGGGCGGAATTGGGAAAACGTCAGACGGGCGAGGCAGAATAGGATGCGCCTTCAGATGAGAACCTGGGAAGTTGGCAAAGACGGCAAACACAACGCCTTCACGGACCTGCTTTTCTGGCATGATGCCTTCTGGTTGATATATGTTTCATCGCCGTCACATTTTGCAAGCAAGAAAAGCCGTCTGGTGCTTCTACGATCAAACGATGCATTGAATTGGCAAAAAGTAAAAAGTTTTGATGGGAACGGGCAGGACATCCGCGACCCAAAGTTGGCGGTCATTCAAGGGAATTTGTTTTTATATGCCCTGCTTAATAAGCGGTTTGACCCCGAGCCGTACAAAACGATCGCCGCCCACAGCAATGACGGAACTACCTGGACACCTTTTGAAGCGGCAGTTCCTGATGGCTGGTTGATGGGTCGGCCAATCTCATGGGATGAATCCATTTGGTATGCACCCGCGCATCACATTAACCATGGCTCTGCTGTGCTTTACCAGTCAACCGACGGTTTGACCTGGAAAATTCACAGCACCATCTTTGAAGGCGGGAAAGAACGAGCTGATGAAACAGCCATCCAGTTTTTGAAGGATGGGCGGATCATCGCCGCCAGCAGGCTGGAAGCAGGAAGCAGTATCTTTGGCAGTCCACAGGCAGGCACATTGATATCTGTCGCTGCGGCTCCTTTCACAGCGTGGGATCAAGTCACCCGAAGCCGCGTGACCCGCCTGGATGGCCCAACCCTGTTCAGGATTGGAGATCAAGTTTACGCAGTGGGGCGACGCCAGCCCCGGGCCGCTGGTCCTTTCCAATGGATGGGATCAGCCTTCAGTCAGAAAAGGACTGCGGTGTTTTTAGTCAAAGAAAATATCGATGGGCTTACCCATCTGACCGATCTGCCCAGCTGCGGAGATACATCCTACGCAGGTGTTGCGATCACAGGTGGAAAGGTTTTCATCAGTTACTACACCAACGACACAGGCAGGGATCATCCCTGGGTATTGGGGATGCTGCTTCCCACACATATTCAAATTGCAGAGATCGAAATTGAAACACTTTTGAGAGGATGAAAGATGAAAGACCTTGGACCCGTTGTTCCCATCGTGACACCGTGCCAGCGTAACGGCAGTTTTGACCTGGACGGTTTCCGATCCGTATGTAATGAAATGTTGGAAGCAGGTTGTTGTGGAATATTTGTAGCCGGCACGACAGGGCGGGGTCCCTGGTTCAGTCCTGGCGAACGACAAAAACTTTGCCGCGCTGCCAGCGACCAGATCAACGGGAGAGTGCCGCTATTGGCTGGATGCTCCTCGTCAGGCTTGCCAGGCATGCTGGGAAACGCGCGCGCGATGGCAGATGCCGGCGCGCAGATTGCGGTGGCAACCGTGCCCGGTTATTTTCACTACAACCAGGCTGAGATCGAAACGATCTACATGGAATTTGCCGATGCCTGCCCCCTGCCTGTAATGGTATATGACATCCCTGAATTTACCAATGTAAAACTTGCCAATGATATGGTGTTGCGGCTGGCGCGGCATGGCAACGTGATTGGCTTCAAAGATTCCAGTGCTGATTTTGAACGTTTTAAAAAATTGATCGATGCCGTGCGATCCTTTCCAGAGTTTTTTCTCATGCAGGGCAAGGAAAACCTGATCGCCGAGTCTTTGCAGATCGGCGCATCAGGCTTCATCATCAGCCTGCTGCACCTTGACCCGCGCCCGTTCATCGGGGTTTATCGCGCCGTGCGCGCGGGAAATGGGCAACTGGCAGATCTGATTCAGGCGAAGATCAACCAAATCATCGGGGTGGTCAGAGAAACGATTGAGCGCCGCCCTGAATCATCCACACTATTTCATATGCTTAATTATGCCCTTCAAAAACGGGGAGTTTGCAAAAACATCCTGTTGGAGCATGACGAAGATGCCCCTGCCTGGGTCCTTGATAATACACAGAAGGCTATTGAATTATGCCTGTCTGCCAATGAATACCTGCAAAGTTGAAAATTTGCATTTCAAATGCTTAAGGAGAAATTTTTATGTCAAATCAAACCAAAACAACAAAAGTCGGGGATGCCTCTGGACGCGGGTCGGTGGCCGGGTATCGTGTGAATTTCCCTGCGCGAATGCGCACCTATACCGAAGCAGAGATCGAAGCCGTGGTCAATGTGATGCGGAATGCCGAGGTTCAGACGCAGGGGAATTACATGCGGCAATTTGAAGCGGATTTCAAAGCGTACATTGGCGCCAAACACGCCTTTGCGTTGGACAATTGCACAAATGCCCTGCGTCTGGCTTCAATTCTTTGCCGCATTGGACCCGGAGACGAAGTGATCGCCCCGGGCTATACATTTTGCGCATCCGCCATTCCCTTCGGGGCAACAGGAGCCACCCTGGTCTGGGCAGATATTGACCCGCAAACCTGGGTGGTTGACCCGCAGGATATTGAGAAGAAGATCACACCGCGCACAAAAGTCCTGCTGGTGGTCCATCTACTGGGGATGCCCGTTAACATGCCTGCTGTGATGGAAATTGCCCAAAAATATAATCTGCGCGTGGTTGAAGATTGCGCTCAGGCGCCGGGCGCTTCGATCAACGGAAAAAAAGTTGGGAGCTTCGGAGACTTCGGTTGTTTTAGTCTTCATGGCGCAAAAAATATCACCACCCTGGGTGAGGGCGGCGTCCTGACAGTCAATTCGGATGCAGATGCAGCGCTGACCCCTGGCTTGCGTCACAACGGCGTACGTCCATTCTCCGGGGACCGTGATCGCTACTGGGTTCCTGCCATGTCCAATGTCGACATGGACATGGAGGGCATCTGGCCTAACAATTTCAGTATAGGGGAAGCACAATGCGCGCTTGGCAGTGAATTATTGAAGACGCTTGATGAGTCAAACGATAAAATAATTGCTCAGGCTGCAAAACTGCGCGCCGCGCTAGCGAACATTCCTGAGATCACATTTGCGAAAATTCCTGACGGCTACCGGCCCATCTTCCATCAATTTGTCCTGCATTTTAACGGCTCAGCCTTCGGAAAGAACCGCAACGATCTGCTGGACTTCCTAACCGAAGAGGCCGGTGTCCGCGCCATCGTTCAATATTATCCACTTTATCGCTATCCACTTTTCCAGAGATTGGGTATGGCAGAACAAAATTGCCCCGTGCTTGAGGATTGGTGGGATAACTCTTTCAGCCTGCCATGGTGGATCGGCATGCCCGATGAAACGCTGGATTACCTGGTTGATTCGGTTAAGGCAGGCATCTCAGCATTGAAGGAACGATAGATATGAACTACAGGATGCTTCCCAAAACCGAGCTGGAAGTCTCTGCGTTATGTTTGGGTACGATGACCTTTGGCACTCCCGTTGTAAAGGCAGATGCAATTCAACTCACACATTGGGCATTGGATCACGGCATCAATTTTTTGGATACCGCAAACATGTATGAAGGCTATACAAGGGTTCCGGGTTCTGCCGGGGGTGTTGGAGAGGAAATTCTGGGCAAGGCACTGGAAGGCAGGCGCGGACAGGCAGTGGTGGCTACAAAGGTCGGCATGAAGATCGGACATGCAGACAATGACCAGGGGGCGAGCCGTGAGCACATTCTGCGCGAGATGGACCGCTCCCTGGTCCGTCTGGGATGCGATTATGTAGACCTGTACTACATGCATAAATTCGACCCCTCTGTTCCACTGGCCGAGTCCGCACAGGCGTTCAATGATCTGATCGATATGGGTAAAATCCGCTACTGGGCGATCTCCAATTTCACTGCGGAACAAATAACAAATCTGCTGAAGGTCTGCGATGAAAACGACTGGCGGCGGCCTGTGGCATTGCAGCCTGCATACAGCCTGCTGAAGCGTGACATTGAGGCCGAAATATTGCCGCTCTGCCAGCGCGAACAGATCGCAGTTCTGCCCTATCAAGTATTGCAAGGCGGTTTGCTGACTGACAAATATCAACGCGGCATGGAAGCGCCCAAAGATTCGCGCCAGGTGGAAAAGCCTGAATGGACAATGGCTCTCACCCATGAGATGTTCGATCAACTGGCCCAGATCAAAGCCGAAGCACATAAGCAGGGACGGACTCTGCTCGAACACGCGCTGAAAAGCTTGTTGGAAAAGCCCGCCATCCCCTCACTGGTGATCGGTGTAAAAAATATAGCCCAACTTGAACGGTTGATCATGGCAATAGAGTAGGTAAGTTCACTGGAATATAAAAACAGCAAGGCAAGCCAAAGCACGGCTTGCCTTGCTGTTTTTATGGATGCGTTGTTTATTGTTGAAAAACTACCCCTTCAATAAAAAATCCCCGCCCTCCAACACGCCATGCTCGATCACCTTGATCGCATCCGCATTCACCAACTCTCCCAACCCAAACGACTTTAACCTGGTCTGGGTTGTGCGGACGGAAGGTTCAAGAAATTCTCCAAATGGCAGGGATGTTCTGAATAACTGGTAATACAGAAAGCGGCGGGCGTTGCGTTTGAACTCAAGCGGGACATCGATCGATCCAGCAGACAAAAATTCCCGCATCTTTTTTCTTATTTCTTCAGTTGTCTGCGGAAAAAACACAGTGGGATATTGAGTAAATCTTGCCCTGCCCGCGCACAAGACAGGGGCGCCCATAATGGAGGCCTCGAGCCCGATGGTCGAGTTATAGACCATCACAAACTTTGACTTCAAAATCAACTCATATGAACTAAGCGTTTCCCCAGGCGGCACAAAAACCACATTGGGCAGGTCCATCACGCGGCGCGCTTCAACCCAGCCTGCCACGGTCTCACGGCTGGCTTTTCGCACACGAGACTCATCGGGATGCGCGCGGATCACGAACAGGGTCTCAGGGTGTCGTTGAATTTCCTCCAACACCAGATCAAGCCAGACAAACATATCTTCAAAAATAGTATTGGCGTGCGGCTGACTGGTATCGAAGATAACATTGGTAAAAATGGGGACGATCTGTTTGAAACCTTCCGCCTTGTGCAAAAATGCGCCGTCAAGTCCTTTCATATCCGCCCAGAACTTTATGCCCGCCATTGTAAAGTCACCTTGAAAGCGCTTCGCAAGGTACGCATCCAGCTTTGCATTTTGCTCATCATTCAATTCAAATTCATCGGGAATGTGGATTGGGTATGCCGTTGCTTCGCCTTCGGTGAAATATGCCGTCGCAGGCTGCAGCCCCACTTCATGCGTGATGACCCGCAGCCCGCGCCTGTGAGCCATGTAACGGGCAGCCGCCTCGGGGAAGAACTGTCCGTTGAAAACCAGGACAGCCCGGGGTTGAACCTGCTCAAGCATGGCATCAAATTTCTGCGCGACATTCCACGCCGATAAAATATATTCCCGAAACAGATGGCGTGTATTTTCATCATCCTGCAGATGATGGATCCGCAAGACCCATCTCAAACCAGGCAGACACAGCGCCCCAAGCGGGATGGTTTGCCATTCAAAGGTTATGAGATCGGGAATGGAAAGATCTTCGATGGCTGCCGCAAGCTGCGGACTGCGTTGATAGTTGAACCAGTTGACAACCGACGTTGAACGTTGACCGCCTGATGTTTTCACGCCTGCGTACAAAGCCTTCGATTGGAATACACACGACCTGCATGGAGGTTCTTTTTGCACATCATCACGATTGGTGCCAAGCACACAATGGCTCATCCCGGAATCACATGCAAAATAGATCACGGGAATTCCCTGTAAACGGAATGCCCACGACGTCAGCAGATGAAATCCGCTGTTCCATGAGAGATCGTCAATGCCAGTGGAAGCTTTAAAGAAAACGACCGGAGCGCCGTCCGGCAGCGGTTCACGGCTTGCAACCTGCCTTGCAACACGGGCGACCTTAAAATTATTAAGCCTGCGGACAAGTCCACGTTTAATGCGTTGAGTGAAGAATTCTTTCATCCGGCCTTTACCAATCATTGTTATTTTCATACCCCAACCTGACCAGCAAATCACCAGCCACATCCTTGAATAAGGTTTTGTGTTCACCGGTAAAATACTGTTTCCAGCCGCCCGTCTTCCCGGAGCGGAAGGTGTGACTCTTGGCCGGTTGAATGGCTTCCGCTAAAACAGCAAGTGCCTTTTCACGCGGAGTTGGGATCCTGTAGCCTGTTCTTTCCACTTCATCAAGCATGGCGCTCAATGTGACATCGCGCTCGTTGATCAAATTCTCAAAGCGGATACACATTACATACTTTTGCTCCAGCCATTGAAACACCCCCTCGTAGCGTTGTTTCACGCTGACCATTTTCAAGCCATCACGGTCAATGCCGGTGATGGCAACACTCAACCGCGCGGAAAAATCAGGGAGTGAATTGTAGTAATTGTGCATCCCGTGTTCTCCGTGCATGTCAGTTGCAAAAAACACCTGTGAAACGAGCATGTCACGCGGGTCACGGTAAATGAAATAATTTACACGGTTCGGCTGGCACAGGACGGCTACATTCTCAAGGGACGCTTCCACGTATCCCCAACCGATCACGCCCCGCGGAACGCGCCGCAGATCAGCCGCAATATCATCCTCCGTCCGCCGCCCGCCATCCTTTTTGATGGTTCGAATTGGATCAGCATCCGCATAACGATATGGCATGATCTGAGTAAAACCATTGAGGATCTGCAGCAGCAAATGCGATCCGCTCTTGGGTTTGGAATTACCAAACACAGGCGGGGCATCATGGAAAGAAAACCGCTGCCAGCGAAGGATGGCTTGTGCGGTTTTCCCATAAGGTCGGAACGTACGGCGGAGTGCTTGTGATATACCCATGAGTAAAATTCACCACAAGGAAATCCACTGTATGCCCTTGTGGTTGAATAATTTATTCGCTTACAGTACGACGGAGTTTCTTCATCGAACCCTTTTCGGATTCGTAAACTTTCTTCACGCCATCGCCCAATCCAGCTTCAGTGACACGGATATATTTCACCAGACGTTCAAAACCACCTGGCTCCACTGATGCGGCCTGGTCACTGCCCCACATGGCACGATCCAAGGTGATATGACGTTCAATGGAAGTTGCCCCGAGAGCAATGGCTACTGCCGAAGGCACAAGCCCAACTTCGTGACCTGAATAGCCAATGGGGTTATTGGGGAATTCCCTGCGAAGCGTCTCGATCATTCTGAGGTTTAGTTCTTCAGGCTCGCATGGATAGGTACTGGTACAGTGCATGATGACCAGGTTATCTTCACCAACCGCATTCACACCGGTGTGGATCTGCGCCATGGTTGACATGCCTGTTGAAATAATGACGGGTTTCCCTGTTTTACGAACATACTTCAGCAGGTTGTGATCGGTGAGCGAAGCAGATGGAACTTTGTATGCAGGGGTGTCAAATTTCTCCATAAAATCGACCGAAGGTTCATCCCAGACTGAAACCATCCAATCAATTTTCTTTTCCTTGCAGTGGCGGTCAATCTCGCGGTATTGTTCCTCATTGAACTCAACTTTATAGCGATAATCCAAATAGGTGATGTAGCCCCAGGGGGTCTCGCGCATTTGCTTTTGTTGATCAAGCGGTGTGCATACTTCGGGTGTGCGCTTCTGGAACTTCACGGCATCCGCGCCCGCGTGGGCGGCGGCATCAATGATCTTCTTGGCGACATTGAGGTCGCCGTTGTGATTGATGCCCACCTCTGCAATTATGTAGGCAGGGTGACCATCGCCCATCATTCGTTTTCCAAATTTTATTTCACGAGCCATTATTAATTCTCCTTGATTTTATATATCAGGCAATACCGGCCACACCAGACATGCAGCATGATCCGTACATTTTAAAGGTTTTTTAAAACAATTTCGCACAATTCACGCACCGCCCCATGCCCGCCGTTCCTGGTCAAGACATGGTCTGCAGCACGGAGGACATCAGGGTAGGCATCTGCCACCGCCACGGACCAACCGGCAATTTCAAAACAAGGAAGGTCGTTAAGGTCGTTCCCGATGTAAATGACATTCTCCGCTTTTACATTTTTCTGTTCAAGGACTTCACGCATTACACGTCCCTTGTTTTGCATCCCTGCATTGTGAATTGCCTCGACCCCCATTTTTTTGGCACGTGCCAACACAACGGGATTGGCCTCAGAAGAGAGAATGATCAATTCAACTCCTTTTTCACGCAGGGTCTTGATGTGCATGCTGTCGCTGCGCGAGGCGGTGACTGATTCTCTTCCATCCTGGTCAGTGATGACATGATTATCGGTCACCACACCGTCAAAGTCACAAATGATCAACCTGACCGTTCCAGGCATGAGATTGCGCTGTTTCCCCGGTGAAACCATATCCAATCCGCTGTAAACCAGAGATTCATATTTTGCCCAATCAGACAGTGTGTCAATATCAACAGTGTACTTCGGGTCGATCATCAACGGATAAACGACATCGCCTGTCAATGAATTTTTTTGCGTGATCGTGGAAATGCGAATTGCATCAATATGCCCCGTCTGCCAGTAGGCGGGCGGAAGGATCTGACGCGGCGCGTTGTACGGTTCGGGAATTCCTTCCACGCCCAGCAGGGGCTTCAAAGGCTTATCTTCGCCATTGAAGCGCCACATCTTGAAAGGGTTTTGGGCGGCAGGCACAACACCGCGCACAGAGTCTGCATCAGCATGACCAAGCAAAATGTTGATGGCATCATCCACCATCGTGCGCGGGCGAATGGGTGAGGTTGGCCGCAATTGGATCAGGATGTCGGGACGATATCCTTCGACATCGGACAACCATTTGAGCGCGTGTTCAAAGACCGGCAGGTCGGTGGTTTTATCCTGTGCAAATTCTGCGGGACGCAGGAAGGGAGTCTCAGCCCCCCACTCACGAGCCACTGCAGCGATCTCTTCATCATCTGTTGAAACGATAACGCGGGTGACCAGTTCCGATCGTTTTGCAGCGGCAATGCTCCATGTGATCAACGGATAGCCCGCGAATAAGCGAATATTTTTGCGTGGGATCCCTTTTGATCCGCCACGAGCAGGAATGAGGGCAAGTATGTCAGTCATCAGTTGTCAGTCTCATGAGCCATTGGGAATCTGTGTCACCGGGTACCAGAACTACCACGCTGTCCATCCGCCATCCACAATGACATTATTGCCCGTCATATAAGAGGAAGCATCAGATGCGAGGAATAACAGCGCGCCATTCATTTCGTCTTTCCTGGCCATCCGGCCCAAAATTGTCTTGGCTGAATAATTTTTAACGAAATATTCTTCGTGATTATTGAACACACCACCCGGGGTGAGGGCATTGACACGAATTTCTGTCCCGGCATAATAGGCCGATAAATATTTAGTAAAGCCCATTACACCCGCCTTGGTCGTAGTGTAGTAAACCGGTTTGAACGCTACGCGTTTGCCATCCTTGATGTAAATACGCTGGTCAGGTCCATTCAACCCATACGTGGAGCAAATATTGATGATACTGCCCTTTTTGCCTTGTGTGATCATCGGCTTGACGCAGGCCTGGGTCATCAGGAAGATACCCGTTAAGTTAACATCCAGGGCGGCGTTCCATTGGTCCAGAGGATAATCTTCAAATGCACCCGGCGCAATCCCTTTGGAGGCTGCGTCAGGGTCGAACTTGGGATCGAGCGCAGCACAGTTGACAAGAATATCGAGGCGGCCAAATCGCTTTATTGTTTCAGCAACCAATCCGCGGGTCGACTCAACACTGGTCACGTCGAGTTGGAAGGCGAAATTATCATAATCCGAATCCGTCAGCAGTTTCGATGTCTTGTTGGCGTGGTCCATCAGTAAATCGGCAACCACCACCGCTGCGCCTGCTTCGGCGAGTGTTCTGGAAAATTCCGTCCCCAACTGCCCACCGCCGCCAGTGACGATGGCAACCTTATCTTTCAAGCTGAATTTATCAAAAATTGTCATTTGATTTCCTTTTAGAAAACCCCAGGTTCCCGGGGAACTTTAGGGTTTTGGATATGCAGTATAAATTTTATCGCCATGCGAGGTAAGAGCCAGGTACAAGCCATCGGCGAGCTGTAAGTAAACAGATTGCGCATCTTCCTCTTCTGATCCGAATTTGAAAAGTGCCAGCACTGCATTTCCTGAAAGCACGTCTTTTTGCAGGGATTGCACCCCCTGGTCATATCCTTCACGCGGCATGCCTGTGACAGCATCTACAAGATCGGGCAGGACGTAAGATGAGCGGTCAGTGTACAGGTAAACAGGACCCGGCTGATTGGTATAGATGCGCACACCAGCGGGAAGACCGCTTAAAAAATCCATCGCCTCTGAATCATACCATTTGAAGGAAGCGTAACCCTGTCCGCCTTTGTGGAGTTTGGTGACGAAATTGGATGTGTCATAGGCAGAGAGCGCAATAATAAGGGCAGCCACAAGGAGAATGATCCCACGCGAAAGAGTGTTTCGTTTCCGCCAGGCCCATTGTCCAAACCAGACAAGGAGAATAAGCAGCGCGACATAAACTGGTGACAGGATGCGAAGTTTGAATTTTGTGCTGGCATCAAACAGCAGCATGGTTGAAATAATGGAAGCAAGATAGCCAAGGATATAAAGCCCATTGGTGAAGGATAAAATTTCCGGTTGTTCGCTTGCAGGCTGAAGAAATTTTTTCAAGCCCTTGTAAACAACCCAAATAAGAAGCGTCAAAACAATGATGGCAGCAAGGATTAAGAAAAAGTTTGGGATTTTCATCAATGCCCGCCGCCACACTTCCACAGGAATGAAAAACTCGGAGATATTGTATATCCCCATTTCAATATTTTCTGCTGTGAGCGGATGATAGACCAATGTGCGGTTAGTGGCGTTGTCGGCAACGATCTTATTGCGAATGCCCCAGCCGATCAAAAATGGAAGCGTACTGACAATAAAGATGGCTACATTGACCAATCTTTTCTTCCAGGGGTCATGCAGGAGAAGTAATGCAACAAGAAAGGTCGCAAACAGTGCCAGCCCCGCATAACGAGTGAGGTAGGCAAAAGCAGTGAGAATTCCTGTGGCGATAAGCCAACCCCTGCCCTTTCCCGTCGCAATGGAGGCGGATGAAGCAGACGAAAAATGTTCCGAGAAGGTAAGGAATGCAGCGAGGCTGAAAAAGATATACAACGGCTCGCTCATTGCCACGGCATGAGCATTAAACAGCGAGGCATTAACCGCGAACAACAGGGCCAAAACCGCTCCCGCCGCTTGTGATCTGGTCATGCGCCAGCCGAGGATGCCCAACAGAAACGCATTTGCACCGAAGAGCGATGCATTCAAAAAACGTGCGCCGCGCAGGGGATCGAGTCCACTTAGGCCGATCAATGCCAATATGGATGAAAAAGCGGGGGGAAAATGTGTAACAGGGCCATTGCTTGCCAGCCAGGTTTCACGGTAGCCCTGTCCGATAAGAATACTACGCGCACCTGCAATGTAGCCGATCGAGTCATCTGATAGACCAAGCCCTTCGGGCGTGCTATACAATAACAAGCCTATCGCACCCCCAACGATCAAGCCGAGGGCCATCAAAAAAAGGAGCTGGGGCTTCAAATCATGTTCCATTGGATAAAGAACAGAGACGCCCCTCATCCCCCAACCCTCTCCCTGTAAGAGAGGGTTAGGGGAAAGGTGCGTCTCCGAATTAGAAATCAACTAGGCTTGCTTGAGAATATAACCCTGTTCTTCAAGATACTTGATGATGATGCGGGCATTTTCTTCCGGCGAAGCTCCAAAACCCCGGAGCGTGATCGAAGGTTCGATGGGCGGCTCGTAGGGATCGTCCACTCCAGTAAAGCCCATTGGCTTGCCATCCTGCATTGCCTGGCGTGCCTTGGCGTACAGACCTTTCACGTCGCGCTGTTCACAGACTTCGACAGGAGTATCCATGTAAATTTCGATGAAATTCTCGCCGACCATCTTGCGCGCTTCGGCGCGGGTGGCGCGGTAGGGGCTGATAGCCGCACAGATCACTGCGCCGCTGGCATGAACAATTTCACCAGCCACAAATCCAATGCGCAGGATGTTGGTATCGCGATCTTCCTTGCTAAAGCCGAGGCCTTTTGAAAGGTGTGTACGGACAACGTCACCGTCGAGGATTGCAATCTCACGTCCACGCTCGAGGAGCAGGGTGGTGAGTACTTCGGTGGTGGCGCTCTTGCCTGACCCGCTCAAGCCGGTGAACCAGATGCAGAACCCCTGCTTGTGGCGCGGCGGGTACATTTCGCGCAGAATTTCGGCGGTCTCGGGACGTGTGAACCATTCGGGTAACAACTTGCCCTTGGCAAGATAATCATCGCGGACTTGAGTACCCGAGATATTGGCAGTCTTCGCGCCCTTTGGCACATCCTTCTCTTCCACATAACGGGCTTCGTCAGGAAGATAGACCAGCATTTCAAACGGGACCATCTTGACACCGAGTTCAGCTTCGTATTTCTTCATAACTTCCTGCGCGTCATAGGGGCCATAGAACGGTTTACCCGCTGAATCATTTCCCGGACCCGCATGGTCGCGTCCAACAATGAAGTGATTGGCGCCATGGTTGCGGCGGATGATGGCATGAAGCAGGGCTTCCTTTGGACCCGCCATACGCATGGCCAGAGGGAGCAGGCTGAGCATGGTGTCCTTCTTATCATAGTAGTTATCGACTAATGCCTTGTAGGTGCGGACGCGGGTGTAATGATCCACATCACCAGGTTTGGTCATGCCGACAACAGGATGAACGATCAACGAACCCTTGACTTCCGCCGCAGCACGTTTGGTAAGTTCTTCGTGGATACGGTGCAGGGGATTGCGTGTCTGGAAGGCAACCACATTATCGTGTCCCATCCCTTCAAGCATGGCACGCACCTGGGCGGGGGTGTGGCGCAGGGTTACGAAATCATAATACTTGGGCAGGTTGACGACCTTCAATGGGCCAGAGATGCAAACCTTGTTCCAGCGCGCCATTTCGGAAACCATCGGATGCTTGGAATCGGTGGAACCATATGCCAGGGCAGCTTCGGTCTCTGCATCCCAGTGATAGACCTCGTCAAGAGTCATCACTGCGATCAGGTCGAAGTTTGCACTGCGCAATGCCAGTTCCTCACCGACGGTCGGCAATTCCTTGGGGTCGGCGGTCAGCGTGATGGGAAGCGGAAAAAGGGTGCCGTCTGCAAGACGCATTTCGTGCAGTACACGGTCATAGTCCGCTTTGCCCATGAAAGTTGTCAGGGGTGAAAATCCGCCAGTGGCGATCAATTCAAGGTCACACATGTTACGCATGGTGATTTTTATGGAAGGCAGTTTTCCAGCACGGGTGAGTAATTCTTCGCGTTCTTTACCTTCAACCAGCAGGTTGACAAGTTTGCCGCCATAAGGGGGAATTAGTTTTGCTTTTGCCATTTTTTTACTCCATTTAGTTAATAACTTCGGAGGTCTTTTTGGGAGGTTACCCGCCATTAGGCAGCAGAAAAAGCAGCCGAAGTTTGATTATTGCCAAACACAAGCGCAAATTATACTCCAAAATTCAGTCAATGAATTTTGGATTTCTGTTTTTCTTTCAGGAATTAATCCCGGAATAAAAACCCGTGTACAGAAAAAGAATACAAAATCTGCTGCCATGGTTAATCTCTGCCAACACCATCTGATCCAGACAGTCCTGGTAGAAAAGAACATTTAGGGGTACTCAAGGATTTTTATCTGCAGTGAATTACTGCGATGTGTAGCGACCGGAAAAATCATAACCTGCTCGCCTCTTCCAGCACCGTCCGCGCCCACACAGTTACATCTGCGCAATAAATTTTCGGATCCTCCACACGGATATCCAAAACCGTTTTTATCCAGGTGGTCTTATCGATGACAGGGAATCCATCCCGCGACGTGATCTTAAATTGACGTTTGCCGCCATCCACCAAACCCCTGTTCTGTTTACGGATGAGGGCAGGTGGTTTATTCTCCACAAGGAACTCGCGCAGCAGCTCACGCATGTAAAACCAGCCTTCACGTGTCAATTTACTGGAATGCTGGAGCATATACGCAGTCACAGTCAAATGATGAACGGCACCATAGCCCATATCGGTGAACTCCAGAGCGAGGAATTCATCGAAACGCGCTTTACATAAAGTATCGAGGGATCCGCATTCGGGGCAATTCATAATCAGCAGTTCATAGCACCAAGCTAACAACAACCTGCCAACCCGGACGTGGGTTGGCAGGTACAACATTCAAACACCCATACGGATCTACAAATATGGCTCGTCCGCTTCTGCGAGCCTTACCTTCAATTCCCTGAGCATCTCACTTGTAATGTCTTTCTTCACCTCTGACAGGTCCTTCATTTCCCCTGGATCATCCTTCACATCGAACAACTTGACGAGGTCATTTCCGCCAGTCTCGGAATACCCAAAGTAATAATGCAGTTTAT
>JAIFNG010000044.1 GCA_020047815.1 Anaerolinea sp.
TCTAATTTTTATGGATGAAAACCATCCATCGCCTTTACACTTGTACCAGAAACAGGGATCCCCTGATGAGGTACAAGGTTATTTGTCATTGTCAATCATAAGAAGAAAAGCCGTGGGGAAAGCATCGTGTCACCACGTTTTCTTTTGCTTCGCCGCCGGGGACTTCTTCGTTTAAAATAGGGAAGTCAGCGCGGCGCATCTCCAAAGATCATGGATGAACCCAGGCTCAACCACCAACCCAAATTCCAAAGGAAAGATTAAATTATGCCCTATCAAGCTGAAATTTCCCGCGTCAACCCAACCTGTTTTCTTTTCCTGGTGGACCATTCCAGTTCCATGGCATCCCCCATCATGGGCGTGCCCGAGAATCCCAAAAAATCCGTTTTTGTGGCCGATGCCTTGAACAAGACCATCCAATCCCTGATCGTTTCGGCTTCCAAGGATATGGATGTGCGCCGTTATTATCAGGTGGGTGTCATCGGTTACGGCTCACAGGTCACCTCTGCCCTGGGCGGCGCGTTGAAAGACCAGGACCTGGTGTGGATCGATGACCTGTATATGAATCCGCTGCGCATTGAGGACCGCATCAAGAAAGAGTCGGACGGGGTCGGCGGATTCCTGGAAGTGAAAATGAAGCTGCCGGTCTGGGTGGACCCCGTCAGCCGCGGGCAAACCCCCATGTGCCAGGCTTTGGAAAGATCGCGTGATATCCTCAGCGCCTGGGTGGCGCAGTACCCCGATTCATATCCCCCGACCGTCATCAACCTCACCGACGGCGAATCCAATGACGGTGACCCGCGCAAGCCCGCCGCCGAATTAACCTCACTGGCCACCAATGACGGCAACGTCGTGCTGTTGACCGTCCATTCCTCCTCGCGTGAATATGCCCAACAGATATTCTTCCCCGATGACCTTGCCCGGCTGCCCGACCATTTCTCCAAAACCATGTTCCAACTTTCCAGCGTGCTGCCCCCGGCCATGCTGCGCACCGCGGCGGAACTGTTGAATAGTCCGCTGAATGAGAACGCGCATGGCTTTGTCTATAATGCAGACATCGCCGGTATCGTTCAGGCCCTCGAGATCGGCACCAGACCTTCGATCCCGCTTTGAGGCGCGGCTCTTGACCCAAATTCGATGGAAATACCTGACCGTCCCCAAACTGGGCAACCCATCCTCTGAAAACGAGGATGCGTTTTTTACATACAAGCTCGGCCCGCTGACCCTGCTGGATTCGCCCTTCACCTGCGCCATGGCAGATGGCGCCACCACCGCCACCTTCTCCAAACTGTGGGCCTCGATGGTCGTCAAAACATTCGGCAGGAGCGTGCCCGCGCATGACCAGTTCATGGGCAGTCTTGAGAAGTGTCAGGCGGAATGGAAAAAACATTTTCAAAAAATGGACCTGCCCTGGCATACCGAGGAAAAAATAAAAATGGGCTCATTCGCCACCCTGTTATGGCTGGCGGTCTTTCCCCATGAGCCTTTTCAAAAAGCCGGGGGTGTGTTCTCCAGCATTTGCCTGGGTGACACCTGCATTTTCCAACTGCGCAAACACAAGGTGATCTTTTGTAAACCGATCGAAAAGAGCGCGGATTTTAATAACCGTCCCGTGCTGCTCCCTTCGCTTTCAACCTTGAACCATTCCTTAAAAATGGATGCGCACATTAACCTGTTCTCCGCCGACTGGCAGAAGGGCGATCACCTGCTGCTGGCCACCGATGCCCTGGCGGCCTTCCTGATCCGAAAAAAGGAGGAGGAGCCCGATTTCATTTCAGGCTTTTCAGACATGGTCGGCACCACCTGGTTCGACAGCAAGGTCTTCGCCATTTGGGTCGACCACCACCGCACTGAACGCACCCTGCGCAATGATGATACCAGCCTGGTATCCATGACCATCCTATAACATAACATGCCAAGCCGCTACCCGTCCTTCAATGATTATCAGGCCGCCCTGCAAAACCCGGGGGTCTATTTTAATCAACCCATTTTGCGCGGCAGCCAGCCGGAGCTTGACCTGTGGGGACTCCCCAGGGTGCGCTCGGGCGGTTTTGCCTTGACCTACCGCATGACCTCCAGGGATGGGCAGGACCTGGCGGTGCGTTGTTTTCATAAACCCGTGGAAGACCGCACCCAGCGCTACGCCGCCATCCACGAATACCTGCTGAAGGTCAGGGAGCCATTCTTCCTGCCTGTCCATTATCTGGCAAAGGGCATCACGCTTAAACAACAAACCTATCCCATCACCTACATGGACTGGGTAAATGGCGATACCCTCGAAGCCTGGCTGTACTCGAGCCTCGATGACCAGCAGGGCATTCATGACCTTTCGCTTGAGTTGGTGGCGCTTGCCGCAAGGCTGGGCGCGCTGGGCGTTGCCCACGGGGACCTCTCGCATCGCAACATCATGGTCAGGGATCGCAAGCTGGTGCTGGTGGACTATGACGGCATGTATGTCCCCGCCCTGCAGGGCAGGACCTCGCCCGAGTTGGGCAACATCCACTTCCAGCACCCCGCCCGCGCCAGTGCCGATTTCAATTCCCGCCTCGACAGATTCTCCGAGATCGTCCTTTTTCTGGCATTGTCTGCCCTTGCCCGCCGGCCCCAGTTGTGGAAAAAATATCAGTCCGGCGGCGAAGGGTTATTGTTCACGCGTGAAAATTTCCTCGACCCGTTCAACTCGCCCCTGCTGCAGGAATTGGAAACCTTAACCGACCTGCGCAGTCATATCCAGTTGTTCCGTCAAATTTGCATCAGCTCGCTCGAGTCGGTGCCGACCCTCAGTGACTTTATTTCGATGAAAGCCAGGTCATTCCCCAGGGTCGAGATCAACCCCCCGGCGGATGCGGGCCACAGGCTCACCTATCAGGCAGCCGACCGCTTTACCATTTTGCGCAACCTGGGGAAACTGGCAAGCGTGGTGGGACTGGTCCACGATGTGTTCCGCGGCACCACCCCCGACGGGCACGCGCACATCTACATCAACCTGGGCAGTTGGAAAGGGCGCTGCTTTACCATCATCCTGTGGGACAAAGCGCTGGAGTTATTGAAAAAAGCGGAGATAGAACCGGATGACTTCGTCGGCTCGTGGGTCTCGGTGACGGGCATTCTGACCGCCTTCAACCACCGGCCGCAAATTGCAGTGGACCTGCCGACCGAGATCGAAGTATTATCAGGCGAAGCCGAAGCGGCGCAGCGTTACGAAAGCGGACGCGGCAAATACAGCCGGCCCTGGTCCATGGCAGCGCGCAGCTCTGAGCCTCACGCCGCCCCCTCACAAAAAGAAGCACCCCCCAAAACAAGCATCGCCCTATCCGCCGCCAACCGGACCGAACCCGCGCCCCTCATCACCACCGGCGACCTCGACGTCCCGCTCGACATCCTCAAAAAACTCTCCAGCATGTACGCCGACCTGATCTCGGAACAAAGAGAACCTCCGGGCGGGTAGGGTCAGGCGCGGGCGCTCTGATAAATTTATGTCATTGCGAGCCGCCGCTCTTGCTCTTCGGCGGCGTGGCAATCCTCTTTTGACCAGAAATTCCAGTAAAACAGGAGATTGCTTCGGCAAAAAGCGCCTCGCAACACTTGCACCGTACGCACGTGCAGGTGTGACATTTGTACGGTAGAGTAATGTAAAATAAAGGCCATGAACTCAATGGCAATGGAAATATTTCCCCCCGAAGCCTTCGCCCGATCAAAGCAAGGCGCTTTATTTGTGGACGTACGCGAAAAGAGCGAGCTTGACGCGGAAGCCTATGATGTACCCGGCCTGCTGCATATTCCGCTCGGCGACCTGGAAAATCGATTCAATGAAATTCCCCGCGATCAGGATGTGGTGGTTGTCTGCCATCACGGCATTCGGAGTCTCCGCGCTGTCCACTTTCTGATCAGCCTCGGCTTTGGTAATGCCGTCAGCATGAAATATGGAATGGCAGGCTGGATCAACAGCGGATTTCCCATAAAAAGGCTTGGCGCAGGATAATAACAAGGGTGTGCCGCCGGGCTTTATCAGCATGGAATAGATCGAAACCCTTGCCGATGGCGAATCCCTGTTCACGCCGTTCAAGGATCAATTATGGAACCTCACCCCAACAAAAACCTGGAAAATAAATTTGTCCTCTCGATGATCCTGACCGCCGCCATCCTGGTTGCTGAAGTCATCGGCGGATTGTGGACGGGCAGCCTCGCCCTGCTTTCGGACGCGGCGCATGTCTTCATGGACATCTTCGCGCTGGCGTTGAGTTATCTCGCCTTGCGCCTTTCCGCCCTGCCGGCGGATGACCGTCACACCTACGGCTACCACCGGCTCGAAGTGCTGGCCGCGCTGATCAATGGCCTGACCCTTGGCTGGATCGCCATTGAAATTTTCAGTGAATCCTGGACACGCTGGTTCAACCCTGAGCCCATCAAAAGCATGGCAATGCTGGTCATCGCCGTCATCGGTTTGGTGGTCAATCTGGTGGTTGCCTTCGTGCTCGGCGGACATGCGCATGCGCATGAACATGTCCACGAAGAGGGGGAGGAAGAACACGAAGAAGCCGAAGATCTCAACGTCCGCAGCGCCTACCTGCACGTGCTCGGCGACGCGATATCCTCGGTGGGCGTCATTGTTGCCGCCGCGCTGATCTGGTTTACAGGCTGGAATTGGCTCGACCCGTTGATGAGCGTCTTCATCGCCATTCTGATCGTGGTCAGTTCCTGGCGTGTGCTGAAATCGTCCCTGCACATCCTCGTGGAAGGGGTTCCTGAACATCTCTCCATCGAAAAGATCGGTCAGAGCATGGCAGGCGTCCCGGGTGTGAAGGATATCCACGACCTGCATGTCTGGAGTATCTGCTCAGGTCATATAGCCCTCAGCGCCCACGTCATCACGGCCGATCAGAAAATCACCGCTGTGGATGGGGTCATGACAGAGCTCAAAGCGCGGCTGAAAAAATTCGGCATTGCGCACACCACCATCCAGGTGGAATGCGAGGCTTGCGGGCAGGGAGAGGATCTTTTGCTAACATCCCGGGAAAATGCGTGAGCAAATGCGATCCATTCCCACGCTTGTCTTTTAAACCGACCTCGAGTTTTGCGCCCCTCCCTCACCACGCAGACCGGCCCCCATCCACGGGCAGGGCGATGCCGGTGATGAAGGATGCCGCATCCGAGGCGAGATAGGCCACAGATTGCGCCCATCCACGGGCAGGGCGATGCCGGTGATGAAGGATGCCGCATCCGAGGCGAGATAGGCCACAGATTGCGCGATCTCCTATTATTCGTTTATGCCTTGGGGCGCAGTGTCCCCATTATTTTGACGGGAACGTTCACGGGTGTTCTCAAAACCCTGCAAAGTTTTGGGCGCTGCAACGAACTGCTGGAAAAAATCGCGGGCGTGGTGGGATTGCCGTCGGTTTATACTTTTGCTCATCTCCTCCCATTCTCTTTCAACCCAACTACGAAAATAGACTACGCATGAACAATGATGTGCTCTCGAGTTAATTCAACGTACCGATTTTCTGCCAGTGCCAAAATCAATTGATCGAAATTTGTAGTCAACAGAGTATCTAATTCAGCGTTTCTGATGTTCCCTGTGGAAATCAGTAATAGTTTGTTGGGACGGTCTTGCAGCCAGAAGGATGTGCTGAAATCGGAATCTTTGGTTGTAACGGCGCAGTTATTTTTGCCCGCGTAATCCAAAAGCGCCGCATCCGTGGTTGTGTTGCCTTCGGGTAAATCCAATGTGTGAACAGCGTTATGACCGCGCTCTTGAAAAATGCGGACAATGCGTCTTGGCAGATTGGCGTCGATCAGAAAGTTCATGCGTTGACCAAACTCATTCGCTTGACCTGACTCAATCGCGCCGCATAGAACAGGACAGCCTGAATATCGGCGCCTTCAAGGTCTTCGTAATCAGCAAGGATTTCTTCGTTAGTCATGCCTGAACTGAGTGTTTCCAACAGCCATTCGACGGAATAGCGCAATCCGCGGATGGTGGGTTTCCCAAATGCCATTTTGGGATTGATGGTTATTCGGTTAAGGAGTTCTTGATTTGTCATGGTTAAATTCTCCTGCCTCAATGATACACGATTTTCAGTTTCACCCGGAAGCGATCTCGCGTATTATGGTCAAAACGTCAGTCAATCCCTGTGGTGGCTGCTGGGTTCATCCTGCCCCCTCTCTCACCACGCAGACCGGCCCCCATCCACGGGCAGGGCGATGCCGGTGATGAAGGATGCCGCATCCGAGGCGAGATAGGCCACAGATTGCGC
>JAIFNG010000066.1 GCA_020047815.1 Anaerolinea sp.
TAAGTGGTTGTAGTTGTATCTTGTACCCCTTTCTTAAGAAAGGGGTACAAGATACAACTACCAAAACCCTGAAAACAAACTGGAGGTTGTACTTTGCTGATTCCCTGCTTGTCGTTTTGATTTGTCATTTCGAGCGGAGAAAGATACCTTGCTTGTCTGTGGTGTAAGATCTCTCCTCGGAAGGCGCTCGTCGAGATGACATTAACATAATAACGACATATCACACTATTTGTCGTTTCGACCTGAGGGAGAAACCTTGTGCTTGATTGGAGTTAAGATCTCTCCTCGAAGGGCGCTCGTCGAGATGACATTAATATAATAACGACATATCACACTGTTTTTCGTTTCGAGCGGAGGGGCCGGTTGGGTGGCGGTCTTTACGCGGGGGCACAGGCGAACCCCACATCCTGTATAATCACCCCATGTTTGATTTCACGATACATGCCAGGAAGGACCGCGCCCGGGCGGGGGTTTTCAGTACGCCGCACGGAGAGCTGCTGACGCCGGTCTTTGCGCCGGTCGGCACCCAGGCCACGGTCAAGACACTGACACCTGAACACCTGAAGGATATCCACGCTTCCCTGGTGCTGAGCAACACCTATCATCTTTATCTGCGCCCGGGGGATGAACTGGTGCGGGATATGGGCGGACTGCATCAGTTCATGCAGTGGCCCAACCCCATGCTGACCGACTCGGGCGGGTACCAGGTCTTCTCGCTTTCCAAGACCCGCAAAATTGATGATGACGGTGTGACCTTCAAGAGTCACATAGACGGGTCCACGCACCGCTTCACGCCCGAGAAATCCATTGCCATCCAGCAAAACCTGGGCGCTGATATCATCATGGCCTTCGATGAATGTTCGGATCCCAATGACCTGGCGTATTCCAGGATCGCCATGGAGCGCACCCACCGCTGGGCGGAACGTTCCCTGCAAGCCAAGACGCGTCCCGACCAGGCTTTATTCGGCATTGTGCAGGGCGGCGTGGACCCCGATCTGCGGGCTGAGTCGGCCCGGTTCATTGCCGCGCTCGATACACCCGGCATCGCCATCGGCGGGTTATCGGTGGGCGAGACCAAACAGGAGATGCACGACACGCTGGATGTGGTCACGCCGCTGCTGCCCGAAAACAAACCGCGCTACCTGATGGGCGTGGGCACCCCCGAAGACCTGATCAACGGCATCGCGCGCGGGGTTGATATTTTTGACTGTGTCCTGCCCACCCGCCTGGCGCGCCATCGTTCTGCGTTCGCGCCCGAGGGACGGCTGAACATGATGAACGCAGCCTTCGCGCGCGATACCCGTCCGCTGGATGAGACCTGCGACTGTTATACCTGCCGCACCTTTACCCGCGCCTACATCCGGCATCTGATCATGGCCCGGGAACTGCTGGCGGGAACGCTGCTGTCGATCCATAATTTGCGCGCATTGATCCGGCTGGTGGCGGAAATTCGCAGCGCCATTGTGGACGGAACCTTTGAGTCACGGGTGGACGGCTGGCTGACCCAATGGGGCGGCAACGCTGTCCGAAAAATTTAATGGTAGAAAAGGAATCGCGAAGGTAAAATTATGAACATATCCATCGAAATCCCCTCCCCGGACAGGAAGCGCAATGCGTTCCTGACCCCAATGGGCACGACCCCCGCCGGGCGTAACTATTTCTCGCTGGCGGTGGACTCCATTCCGCTTTTACTGCGCAGCCGCATCTTTGGGCAGGTTAGTTTGTGGTCGCACGACTCACGGTTTCTGGCGGTTCAGGAATGGAAGGAAAGCAGCCCGACCAGCGAGCCGGGGTCTTATGCGCTGGTCATTCTGGACCTGTTCACCCGGCAGGAATGTACGGTGGCAGAGGTGGAGGCGGCCAGAAGTGAGATCAAACCGCAGGAGTTCATGGGAGATAGTTTGATGTACACCGTATTTTATGAAGGTCCCTTCGGGACCACAAAAAACTTTGAGAGTAATTTCCAGCACCTCACTGGATGGCAGGCGATCAAATAAAATGAACCTTTTCCACGCCGTCGTTCTCGGCATCATTCAGGGCTTGACCGAGTTCATCCCCGTTTCATCCACCGCGCATCTGCTCATCATGCTCAAGATGTTCAACATTCCGCAGCTTTCAGATGACGCCATGTTCTCCTTCCTGGTCATTGTCCAGCTGGGCACCCTGGTTTCGTTGTTCGCCTTCTACTGGAACGACCTGTGGTTAATTGCGCGCTCCACGTTAAACTTCCAGCGCGCCACGCCTGAAAGGAACCTCGGCTTTTATATCATCATCGCCACCATCCCCGCCCTGCTGGCGGGTTACCTGTTGAAGGATGCTGTTGAAGCCCTGTTCCGCCAGCCCATGCTCGAAGCCTCGATCCGCTTGTTTGCCGCCGCGATCCTGCTCTCGCTGGCAGAGTGGGTCTCCAGAAAAAATCGCCGCCTCGGTTCGATGACCTGGCTTGATGCGCTCGTGATCGGGCTGATGCAGATCATCGCGGTCTTCCCCGGCGCATCCCGCTCGGGCACCACCATCTCAGGCGGCATGTTCCGCGGCTTTGACCGTCCCTCGGCGGCGCGCTTTTCATTCCTGATGTCGGTGCCGGTCATGCTGGCCGCCGGCGGGTATGAAATGCTGGATGTCCTGCAGATGCCGGACCTGGGCGCGTTCCTGCCCCTGCTGGCAACGGGCTTTGTGACAGCGGCCGTCACCGGCTGGTTCGCCATCCAATGGCTGATCCGGTTCCTGGGGAAACATTCCCTTTACATCTTCGCCGCCTATTGCGCGGTGGTCGGCTTTATCCTATTGATCGTACAGGTCTTCTAATGCGTACATTTCTAAAAAAACTCGTTGAAACAGAATCACCCTCCCATGATAAATCGGCAGTGGACCGCGTCGGCAGGATCGTGGCCGACGAATGCCGCAGACTCGGCGCCCAGGTCGAGATCATCCCCAACCATGACACCGGTGACCTGGTGCTTGCCCGCTTTCTTCCCGCGCGCGAGAGCCAGCCTCCGTTGAAACCGATCCTGATCCTGGGTCACATGGATACGGTCTTTCCGCTTGGCACCCTGCAGACCTTTCCTTATAGAGAGGAGGATGGGCGCATCCACGGACCCGGCACATTGGATATGAAATCGGGCATCGTCATCGCGCTGCAAGCCATTTCGGCTGTGGTTTCCAACAGGGGGAGCTTTTCGCGCCCCATCACCGCCCTGTTCAATTCGGATGAGGAGATCGGCAGCCACACCTCGCGCGCACAGATCGAGTCGCTTGCGCGGGAATCAGAAGTGGTCTTTGTGCTGGAAGGCGCGTTGATGGATGGCTCGCTCAAGACCTGGCGCAAGGGCGGCGGTTCATTCCAGGTCAAGACCCACGGACGGGCAGCGCACGCGGGCGGCGATCACCAGGCGGGACGCAACGCCATCGAAGAAATGGCGCACCAGGTGCTTGCCATTCAAAAACTGACCAATTATGAAAAGCAGACCACGCTCAATGTCGGCGTGATCCACGGCGGCACGGTCTCGAATGTCGTCCCGGACGAAGCCAGCATTGAAGTGGATGTACGCGTGATGCAGCCCGGCGAATGGGAACGGATCGAAGCCGAAATGCATAAACTCAAACCGGTGCTCGACGGCACCTCGCTCGAAATTACCGGCGAGTACAACCGCCCGCCAATGCCCTTTGGCGAGGTCAGCCAGGCAGCCTTCCAAAAAGCCTCGCAGATCGCCAAAGACAAACTCGGCATGGAACTTAAAGCCGGCGGCACAGGCGGCGCATCGGACGGCAACTTTGTCGCTCCGCTGGGCATTCCGGTGCTGGACGGCATGGGCGCCATCGGTGAAGGGTATCACTCGGACCGCGAATATATCTTTGCCTCAAGCCTCGAAGAACGCGCCAGACTGCTGGAAGTCCTTTTGAGCAATTGGTAAGCCTGAAAATGAAAATTGCCGGGGCTGTCGGTGCATGGCGGGCACTCCGCATCCTGGGCGTTCTGCTTCTTTATCTGCCCGCCGCCTGTGCGCCGACCCCGCTGCCTGAACCGCTGATGGTCAGCGCCTACGCCAGCCCGGCAGCGGAGCCCTGGCTGACAGACCTGTACACCTGCACTGCGCGCTCGAATACAGCCATCAACATCAGCGCCGCCTCACCTGCCATCGCGCTGCGGATCGGCGAGCCGGAAACCCTGACCACGCCCGCGTTCCAAATTGGCAGTGAAGAAATTTTGATCGTCACCCAGCGCCAAAATCCGCTTGAATTGACCGTGGATGAGGCGCGAACCCTGTTCGCACAGGGCGGGGGCACGGGACAGGTTTGGGTTTACCCGGCAGATACCGACCTGCAAAAGGCATTTGAGCAGCTCGTCATGCAGGGGCGCAGGATCACTTCATCGGCAGGGGTGACTGTCAGCCCGCAGGAAATGTCTGCGGCGCTCCTTTCTGACCCCGCCGCGCTGGGGATCCTTCCCCGCCGGGCACTGAACGAAACCCTGCGCGTGATTGCATCCGCCGGTAGTGTGCCCGTGCTGGCGCTCACAAAAGATACGCCCCAGGGGGCGGTAAAAGAATTGATCTCCTGTTTGCAAAAATAACCCGGCATGCCCTTGACAGCCGCTCAGGACGGGGGTAATATTTTTATAAACTGGTTTGCGTAATAAACCAGTTTATAAAAATATTGAGTCAGGGAGTTCCCAATGAAGGATGAAACAGCACAAATTGAACAGCGGGTAAAACGCTATTGGTACAAGGACGGGATCGGCGAGTTGATGGGCGGGGGCATATTCCTTTTGCTGGCTTTGTATTTTTCGGCGCAGCAATATTTGGGGGATCGTTCATTCCCCGGAGGATTGCTGCAGGCAGGCTTTGTCGTCGTGCTGATCGGCAGCGCGTTCCTTGCGCGGCGTCTGATCGGTTGGTTGAAAGAGCAAGTGACGTATCCGCGCACCGGCTATGTTGAATATCGTTCGGGCGGCAGGAATGTACGCTTGATACGCTTACTTTCCGCTGGGATCGCAATGCTGGTGGCAATGGCTGCCATTTTTATCACCCGCAGGTTTAATACGATCGATGCAATGGTCGCTTTGACCGGCCTGCTGGTGGCTGTCATCCTGATCGTGAAGCAGGGCTGGGCTTCCGGGATCGGACGGTTCTATTTCCTGAGCATGGTC
>JAIFNG010000001.1 GCA_020047815.1 Anaerolinea sp.
TATTGAAAAAAAATCCTGCAGGTGAAGTGACCTGGCAATACGAAGGCGTGGTGTTGAGCCGGGAAGAAAATGCCGTGACATTGGAGGCATTATTCAATCGTGACGAGATGCCGTTCATGGACATCGTGCTGAAACGCAATGACCGTTTTGTGGAAACATTCTATTCGGACCGCTGGTATAACATCTTTGAAATTTATGACCGTGACGATGGGAGGTTTAAAGGCTGGTATTGTAACGTTGGCAGGCCCGCTATCATTGCTGTTGATCATGTTTCCTATGTTGACCTCGCATTGGATCTGTGGGTTTCAGCAAGCGGAAAACAAACTGTTTTGGATGAAGATGAATTGGACGCGTTGAATTTGGATGAAGAATTAAAACAAAAAGTGTACGAGAGTTTAAAAGAATTGCAGGAAGTCCTACAAACAAAAAATCCCCCGAGCTGATCGGAGGATTTTTTGTTTCGGGTGAATTAGAAACCCATCATTTGAATGATCTGGTCACCGAAGGACCAGGCACCAGCGCCAACTGCACAACAGCAGCAAAGCAACACAACGACAACAATGCCGATAATGAGTCCAGTGTTACTCTTCTTGGGTTCTTCGGTTGGGGTAAATGAGTCCAGTGTTACTCTTCTTGGGTTCTTCGGTTGGGGTAACAGGCATTCCATTCATAATTTCTTCTCCTTGTGATATGGGTTGCAAAAAAATAACCTTGAGTGATGAATTGCAAAACTTAGCCGGATTATATCAGGCAGTTTGCGCCCTGTCTGTGCGCCGCCAGAGCCACCAAAGTACTAGTGCCAGCAGAATGACCAGGATGCTGCCCATGACGATGGGGAGCAGGACAGCGAATACGGATGCAAAGAACGCGAGGATATCTTCCGCGATGGAGACCGGGACATTCCCCGCGCCGCCTGTGGTGGCTGTGACTGCGGGACGCAATGCCGCTGCCTTGACCACATGCACGCCGCCTGCCATAAGCAAGCCGCATGCCAAAGCCAGGACGGGGTTGATATCCGTTACGACCTTTGCGCTTGCCGCGAAGGCAATCGCACCCGCCGCAGGGCGGACGACGGTTTGGATGATGTCGTTGATGTGATTGACGGCGGGGACCTTATCCGCAACCATCTCGATGATGACCAGAACCCCGAGCAGGATCAAGATCCAGGGGTTGGCGATCAGATCCCAGGGTTGGGCAAGCTTGAGCGTATCCGGGAAATAATGTCCGATCACGCCCACCACCAGCAGGGGGATGTAGGCATTTAAGCCCGCGCTGGCTGAAAGCCCGAAGGCGGAAAATATGCCGAGTAACATTTCCATTTTTCTCTCCTTTTCACGGAAGTGGAACTTCCGAACTCCATTAAGTATTTACGCAGAAATCATATCAAAGTTTTATCCGGACATCCCGGGGAACCCGCCCCAGGTACCCGTGAATTGCAGGCGGAACAGGTCAATGCTGAGCAGCATCAACATGGCCAAAGTGAAACCTGCCAGGAGCGGAAGCCAGAGCTGGCGTGGATGTTCGAAGGTGTTATCCTGCCGCATGATCATGATCCACAATATGGCAAAGACGATCACCAGCAGGGATAATGTCCCAAGCGCGCTGAGATAGGCGATCGGGTAAAGCACGATCAGGCTGTCGGTCAGGATAAGCAGGTTGATCGCAACAATTATCCCGATCAGACCACCAAGAGATCTCCATTCGAGGGCGGGGCGGGTATCCAATGAACGCCAGAGGGTCTGGTTGACAACAGGATACAGCACCGCTGCGAGCGCAATGCCCATGCCGCTGCCTGTGAAAAGCCGCAGGATATTGTTCGGTATGTACAGATTGGGGATGTTGTCCAGTGCGCCCTTTGATGTTTGTTTGAGCAGGTACAGGTACGAGTTGCCGCCATCAATGCCGAAGGCGAGGAAGAAGAGAACCAGCACAGCGATGACCCCGCGTGAGGGAAGCCTGCTTTTTTTGCCGCTCACGAAAACCTGAAAGAGAAGCCCCGCGCCCGCCGCGTAGAATTCACCCGTACAGCGCGCGCACAGCGGAAGTTGACGGTCTTCAATTTGGAAGGAACGCGCATCGATGCGATGGCAGACCGCATAACCGATGGCATCCAGTTTGCCGAGCGCGCCTTCGGGCGAAAGAACCATCCAGGCTGCAAAGGCAAGGATCGCCGCAGCTGGTATCAAAAAGCGCAGAATGCTTTGTAATTTTTGTCTAAAAGGTTGATTTTCCATTTGCGTCATTATATGGGGTACGTGGTTGGATTGCAAGAACGATGTTCTTTTCCATTAAGATCAGCACATAAAATAAAAAGGTTGAGGCATAACACCTCAACCTTTGGCTTGTAAAGCTGTTTGTTATTTCTCGAAGACGAACTGTCCGTTCTTGTAGAACAATTCACCGTCCACCAGAATTTCAGAATCTATCCGCATGTCACAGATCATATCCCAGTGGATCGCGCTCTTATTTTTAGAACCGGTTTCGGGGTAGCCCGCTCCAAGCGCCATGTGGAAGGAGCCGCCGATCTTTTCGTCAAATAAAATATTACCTGTAAATTGCTGAATATCAAAATTGGTTCCGATGGCAAATTCACCCAGATAGTGCGAACCTTCATCACTATCCAGGGTTTTGAGCAGGAAGTCTTCATTTTTAGCGGCTTTGGCAGTGGTCACGCGGCCATTGGAGAATGTCAACTCTGCGCCTTCCACGCTCGTTCCACCGTAATTGGCAGGATAGGTGAATTTCACCCAGCCGTTAACCGAGTCTTCGACGGGACCAGTGTAAATTTCCCCATCGGGCATGTTGAACGTGCCGAATGAATTCATGAAAGTGCGTCCCTTGACTGAGAGTGTCAGGTCTACATTGGGCCCCCGCAGAATAACCTGGCTCTTGCCCTTCATGTAATCAACAGCAACCTGCTGTTTACTCTCCACGGTTTTCCAAAACGCGACCGGATTATCCTCATTGGTATGGACCGCACCAAACACAAAGTCTTCGTATTCCTTGAGACTCATGCTCGCATCCTGTGCGTAGCCGTCGGTGGGATAGAGGGTGGTAACCCATTTGAATGAGCCGTTCGCACCACGGCGGAATTGCATTTCTGTGATGGTTGAAAGGGCTTTACTGTGGCGCTGAAGTTTTGCCGGGTCAATGTTCGTTGTGCCGTGGGTGTTTGTGGCAGAGTGAATTCGGATCCGTCCCTCAAACTGCTCGTACGCCAGTTTATAAAAGGTTGGTACAAAATCCAGCTGGGTATCTTTGGCATAGGTCAAATACATTTCTTCCTGGCTGAAGGGCATCAGACCCGGCAATGCCATCATCAGGTGTGGGTGTCCGCCTTTTTCCAGAATTTGAATGTATAGTTCGCGTAATAATGGTTCGGCGGCGGTTGTGCCTTCGAGCAGGATCCTGTCACCGGGAACAACACGGGCGGAGTGTTCGACCAAAACTTTTGCAAATTTGCTTACACGTGGGTCTGCCACAGATGGTCTCCTTTATGATTTATTCGGTTATTAAATTATAACATGCGCGATCAGGGGGAAAAAAGGCACCAATAATTTCCAAAATAAACATAAACGCCCCGCGTAGTAGCGGGGCGTTTATGTTTTAAACCTTTCTCAGTATTACTCCATTTTGAGACGGGTCATATAGAAGCATCCCATCTTCGGTCTGGTTGAATGGAATACCTGCCCGGGTAATGCGTGCCATGACATCATCCAAAGCCTGCTGATCCGGCAGATCGATCGTGAAGTGACGCAGTCCCACTGCATCGGCTGGCGGAGGCGGAGCGCCTTCGCCCTGCCAGGCATTCAATCCCAGGTGATGATGGTATCCGCCTGCTGAAATGAATGCGGCCTGGAATGTGGATGAATTTCCCATTACATCAAACCCGAGGATTCCATGATAAAAATCCACCGCTTCCTGCACATTGCGAACATGCAAATGAACGTGCCCGATGCGCGTTTGGGGAGGAATGGGGACATCCAATTTGTCATCTGCTTTTAGATGACTGAATAAAGCCTGCACGTCCAAAGGTTCGCGACCACTGCTCAATGTGCCATCTGCGCGGCGGGTGACAAAATCATTGTTCTCGATGACGAAAGTCCCATCTTCGGGCGATTCGGCATACAACTCGATGCCGTTGCCTTCGGGGTCGTCGAGGTAAGTGGTCTTGGTCATGATGTGGTCGGTGGGATGGTTGCGGTACTTCAGCATGGATAAACGCGCCACAGCCCGCGCCAGTTCACGCCGATCGGGGAACAGGACTGCAAAATGATAAAGTCCCGTTACGCCGCGATATTTTTTTAAGTTCGTTTTTTCGGTCAGGCGCAACAAGTCCACATCGTCCGTGCCGAGTCCAGCCTTGTTTCCTGTGCGCCAGCGGAGTTTGAATCCCAGCACCTGTTGGTAGAAGACGATCTGATTTTCCAAATTGGAAACTTTCAATGAAACATGACCCGGCATGGTGGCAGGATGGATCGAAAAATTAACAGAACTCATGTTTATTTCTTCAATAGATCCAAAAAGTGCTTGCGGAACTTCGCCACTTTTGGCGCGACGACCGCCTGACAATACGGCTGGAATTTATTGTGCGCGAAGTATTCCTGGTGGTAATCCTCAGCCACGTAAAATTGTGCCGCCTCTGTCACTTCTGTGACGATGGAACTGCCCCAAATTTTTTGGGCATTCAACTCGCGGATAAGCTCTTCGGCTGTCTGCTTCTGCTCAGGTGAATGATAAAAAATGGCAGAACGATATTGTGTTCCAACATCTCCACCTTGTCGGTTTAACGAGGTGGGATCATGGATCGCAAAGAACACATTCAGCAGGTCGCGGAACGAAATAATCGACGGGTCGAATTGAATTCGTACCACTTCCGCGTGACCCGTATCCCCGCTGCACACATCTTTATATCCGGGGTGGGGGATGTGTCCATTTGAATACCCGGATTCAACAGATAAAACACCTTTCACTTCATCGAATACCGCTTCCAGACACCAGAAGCATCCTCCTGCCAGTGTGGCAGTCTCTTGATTGCTCATGATAAATTCTCCTTTTCTCTGCCTGTCGGGAGGGTGGTCCCTGATGGAGCAGGCTGTTATGAACAGTAGACGCGGCGAAGTCTAAAAATATTATGAGGACAAGGTGATAATTTCGCCGCCCAAATTCATATTACAATACGTTCATGACCACCTACTGCGACTATTGCAAACTCCATCCTGAAGACACCTACAATAAAAATTATCACGACACGTTGTACGGATTTCCGATTGAAAGTGATGATGAACTTTTTGAGCGGCTCGTACTGGAGATCAACCAGGCCGGGTTGTCGTGGATCACTGTCCTGAAAAAAGCCGACAACTTCCGCCGCGCCTACGATAAATTCAAGGTCAGCAAGGTCGCGAAATATGGCGAAGCCGACCGCGCGCGCCTGCTGGCCGACGCGGGAATTATCCGCAATCGGTTGAAGGTGAACGCGGCCATCGTCAACGCGCAGAAAATACTTGAGTTAAAAAAGGAATTTGGATCCTTCAAAGGCTGGCTTGATGCACACCATCCGCTGACCAGGGAGGAATGGACAAAATTATTCAAGGTGACCTTTGTCTTCACAGGCGGAGAGATTGTCAACGAATTTCTCATGTCCGCTGGATATTTGCCTGGCGCCCACCAGACAGATTGTCCCGTCTATAAAAAAATTGC
>JAIFNG010000011.1 GCA_020047815.1 Anaerolinea sp.
TTCGACTGGGTATTAATTACCGGTTATGTTGTTGTCGTTCTAATTCATCTCATTGGATATTTGGTTACAAGAACAACCCCGGATATGAGTCAATTAGAGGTTGCTCAACTGGGGATCACCAAGGTAGTTTCGAGTCTAATTGGGATCATCAGTATTATTGCAATGTTTATCATTACAGTGATCAGAACGAAAAATCAACGCAAATGTCCCTCCTGCGGGGCAAAAGCACAATCAGCAGCTGATCAAAAATGCCAGGCTTGCGGTACCCTGCTGGTAAATAATTAGATTTTATCGGCAATTAAAAAACGTCCCGAAGGTCGTCATTAGGCATAAAAAAACCTCGAAATTAACCTTCGGGACGATGCTTGTATGTCGTTTCGGATAAAGTCAATTGAACCCCGGGTCTGGTCTGGAATATGTTTTATATTCCAAACATCTTCTCCAGCGCACTCCCCAATTCATTCTGCCAGCAGGTGTAGTTGTGACCGCCGTTAAACTCGTGATAGGTGACATCATATCCATTCTGCTGCAAAATGGGCTGCAGGCGGCGGTTGTCATCAAGAAGCCAGTCGAAGCGACCGACATCCATCCAGATCCTGAGCTCATGTGATCGTCTGGCACGGACCAGATCCACAGCGGCGAAGTCGCGGCCCTCTGATTCAAACACTCCCGACTGACTGATAACCTTTCCAAAAATCTCCGGCATTCGCAGCCCTGTATATAAGGCCATCAATCCGCCAAAGGATGCGCCCAGCACGCCATACCCGCCACGCTGGGTTTTTAGGTCCAATAATTTCAAGTGCCTGCGTGCCAGCGGCAGGATGATGTTATCAAGCCACATGATGGTTGCATCGGAGCAGGCATACTCGACAGCGCGATGGTCTCCACCGTTTTGCAGGAACGCCATCGCAATGGGTTCGATCCGCTTTTCGTGGATCAGGTTATCCACGATGATATTTATTTTTGCGCGTTCAAAATACTCCATTCCGTCGTAAACGATGAGCAGCGGCACAGGCTCTTTGACAGGTGGACGATAAAGAACCACCTCGCGTTGGCCGTCATCTGCGAGCATCCAGGTCTCCACCAAGTGATGAGTTATCCGGCCGTGAGGTACATTTTTTTTCTGGTTGGCAAGCAGGGTTGGTGAGTATTCAGGCATGTAAAAGAAGCGGTTGTAATTCCCAAGCCCGTTATATACTGTATTCTCGTTTAGGGGATCTTCGATGCGTTTTTTCGCGCGCGGCTCATAAAATGAATATTCAAGATAGGCTGCTGCAGGCAGTTCCATTGAATATGCCCATAATTCCTTTTCGATGCGTGTCATTTTTTGCGGATGGTCCTCCCAGCCGTGAACATCATCTATTAGGTGGGGCGCGGTTTTCCCCTGCCATAAGAAGGTGACTTGATTCCCTGCGATGACTGGATTGCCGTGGGTCTTTGCTTTCTCAATGAGCGGATGATTTTCCATAATTTGTGCTGCCGTGCGGGGTATTATGAAGTTGATCCTTCGTGATAATTTGCGGTTGAAAGATCCTGCAAATCCTGGCGTACCACACCGGGAAATTGCAGAATAAAATCTGCGCCGAAGACTTTACTTGGGGTTTGAAAACCTATTTTGAGATTGTCAGCCAGAATGTTTTTCATGATCTCGACGGACGTGAGTGCTGTCAGGTAATAGGCTTCGGGAGTCTGCAGTTTGGCGCGGACGGTTTGCTTTCCATCGGTCACTTCAGCCATCAATACACTGAATCCGCTTTCATTTTGCCGGCGCGAAGGACCGGGTGCAAGGAATTTCCCGATGAGCCACTTCATAAAATCCCTGACAGTGCGTGTGTAGAGCAACGGTCCTGCAAACCGCATCAGGCGCAGCCCATTGACCATTGCGGCGGGAAAGCCCATATACACGGTTACGTTGGGAATGCCTGTGCTGTGAAATGCCGTGCTGACATCTCCCCAGCCCATGGTCACCAGACGTGTCGGTCCGCGCCCCAAATCCACATCCTTGCTATCCCAACCATTTGGCACGGTGAGGATCTTTCCGGCACGCCGGATGCGTCCCTGCCTGTGACTATTTTCTATTCCGGAGCGCGCCGTGCCGCGTGAAATTCCACCCCCAATACTTTTGATATAAAGTTCAACGTGTGTTGCGCCTGGGAGCTGCCCAGCCACGTGTGCGATCAAACAGTCCGATGGAACCACATCAAAGCCTCCGCCTGGCAGCAGCATGATCCCCGCGCGTTTTGCGTCTGCATCCATTGCCGCCAACGCTTCGAAGCCTTCGATCTCACCGCTGATGTCCACGTAATGCCGCCTGGTGCGGATGCAGGCCTCCGCCATCTGGCGAAAGGTGAGTACAAACGGACCTGCGCAGTGTAGGACTGCGTCCACTTCAAGCAGAGCTGTGTCAAGCGCGACATTATCTTCGATCGAAAAGATGCGATATTCCAGCCCAAATTTTTCGGCTTGTGCCCGCAGTTGACCTGGGTCACGTCCTGCGAGTAAGGGCTTTAACCCAGCTTTGACCGCCTGCTCGACGATCAAACTTCCCGTGTATCCATACGAACCATAAATAAGGAATTTTTTCATGACCGCTCTGTCCAGACCGGGTTGGCATACTTTTCCTCGACAAGCTCCGCCGCCCTCTTTTCTTCGGAGCGGGAGAGGACCCCGCTCTCAAATTTGATCTTCAACTGAGACTCAAATCCATGAACGAGAGCCCGGGCTGCGGTTTCCAAGGCAATTTCCACCCCGATAACGGATTGAACCGTCGTTGCGCGCGCCAGCAATCTTTGCGCTGCATTTTCTCTCGCACTTTCATCCTTGAAAATTAATGCCTGGCAAATTCGGGTCAGGTCGCCTGTCAACGGAAGTGATCCGTGCTGCAAGACGCCTTCCTTCTTGCGCGCCTGTGCCGAGCCGATCAATTTCTTTCCATTTACCGTGATCTCGTAAGTCGAAGGCACTTCAAAGCAAACGGGGTTTGTCACGCTGGAAGAGTGACCTGCGGGTTCATGTTCTTTAATTTCGACTGGCAGTCCCAACTCGCGGACGGCGTGCAATAACGCCTGCGCGAGACGGTTGTACGATTCCAAAACACCGCCAGCGAGTACAGCTTCGTCCGTGCTGCCTGTCACAGAGTAGGTCAATTCGTCGGTGTGCAGAATTGCCCGTCCGCCCGTTACACGACGGACAACTTCCCAGCCGTTGGCTTTGATCCGTTCCAGATCCACATCGGCAAAGGATTGCGCGTGACCCAGGGACAGGCAAGGCGGGTCCCACGAGTAAAGCCGCAATGTTGGCATTGCTTCGCCGCGGTGAATATGTTCAAGGATGGATTCATCCACAGCCATATTCCATGCGCCAGAGGATGGGGGGGTATATAAAAGTCGCCAAGTTTTCATGCGTGTATTTTACCTGAGATGCCTTGGAGAACGCGGGGTATAATTAACTTATGGTTCAGCCTTTGACAAAACGGACAAAAGTGAACTCCAGGGCCTCCAAAAAAGCGCCGCTGCCTCGTATTAGGAAGAAGGGGATAAGCATTGTTTCCAATAAGCGTTTTACTGATTTGGGCGCGAGGGTGACGCCGATCCTGCGTCCCTATGTCAATCGGATTTCGGTATTTGGCTCCTTTGCGCGCGGAGAGACAACCTCTGAAAGCGACATTGACCTGCTTATTGCGCTAAAACCTGCCGAAGCACGTCCCGCGTTGGGTTTGATCGAATTCATAAAAATCGAACAGACATTGGAAAAGAAACTTGGTTGCAAGGTGGATTTGATCACTGAAGAGGAAGTCAATCACCGCCGCAGGCAAAATATTGAAAAAGACAGGGTGGTTTTGTATGAGGCGAAATAACGACCTTACTTATTTGGGCGATATTCTCGATGCCATTCAGCGGATTGAAGGTTACACAGCTCATGTGAAAAAGGCGGAGTTTTTTGAAAACCTGATGATGCAGGATGCCGTGATGCTTCAAATTGAAACCATTGGCGAAACGGCGAACAGCATATCGAACGAATTTCAAGAAGAACATGGTGAGCTTCCCTGGGCGCAAATGCGCGCGCTCCGCAACAGAATCGTGCATGATTATCGCGGGATCAATTTAAACGTCATTTGGGATACAGTTCAAAACGACCTGCCGGCGTTAAAAAGGCAGGTTCGGAGTGTTTTGGGGGAATAATCCTCTTGTCTCACATCGTAGGTGGTAACCCATGTCAGAGAAGGCAATAGCATATCCAGACTGCCAGTTGGAGAATTGTCATTGTGGCAAAGTTTTTTTATTCATGCCTCGCCTAATCTAAAAAGCGATGGACATCTATTTGATGGGGAAGCGGCTTCTGATTTCGCATTTAAGTCGGCGCGATATGACTGGAATGCAGCTTTTCAGACCTATGGCCCCGGGGGTCATTGAGTGAGGCTGAGAAGAAATCCAATCATTGACCGTGTTCGTAAAAAAGATAACCAGGTTGCGATGTGGAAGTGGGGGCGCAGGGACACAGCGCCGCTGTGTCCCTGCGATGATTATGAAACTTTGAGAAATTCTTTCAATGCTTCTTCCGCCTTTGCTTCGTCCATCTCTTCCAACGGCGGTTTGACCGACCAGCGCGGTGTGCCGAGCAGGCCAGGCATGAGGGCTTTTAGCACAGTGGGGAAAGGCATGTATTTTTCGAGAATGTGCCGTTGTTCTGTGACCCGCGCCTGAACTTCAGAGGGGTCTTTGCCCTGCTGATACAAATCCCAAATTTCGCGCAGGTCAGCAGAGATTAAATTGGCGGGGGCGGTGATGGCTCCCTGGGCATGGTTTTCAAGGGCGTGGTGCAGAAGCGAGTCTGTGCCATTGAGGACAAGCAGGTCTTTACCAAAGCGCTGCCCCAATGCAATGGCAAAGGGTTCATCATGGGAAGAGTCTTTGATGCCTGCGAATTGGATGGGAAAAGCGTCTTTTAACCGGGCGAGTAAGTCCAGTGAAAAGCCGACCCCTGTCATGCCGGGGATGTGATAACCAAGCAAATATTTATCTGTTGGCACGGCTTTGCGGATCAATTCGCTGAACCACTTAAACAAACCCTGGTCGGTTGCCTTGCGGAAATAGTATGGGGGCAGAACCACAACACCGTCGTAGCCAATGTCAAAGGCGAGTTTGGTCAGGTCAATGGTTTCGGAGAGGCTGGGGGTTCCTGTCCCTGCCAACAGGCGAAAGCCAGGGATCTGCTGACGATAGACCCGTACAGAGCGCAACAAGGTCTCGCGTTCCTTTGGCGAAAATGACGGACCTTCACCAGTCGTGCCAAAGAGCAGGACGCCATGACAGCCGCGGGCTGCGAGAAGGCGCAGGAAAGCAGGAACCGCTTCGAGGTCGAGATTGGAATCCGCTTTTAGCGGCGTAACAGCCGCAGCGTAGATCCCAGATAGGGGATGCAGATCAGACATATTTCTTATCATCCTTCTTTACAAATTTTTGCGCAGCTTCGTGCGGCGGGCGGAGAGGTTCACCCTTTTCCCTGGATAAATAATGCTGATGGTCCAGCGTCCACATGTACATGTCGCCTTCGGTCTTATCGGGAAAATCATTTAAGATATTGCTTCTGCGGATGACTTCAACAATGGGCATGTAAACCTTGTCGTACCAATGCGCCACGGCTTCCTGATCGGAGATATCACGCCGCAGGTCGAGACCCATAAAATAACGATGCACAGCAATATGTTCCAACATGCGTTCAAAGCCGTCAGGGATGGTGAGTTTGATATTTGCTTCCGGGCGGAGGTTATCCAGTGCGGTGCGTTCGAGAAAATTAACTTTTGCACCAAGAATTTCAAGGTCTTCGGTCCGGATATCCGCGCTGATGTTTACGCGGGTGGCACATTCGCGGACATCGGCTTCGATAAATTCCTGTCCCTGTTCGCGGGCGACAGAAACCCGATGATGCCCGTCTACTACGAAGTAGACCTCGCCTACTTTATAGAGGACGACGGGTGGAAGGTTAATATCCTGATAAAAGGCGCGGTCAACTTTTTGCCAGCGGCTGGCGAGTTGGTCATCCTTCGGAAGAAAGGCACGATCGAATTCGTGATAACGATTGAGACTGCCTGCGATCTGATCGACACGGATGGTTTTTACGCCGCGATAAATGGGACCGCCGATGTGTAATTTTTCCTTTACCTCATCGTAGGATAATAATTTTGTGGGTTGACCCGAAATGACAGCAAACACCTGGTTGATGAAGGATTTGAATCGCGCTCTGCTAAAATCGGCGCGCACGCGGGAGTTAAGTTCATGTGACATGTTAATGACTCGCTTCGATTATTTTATATGGGTAAACATTTATTATCTTTGTTATGCCAAACGTGGTTTCAGGACTGGCAAGGTTGCGTTTGTAAAAATGGGTGTGACCGTGGAAAAGGTATCGGGGTTGGGCAACGCGGATGAGCCAGTTCAGCGCTTTTAAGCCATTGTGGGCGGGGTCGGTGTCGTCGTGGATGCCGAATGGGGGTGAATGACTGATGAGAATATCCAGTGCACGTCCGTATTGCAGTCGGTTAAGAATTAGGCGGGGGAGCAGAGAAAAGGCTCTGATGTAGGCTTCGGACTGGGCGTATTGGTTGATGCCATCGGGACGGTAACGGATGGAGCCGCCAAATCCGCCGATCAGAAATTTATTATGGCGAATAATTTTGAGGTCCAGGTTGGCTCCACCTTCAGCGTGGGATCTGTCTGAGCCCGGATCAAACCGCGGGTCATGGTTGCCTGGCACATAGAACATCGGCACGTTCAATATGGTCACCAAATATTCCAGGTATGCGTACGGCAAATCGCCACAACCGAGGATCAGGTCCACATCCTGAAAATGCCCATTGGATGATAGTGCATATAAACGCTCCACTACCTGGTCGCTAACCGTAAGAATTTTCACAGTGCATTCATTTTGCCGTAGAAAGCAAATCCCCGCAAGGCGAATTCTCCGAAAAACTACCATTGTCTGGCATTTGCAAATACTACCACTGCACACTATAATTCAATCAAATTGATTTATACCGCAGGAGTCTTCTCTGGAAACAAGACGTATCACCTCGCCCATCGGATCTAATTCAGAGGGAAGTTCCCGCCCCCGTCAACAACTTCAATCTGACATTACACTGGTCAACCGTTACAGCATCCAAGATGTAATTGGAGTGGGGGGCATGGGTTCGGTTTACCGCGCCCGTGACCTTCACTTTCCGAATGTGGTTAAACTGGTTGCTGTAAAGGAGATGATTAATTCTGCTCCCGATCCGCTTGTGCGTAAGACGATCGTCCAGAATTTTGAGCGTGAAGCAAACATGCTTGCCACGCTTAATCATCCAGCCATCCCCCGTATTTACGATTATTTTACCCAGGATGACCGATCCTACCTTGTTCTGGAATTTATTCATGGCAAGGACCTGGATACGGTGATTGCGGACGCAAATGGTTTCCTGCCCGAAGATCAAGTTATCAGTTGGGCAATTCAATTGTGCGATGTGGTGTCTTATTTGCACGCCCACAAACCTGACCCGGTCATCTTTCGCGATATGAAACCTTCCAATGTGATGATCAATCATAATGGTGATGTGGTGCTTGTTGATTTTGGCATTGCGAAGACATTCCAAAGCGGGCAAAAAGGGACCATGATCGGCACGGAGGGGTATTCGCCGCCAGAACAGTATCGCGGTGAAGCTTCTCCGCTGGCAGATATTTATTCCCTGGGCGCGACATTGCATCACGCCATCACCCGTCGTGACCCGCGTCTTGAGCCGCCTTTTTCCTTTGCAGAACGCCCGGTGCGACGCATTAACATGAATGTTTCGAACGAGTTTGAGGCGGTTATTAATGTTGCTTTGCAGTATGCCCCTTCAGACCGTTTCCCCACCGCGGACGCCATGAAAGAAGCGTTGATGAACGTGGCACGCAAGACGGGGGCACTCTCTAAGATTTCTGCTGCCTTACCAGTTGCAAGCGGCGGCGGCAGCGGGATAAAGCCGCTTTGGTCTTTCAAGTGCGAAGATGAAATACGCGGCACGCCAACTCCCCATCAGGGCATGTTATTTATTGGATGTTACGATAATAATCTGTATGCATTGAATGCGGCGGATGGGCAATTTCAATGGAAGTATGCCACTGAAGGCGGTATTGTAACGCGCCCGATTGTGTATGATAATAATGTCATCTTTGGCTCGGAAGATAAACGATTGCATGTGGTGGGTGTACGCGCGGGAAAAGTTGTGTGGACGTATTATACGGATGGAAAAATATATTCCTCTCCGCGCATTGCAGATGGGTATATCTTTTTTGGATCTGATGATCAGGACCTGCATGCTGTCAACGTCAACAGTGGTCGTGCCATCTGGAAGTATTCCACAGATGCACCGATCCATTCCTCACCTCTGGTTGCCAATGAACTGATTTATTTTGGCAATGAAGTGGGCGGATTTCATGCTGTTGATTTTCGTGGTCAACTGAAATGGCGCTTTCAATCCAAGCGTGCGGTTACCTCCTCTCCGGTAAACAGGGGACAGGCGGTTTATTTTTCTTCGGTAGATGGTTACTTGTATGCCCTGGATGCAGGGAATGGGTGGCCGATCTGGAAGTTCCGTTTGGGCAAAGGCTCTGTTTCTTCTCCTGTGCTTGCAGATGATTTTATTTTTGTAGGTGCGGCAGATGGTTTTATTTATTGTGTGGATGCGCGCAATGCAAAGGAAGTCTGGCGTTTTCGCACTGAAAACCAAGTGAGTTGTTCACCCGTGATCTATAAAGATTCCATTTATTGCGGCTCTGTGGATGGTAATTTATACTGTCTTGAATATCGCACAGGCCGCCTACGTTGGAAGTTTGAATCACAAGCCGCAATTGCGGGCTCGCCAGTTGTGTTTGACGACATTGTATATTTTGGCTCAACAGACCATCACGTTTATGCTTTATTTGCTTAAAAGGAGCTCCTGTGGCTGATTTCTTTAAAAAACTGTTTGAGAAAAAAACAAAAGCAAAGGAGCAACCTGCTCAGCAAAAACCGGTTGACCTGGCTGTTACCGCGCCGCTCTCGGACCAGCAGATCAACTCCATTTTGATGAACCAATACCTGAAAAATGAGATGAAGCAACTTATCGCCAGTGTGGGACAGTCGGTCGGGAAACAGCGAGAACACAATGAAGATAGTTTGCTTGCGCTGACCACAACCATATCCGGCGGGGCGGATAACATTCCTTTTGGTTTATATATAGTTGCAGACGGCATGGGCGGGCATCAGTTTGGCGAAGTTGCAAGCAATGCCGCTGTGCGGATCATGGGGGGCAACATTACCAAAAAATTCCACTCCTATCTTTATAACCTGCCCACCCAGATCCTTCAGGAGTCCCTGCAAGAGGTGATGGAAACCTCGGTGATGGAAGCCCATCAATATGTCCAGCGTGAAGCGCCAGGCAGTGGTACAACCGTTACAGCTGCGCTTGTTTTGGGACAGCAGGTGACGATCGCACATGTGGGCGATAGCCGTGCTTATTCAATTTTCCCTGACGGAAGGATTGATCCAATCACCCGTGATCATTCACTGGTTAAACGGCTGGAAGAACTTGGTCACTTAAGCAAGGATGAAGTCGCCAATTTTCCACATCGCAACGTGTTGATCCGCGCTTTAGGGCAGGGTGAAGCACTTGAGGCAGATGTGTTTACCGTCCCTTTCCCACAAGGCGGCTACCTTATGCTATGCAGTGATGGGCTGTGGGGTGTTGTCAGTGATAAAGATATTCATCGCTTCGTTGCCGAAGCCCCCAGCCTGCCACGCGCATGTCAAAATATGGTTGAAGCTGCCAACGCGGCTGGCGGTCCAGATAATATAACGGTTATTCTTGTACAGATGATCGGATAATTATGCCATTGAACAGTCCGGATTATTATGCAATTCTTGGCGTTTTGCGCGATGCATCGCAAGAGGAGATTAAACGCGCCTATTTTGACGCTGCTCAAAGGCTGCATCCGGACAAAAATGTGGCTGCGGGTGAAACTGAATTATTCCTTGAGATCCAACAAGCCTACGAAGTTCTTTCCAACCCCAAGCGCAGGAATTTATACGATGCCACATTGCCCCCGGAGATCAGCGGAAATTCTGTTTTAAAGCATGAAATTCTATTCAGCCGCCCAAACCTGGTCAGATTGGGTGAATCACAGTTGCTTTATATGCTGCTTGAGGTAGGTCCGCGCGAAGAAAAGGATAATTTTCCTTCTCCCCCCCTCAATATCTGTCTTGTGCTGGATCGGTCCACTTCCATGCAGGGCGACAAGATGGATATGGTGAAAGCCACGGCCATCCAGTTGCTGCGAAGTATGCGTGTGGAAGATGTGTTTAGTGTGGTCGCCTTTAGCGATTTTGCCGAAGTCATTATCCCTGCCGCTTTTAACGCAGATAAAAAGAAGCAGGAAGGGCGCATTCAGATGATCTATACATCGGGTGCGACCGAAATTTATAACGGTTTGAAGGCTGGCTTGCAGGAAGTACGCCGCACGGTTGATCCCTCGCGTGTTAATCATATCATTTTGCTAACAGACGGCCAGACCTATGGAGATGAACAGGACTGTCTGCGGCTTGCCGAGGAAGCTGCCGCCCAGAATATCGGGATCACCGGCATGGGAATTGGAAGTGATTGGAATGATATTTTCCTCGATGCCCTTGCCAGCAAAACCGGTGGTTCCTCCTCCTATATCTCAACGCCCAAGGATATTCAACGGCTGCTTGTGGATAAGTTCAATGCGCTGATCAGCACTTATGCAGATGATGTCATCCTTGAATTTGAAGAGCAGGAACATGTGAAAATCAATTATGCGTTTCGCCTGCATCCTGATGCCAGTTCCATTGCAGTCGCCTCCCAAATGCATCTTGGTCCGATCCTTCGTGAAACACCCCTGCAGGTGCTGTTTGAATTTGTTGTTTCACCGTCTGCTTTAAAGGGAGATGTGCTTACACTTCTGAGCGGCTCGTTGAAGACCTCGATTACAGCGCGTCCCACACCGGTTCCACCCATTCGATTAAATCTCAGACGGGAGATTAACCCCGAGCCTTCGCTTGAGCCGCCCCCAACGCGTATCCTGAACTCGCTTTCACGCTTAACCCTGTATCGGATGCAGGAACGTGCCCGCGCCGCTGCAGATGCCGGTGAATTTGATTCGGCTGCACGTCATCTTGAAAACCTTGCGACTCACCTGCTCTCAAAAGGGGAGCATGACCTTGCTAAAACCGCTTTGTTTGAGGCTGATAACCTGGAAAAAATGCATGCCTGGAGCGAAAGTGGAAATAAGGATGTAAAGTATAGTACCCGCGCACTTTTATTGGGTGGGATAAAGGAGAAAGAAAAATGATTATCTGTTCCAACTGCAAACATTCCAATATGGCGGGTGCCATGTTTTGTTCGGAATGCGGAGCTCAATTGATGGGCAAGGATGCCCTCACCACCCAAAACATAACAACAGAGCAATTTGAGCAGGTTATCGACCATACTCCCAAGGGAGATGGCATGTATCAGCCGTTTGATGACGGTGATGCATGGGGCAGCCTGCATTTACTGGATACGGGACAGGTGCTTCCTCTTTCCACTCGAAATGAATTTACCATGGGGCGCATTAGTGAGGGGCAACCGATTATGCCCGATATTGATCTCTCACCCTATCAAGCCTATGCGGCGGGTGTATCGCGGCTTCATGCGGTGATCAAGCGTAATGGTGGGCGTATTATCTTTATAGACCTGGGGTCGGCCAATGGTACATATATTAACGGAAAGCGCCTTGTCCCCAATGTGGAACAGACGCTTAATCATGGTGACATCGTTGCGCTTGGAAAGTTGAAAATCCAAATTTTGTTCAAGAATATCTAATGTAAAGAGAGCCTCTTATGCCATATTCTGTAATTTTACATATTGCCGGTGAAACAGCCATTTTAGGCGAAGTGGAAGAACTGCCCAAACCTGCAGACAACATCCTCGTGGTCTCGAACCCACGCCAGCGTGATGGCAAGGACCTGCACTACATTAATAATAATGTTGTCAAGGTTATCTGGCCCATCGCCAAAGTGAATTTTATTGAAGTTCTTCAAGACGCCGAAGACGAAAAGATCATTGGTTTTGTGAGGGAATAGATATGTCTAACTCCATGGAGCGCCGCCGTATTCTGGTTGTAGATGATGAGGAGCGCATGGTGCGTTTCATCCGTATGAACCTTGAACATGATGGCTTTCAGGTGAGCGAAGCCTTTAATGGCAAACAAGCCATCCAAAAATTGCGTGATGTCACCCCTGATCTTATTTTGCTCGATATCATGATGCCCGACCTGGATGGCTTTGAGGTTCTGGAAACCGTACGCGAAATCACCAATGTGCCGGTCATCATGCTGACAGCCAAAGGCGAAGAAGACGACCGTGTGCGTGGATTGGAAGGCGGCGCAGATGATTATGTTACCAAGCCGTTCAGTCCGCGTGAATTAGTCAGTCGAGTAAAGGCGGTGTTGCGCCGTACTGAGGGCGCGACGGGATCCATGCATGGCTTGCTCGAAGTGGATAAACGCCTCAAAATAGATTTTGACCGCCGCGAGATCTGGCTTGAAGGTAAACTCGTAAAGCTTCGCCCAACCGAATACCGCCTGCTTTTTCATCTTGTACAAAATGCGGGTTGGGTGGTTTCGCACGATCAACTGCTTCAAAAAGTCTGGGGTTATGAATACCGTGATGAGCCGCATTATGTGCGCCTCTACATCAACTACCTGCGCCAAAAACTGGAGAAAGACCCTGCCGACCCCAAGTACATCCTGACCGAGCGCGGTGTGGGTTATCGCTTTGTGGATTTCAAACGCGCAAAAGAATAAAACCGGTTTTTCTAACAATATCAATATAAAACGCCTACGTTTTTTTAACGCAGGCGTTTTATATTAAGGTCGTAATTCAAAACCAATCAACCTAAAAGGAGGTACCTATGTCAAACTTAATTCGTTGGGAGCCGGCACGTGAAATGATGACCTTGCGTGATGCCATGGATCGCCTCTTTGACGATGCTTTCACCCGCCCGCTCCGCATGTATGATGGTCAGATGTCCATACCCGCTGTGGACATGTACCAGACTGATGATGAGATCGTGGTAAAAGCCGCCGTTCCCGGTGCCAAGGCAGATGACGTGCAGATCAACGTCACAGGCGAGGTGCTCATTATCAAGGGCGAGATCGGGGAAAAGCAAGAGGTGAAGGAGAAGGCGTACCATCTGCGTGAGCAGCGTTGGGGCGTTTTTGAACGTACAATTGCCCTGCCTACAGATGTGATCGCAGATAAAGCCAAAGCTGAGTTCGAGAACGGCATCCTCACCATTACGCTTCCCAAAGCTGAGGAAGTCCGCCCCAAGACCATCAACATCAAGACCAAGTAACATCGAATGATCAAAAAGGAGTCGAGCCAGCCGGTTCGGCTCCTTTTTGATTTATGATTGGGGGATAGGAGACTTATCACATGACCGTATTAATTTCCTCCCTTCGCATTAATTCTGCCCGTATGCTTGAATCGTTTTCCACCCTGTCCTTGATCGGTTCAACGGGGGATGGGGGTGTGAGTCGTGTTAGTCTAAGTGAATCGCATCTCGCCGCGCGGACATGGTTCCGTAGTGAGGTCGAAAATGCCGGTTTGGAATTTCACGTGGACAGCGCAGGAAATCATTCTGCCATTCTCCCCGCGTTTGCCCTTGCGGGGGAGGTTGCCCAACCCACCGGGGAGATAGGCTTATCGCAAAAACCGCTTCTCTTGAGGGCTTCCACTCTTTTAATTGGTTCGCACCTCGACTCTGTCCTGAATGGCGGGCGTTTTGACGGTGCACTGGGTGTGGTGGCGGCACTTGAGGTTTTGAGGATTGTCAAAGAAAACGGGATCAGGCTTAGGGTCAATTTGGAAGCCATCGATTTCACAGATGAAGAAGGTACGCTTGTCGGTCTGCTCGGAAGTGCGGCATTGGCTGGCCGTCTTAACCCTGAGTCGTTGAAAAAACCTCGCGGCGGTCGTCAAAATTTGGTCGAAGGCATGAAGCGCGCAGGGTTGGATGAGGAAGGGATATTTAAAGCGACACGCCCGAAAGACTCACTGGCGGGATACTTGGAATTACACATCGAACAAGGCAAGCGACTGGAGCGGATGGGAATCAACATTGGCATTGTTTCTGCAATTGTGGGTATTCGTTCGTATCGTCTGAGTTTTATTGGCAGGGCAGACCATGCCGGTTCTACTCTGATGACAGACCGTGCGGATGCTTCGTTGGGCGCCAGCGCCTTTGCTCTTGCGGCGCGTGAGATTGTGATGGGAAGTTTCCCGAATTGTGTTGCCAACGTTGGTAAAATGGATTTTATACCAGGCGCGTTTAATATTGTTCCAGCAAGGGTTGACCTGTGCCTTGAATTCCGTTCACCTGATGCGGAACAGTTCGAAAATTTGGACGCGGCGTTGATGGCTAGTGCAAAAGAACAAGCTGGACGTTTTGGTCTGGAGTTAAGAAGCGAATGTTTTGAAAAACATGTGCCCAATTTAATGAGTTCAGGAATACAAAAAACCTTTGCTGACTCTTGTAACGACCTTGGGTTGACCCACACATCCTTTGCCTCTGGTGCGATTCACGACGGGCAATCATTCGATGGGATCTGCCCGATTGGTATGATCTTTGTTCCCTCAGTGGATGGAGCCAGCCACGCACCGCGCGAATTGACAAAATGGGATGATTGTGTGAATGGAGCAAATGTTTTATTACAGACCGCGTTGAAACTGGCAGGGTAAATCGTTGTTGCTGAGTCATTCACGAAGCTCCAGATCGGATGACATGGGATTTTAATGATGATTTTGAGACTGCATTGCATATAAGGACAAAAATCATGAAAAATTTTGACCCAAAATATAACGATATTCCCAAGACTGAAATTCATTGCCATCTCGAAGGTGCGATCCGTACGCAAACCATTATTGATGTAGCGCAAGAATATAAATTGAAGTTGCCTGCTTATGAAGTCAGTGAATTGGATAAACACGTAAAAGTATTCGACCAATTACGGGATCTGCAAGCCGTACTGGAAGCCTTCGCCATTTTTCAAAACAGCATAACTTCACCTGCGGTAGTGGAGCGCATCGCATGGGAATTGTTCGAAGATTCGGCACACCAGAATATAAAATTGTTCGAAGTTCGCTTTTCGCCCGACTGGGCATTCCACGGCCATAACCTTGACTGGGATGAATCGCTTGAGGCGATTCTGCGGGCAAAAGAACGTGCCGAAATAGAATTCGATATGGCGATTGGTTTGATCGCCATCACTTCGCGTGGCATGGGCGGGGAGTCATGTGTTAAAACAGTGAATTGGGCGATTCGCAACCGTCAGCATATTCAAGCTGTTGACCTCGCCGATGGGGAATTGCTCTACCCAATGAATGATTTTTTGAAGCCGATGCTGAAGGCAAAAGATGCCGGTTTGAAAGTGACCATTCATTCCGGGGAAGATACGCCCGCCTCGGCAGTGTGGGATACCGTCCATGCTTTTCACCCCAACCGCATTGGTCACGGCATTCACTGTATTGAAGATATGAAGGTGGTTGAGTTGCTCAAGGAGCGCAGCATCACGCTTGAAGTAAACCCCTGGAGTAATTACCTGACCAATTCCGTGCCAACGATTGAGGCGCATCCGCTGAAAAAGTTGTTCGATCTTGGGGTGCGCGTAACCGTCAATTCGGATGACCCAGAAGTATTAGACACAAATGTCAACAATGAGTATCGTATTGTTCATGAAGTATTGGGTATGAGCATGGGCGAGATCGCAACCTGCAATCGTTATGCGTTTGAATCTTCATTTATCGAAGAATCTTCCAGGCAGAGAATCTGGGATAAGTACTTCACTCTTCCTGCCTGATCAATAGTGGGATCTTTTCCCAATAAACAGAATCTTTCCACGGCGAGTGCCTTTCCTGCCCAAGCAAGGGCCAGATTTGGCGAGATTGAACCCTGCCTCGGCACCGGCCTGAATAAAATCTGCGGTGCCAATTGACGAAGGTCCTGGCCCTGCTGCAACTGGTAATTAAACCCTTTCCCAACACATCAAATTATGTAATAATACATATGTCGCATGTATCTTTGTGAACGTGACGACATATCCCAAATTTAGAACGCAAGGCGCGAGGTTGGGGGTGCGCCCAAGCGGACTCTACCTTTATCGGAGGGTACCATGTCAACAGTTACACCAGTCTCAACCAGCACGTCACAACGAAAAAAGGTGACCACGCTTACGTTTCGTCAAAAAAAGGAACGCGGCGAGCCGATTACCATGCTGACAGCCTATGACTATCCCACTGCGATGGCGATGGATAGGGCTGGAATTGATTCCATCCTCGTTGGCGATTCACTGGCGATGGTGGTGTTGGGCTATGAAAATACATTGCCTGTTACCATGGATGAAATGCTGCACCATGCGCGGGCAGTCTCACGAGGTGCGAAGAGTGCCATGCTAATTGGCGACATGCCGTTCATGTCCTATCAAGTCTCTGTGGAAGAAGCGCTTCGCAATGCGGGACGTTTCCTGCAGCAAGCAGGCATGGATGCGGTAAAACTCGAAGGCGGGCGCGAGCGAGCCGATGCGATACGCAAAATCACAGGTGCGGGCATTCCCGTCATGGGCCATCTCGGACTCACGCCACAATCTGTCCATCAACTTGGCGGCTTCCGCGCACAGGGCAAAACAGCATCCACTGCGAAACACCTGCTCGAAGATGCGCTAATTCTTGAGGAGGCCGGCGTATTCAGTCTCGTGCTTGAATCTGTTCCCGCGCGTCTGGCGGAAGTCATCTCCAAACAAATTTCCATTCCAACCATTGGCATCGGCGCTGGTGCTGGATGTGACGGTCAGGTGCTTGTGACGCATGATCTGCTTGGTCTTTTTGATCGTTTTACACCCAAGTTTGTCAAACAGTATGCAAGCTTCCATGCGGAGATGAGCAAAGCATTTTCAGAATATATTGACGATGTGGAAACCAAACGCTTCCCATCCATTGAGCATATTATTGAAATGACGGATGATGAGTGGAATCTGTTTCAGGAAGAAATAAAAAAATAGCCCGCATGTCATTGATGGGAGTGTTTGATCCATTGCAATGTCATGTGGAAGGTAGACAAAAATGAATCAGGATGTTTTATTAGTTGGTACTGGCGCGTTAGCCACTTTGTTCGCGGCACGTCTTGGTGAGGCAGGCCATTCTGTCCACATGCTTGGCACATGGAAGCAAGGACTTCAAGCCTTGCAGGATAAAGGTGCACGCATCCTGGATGCAGACGGAAAGGAGCGCGCGTACAAAGTTCATGCCACGGATGATCCGCGTGAAGTGAGCGGTGCAAAGTTTGCCATTGTATTGGTCAAGTCTTGGCAGACCGAGCGCGCAGCGCATCAACTCAAATTATCGCTTGCAGATGATGGACATGCACTTACCCTGCAAAATGGCCTTGGCAACCGCGAAACGCTGACGCGCGACCTCGGAACAGACCGGGTTTCATTGGGTGTGACCACCACCGGGGCAACCCTGCTTGCTCCAGGTTTGGTGCAGACAGGCGGGGAGGGGATTATCTCCATCGAACGGACACAGGCTCTTACTCCGCTCGTAGCGGCTTTGCGTTCATCCGATTTCAATTTGCAAATCGTAGACGATACCCAGTCGCTGATCTGGGGCAAACTGGTCATCAATGCTGCCATCAACCCGTTGACTGCTTTATTACGCGTCCCAAACGGCGAGTTGTTGGCGCGTCCAATGGTGCGCAGGATGATGGCTTCCCTGGCGCGTGAAACTGCGGAAGTTGCCGCCGCCGAGCATGTGCATTTGCCGTTTAGCAACCCTGTCAGTGCGGCAGAGGATGTGGCACGTAAGACTGCCAAGAATCACTCGTCCATGTTTCAGGATGTGCGCCGCGGCGCGCCGACCGAAATTGATGCCATCTGTGGTGCTGTCACAAAGCGGGCCGAGTTCCATGGAATTGACACACCCTACAATCGAACCTGCTGGCAATTGGTGCGTGCGTTGTAACGCTGTTTGTATCAACTAGATACACAGCCAAAAAGAAACATTCGTGTTATATCTACAAAGCCTTGTGGGCTTTGAAGGTGTAACACGGGAATACTTTAATCCCTGTGCTGGAAGAATATAAAATAAATTAAAGTATAAGAGAGAAAAAATTACCGTTGTCAAACAGATAATTTATCCGTACAAGGTTTGTGAAAAAATAATCAGGAGATTTAATGGCCACGCGCAAATATACCAACCGTTGTTACCTCGATGCCCTCGAAAAGAAAGTCCTGGTCTTTGATGGTGCGATGGGAACAAGCCTGCAATTACAAAATCTCACTGCCGAGCATTTTGGCGGGGAGCAATATAATGGATGTAACGATTACCTTGTCATCTCATATCCCCAGGCCGTGGAGAAAGTCCATCGTTCCTTTCTCGAAGTGGGTGTGGATGTGCTGGAAACGGACACTTTCCGCTCCAATCGTTTGACGATGATTGAATATGGCTTGCAAGACCGGATCATTGAAATCAATGTCGCTGCAGCTTCCCTTGCCCGCCGGCTTGCAGATGAATACACAACCCGTACTGCGCAAAAAAGATTTGTTGCAGGCTCCATTGGACCATCAGGCAAACTTCCATCCACCAATGACCCTGAACTGTCAAATGTCCAATACGAAGAGTTGATCGACATTTTTTGTGAGCAGGCCGTCGGACTTATTCAGGGCGGTGTGGACATTTTGCTGATCGAAACCTCGCAGGATATTCTCGAAGTCAAAGCTGCTATCACGGGCATTCATAAAGCGTTCGCTGAGACCCAGCAATATTTGCCGATCCAGGCTCAGGTCACGCTTGATACAACTGGACGCATGCTACTGGGCACCGATATTAATGCATCACTTGCAATCCTCGAAGGCATGGGCATTGATGTCATCGGCCTCAACTGCTCCACCGGACCCGAGCACATGCGTGAACCCATCCGTTTTCTTGGTGAAAATTCCACGCTGCCTGTTTCGTGCATTCCCAACGCCGGGCTTCCGCTCAATGTGGATGGGCAAGCAGTCTATCCGCTTGAGCCCGAACCCTTCGCAGATGACATGTACGAGTTTGTAACCAGACACAACGTCTCGGTTGTGGGAGGATGCTGTGGTACAACCCCTGCTCACCTCAAGCTGCTGGTCGAAAAATTGAATCACCACCCTGCCCCAAGCCGACCTTCGTCCTCCGTCGGTTATCTTTCTTCTGCCATGTCTGCCGTTGCAATGCGGCAGGAACCCGCCCCAACCTTGCTTGGCGAAAGATGCAACGCGCAAGGTTCACGCAAATTCAAGCGCCTTCTGCTTGAAGAGGATTACGATGGTATTTTGGAAATTGCTCGTGACCAGGTGGCAGGCGGGGCGCATGCCCTGGATATCTCCGTGGCTGTTACAGAACGTGCCGACGAAGGCGAGCAGATGCGAAAGGTTGTCAAGAAATTGCAAATGGGCGTGGACGTCCCGCTTGTGATCGATACCACCGAAGTCGACGTGCTCGAGATCGCATTGCAGACCGCACCTGGGCGTTGTCTCATTAATTCCACGCATCTCGAGTCCGGTCGTGATAAAGCCGATAAGATTTTTGATCTTGCGAGAAAATATAATGCGGCTGTCATCGTCTTGACGATTGATGAGAACGGCATGGCAAAGACCGCGCAGCGTAAACTTGAAGTGGCGCAGCGTATTTATGATATCGCTGTGAACGACCACGGACTTAAACCCGAAGACCTCGTCTTTGATGACCTGACCTTCACCCTCGCCACGGGGGATATTGAATTTGTTGACTCTGCCAAAGAGACCATCGAAGGAATTCGACTCATCAAACAAAATTTACCCGGTGTCTTGACTTCGCTTGGCGTAAGTAACTTATCCTTTGGGCTTGCTCCGCAGGCCCGCCCTGTGCTTAACTCTGTCATGCTTTATTACTGTGTACAGGCCGGTTTGGATATGGCAATTGTCAATGCCGCGCACGTCAAGCCCTATGCTGAAATTGATACCGAAGAACGTAACCTTTGTGAAGACCTGATCTTCAACCGCCGCGCAGACGCGCTCCAACTTTTCATTGAACACTTTGAGACTGTACCTGTATCAAACGATTCCACTATTGCTGATCCCACTGAAGGTATGACTCCTGAACAAAAACTGCATTGGAGCATTCTTCATCGCCATAAAGAAGGCGTTGAAGCGGAAATTGACATCATTATCAATCGTGGCTACATCTGGAATGAAACCCTGCCTGATCATGGTGCTGGAGTCAGCCCTGCGCCTACAAGACATGAAATTGCCGTTTATACATTGAATAATGTGCTGCTGCCTGCCATGAAAGAAGTCGGCGATAAGTTCGGCGCAGGAGAATTAATTCTGCCCTTTGTGTTGCAATCTGCTGAAACAATGAAGAAGACCGTCTCCCATCTTGAGAATTTTCTTGAAAAAGTGGAAGGCGTCACCAAAGGTACAGTTGTAATCGCCACTGTTTACGGCGATGTACATGACATTGGCAAGAACCTTGTCAAGACCATTCTTGCAAATAATGGCTATACCGTCATCGACCTTGGCAAGCAGGTGCCAGCGGAGACAATCATCACCAAAGCTGTGGAAGCCAACGCGACTGCGATTGGTTTATCTGCATTGCTGGTGTCCACATCCAAGCAAATGCCTCTTATTGTCAACGAAATGCATCGCCGTGGACATAAAATCCCAATCCTCATCGGTGGCGCGGCTATCAACCGCCGTTTTGGCCGTCGTATCCTCTTCGCCGAGGATGGCAACACCTACGAACCCGGTGTATTCTATTGCAAGGATGCCTTTGAGGGGCTCGATACCATGGATTCGTTGATTGATCCAAAGCGTAAGCCCGCCATGCTCGAACAACTTCGCAAAGACGCAGATATGGAAATGGGGCGCGCAGCGAAAGGCGTTGAACGTTTAACATCAGATATTCAACGTTCAACCATTGTGCCAGCCCCCATTAGTTTGCCATCGAAGCTGGGTCAAAGAATCGTCAAAAACATGCCACTGGAAATGGTACTCAAACATCTTAATATCAACGAGTTGTATCGCCTTTCATGGGGCGCCAAGAACACACATGGCAAAGAATGGGATAAGTTAAAAAAGGAATTCGACACCCGCCTGGCAAAGATGACCAGGGAGGCGCTCAAGGACAGCTGGCTCAAACCACAAGCGGTGTATGGCTATTTCCCATGTCAGGCGCTTGGAGACGAACTGATTGTGTATAACCCTGATACGATCAATGACGGCATACTTGATGAGTTGACACGGCTCACTTGTCCGCGCCAGCCTTATGACGATCATCTTGCGTTGTCAGATTATTTTGCCTCGCGAGAGTCGGGCAAAATGGATGTGGTTGCATTTCAAGTTGTCACGGTTGGCCTAGAAGCGACCGAGAAATTTGAAAAAATGCAAGCTGCCAACGACTATACTGAAGCCTACTTCACCCACGGTCTAGCCGTTCAAACTGCCGAAGCGACCGCCAACTACCTGCACCAACATATCCGCCGCGAACTTGGAATCGGTGAAGATCAGGGCAAACGTTACTCGTGGGGCTACCCTGCCATACCCGATTTGGAAGATCACTTCAAGATATTTAAGTTGCTTCCCGCCGCGGAAACAGAACTCGGTATGAGCCTTTCCACGTCGGGACAGCTCATACCTGAGCAATCCACCGCTGCAATCATTGTGCATCATTCCCAGGCGAAGTATTATTCGGTGGGCGAGTCGCGAGTTGAACAGCTAATGAAATAAAACCATCGACCAAGCAGAAAGGCAGCTAAATTCAAGCCAGCGCCGCACAGCGGCGCTGGCTTTCATGTGACACTGGCTTGAGGATTGGTGTTAGCTTAAAAATTTTGATCAGATAGCCACGAAGGCGGGAAAAAATCCGTGCCTTCGTGGTAAATGTTTTTTGCAGTAGAGTCATTCATGCACTTGCGCTTTTTCTGCGCTACAATCGTCATATCTATGAACCCATTTACTGAATCAATGTTTGTTTTGTTTGCCATCCTGACCCTCGGCGCGTGGATCGGTCAATGGTCATGGCGGGGTATTTCGCTGGGAACAGCAGGTGTGCTTTTTGCTGCGCTGGTCTTTGGTCACTTTGGGCTAAGTGTGCCGAAGGAAGTGATGGATTTCGGGTTGATCTTGTTCGTTTACTCTGTCGGGTTAACGGCAGGGCCGAGTTTCTTTCGCACTTTCCGCCGGCGCGGGATGCAGTTCGTTGTTCTTGCGTTGGTTATCGTTAGCACTGGGGCAATCCTGACCGCATTGATCGCTTATTTGCTCAGGTTGTCCCCTGCACTTGCGGCAGGGCTTTACACTGGTGCGCTGACTTGTACTCCTGCACTTGCTGCCGTGCTGGATGCTCTGCATCGACTCTCCCCTGCTGATGCGCCTCTTGCTTCGGTTGGTTATGGCATTGCCTATCCGTTCAGTATGATCAGCATGGTCCTGTTGATTCAGTTCCTGCCAGTGCTGCTCAAGCGCCCCGTAAAAACCGAGGAGCAGAAATGGCTGGCAGAAAAAGCCATTGAAACGCCTGGTCTGGTCGCGCTTCAGTTCCGTATCACCAATCCAAATTGCGATGGGCGTACCGTGGCGGAGGTAAACCCGCGGCGGTTGGCACAGGTTAATCTCTCGCGCATCAAACATGGCGAGCGCGTTTTTGCTGCCACCCCAGAATCAATTTTGTATCTCGGTGATGTGGTTATGGCGGTTGGTTTGGCTGATGAACTTGATAAGATGACTCTTCTGCTTGGTGAACAAACGGATGAGCGCATGGATGTCAATGCCGAGGTCTTGAGCGTGGATGTGGAAGTGATGGACGAGTCTCTGACTGGAAAAACACTTGCAGGTATGCGGGTCTGGGAGCAATTCACGGTTGTTATTACCCGTATTCGCCGCCAGGGGCTGGAAATTGCACCGCATGGCAATGTAACGCTTGAAATGGGAGATGGCATTCGGGTGGTGGGTGAGAGGTCCGCGGTGGAGGCATTTGTGGGACGGGCGCAGGGCACACCGCGCCGCGCAAGCGAAACCAGCATGACAGCTTATCTAGTCGGCTTGTTGATCGGCGTACTGATGGGGCTGATCCCTGTACCGCTCGGCGAGGGTGTGACAGTGAAGTTGGGAATGGCAGGCGGAGTTTTTTTGACCAGTTTGCTGATCGGTCACTTTGGGCGGATCGGACCATTCAGGCTTTACGTCCCCCCCGCCGCTAAAAACCTGACTCGTGAACTTGGCTTGATGCTTTTTCTGGCAGGCGCCGGTACAAATGCGGGTGCGCATCTGGTGGATGTTCTTCAAGATCAGGGTTGGATATTACTGTTGGCGGGCGCAAGTATCACCCTGCTATCTGCTCTGGCGGGGCTGTTGGTGATGATAAAAATTTACAAACTAAATCTACTTTCGGCGATGGGCTCCCTGACTGCCGCCATGACAAATCCACCTGCACTTGCATCTGCCAACAGCCAGACTGAAACTGATCTGCCATCCATTGCTTATGCCAGTACTTATCCCGTGGCTTTGATCTTCAAAATTTTACTCGCGCAGGCGTTGGTGGAAATTTTGGGCAGGTTGTTGTAATACATAAAGGAGACGGTCACTAATGACTGTCTCCTTTATGTATGGGTATTTTTATTGGAGGGGACGATCGGTTATTACGCTTCCACTACCTCAAAATCGTATGTGATTTCAACTGCATCGCGCAGGGTGACATAAACCGAGCAATACTTTTCCTGACTTAGCAATATTGCCTTGTTGAGCTTTTCAGGATCAATGCCCTTGCCAATAGCCATGTAGTGGACGTGAATTTTCCGGAAGCGCCAGGGCGGGTCATCGTCCTGCGTGGATGTGGCGGAGACTTTTAATTCGTGCAAATCCAGTTTTTGCTTTCCAAGAATGCTGACGACATCGTGGGAGGAACATCCAGCCAATGCCATTGAAAGCAGGTCGGATGCGCTAACTCCTTTTGGTTTCATAGGGACGGTATATCCGCTATTGTCTTGCAGGGTGAACTCCTCTTCGGGGTTCCAGTTGAGGTGTACGGTTTTGGTTGCCATGTGCGCAGTATAGCATTAAATGAACATGCGCAAGTAAAACTTTTGTGCTTGAGGCATAAAAATTTTATGGTACGATTTGAAACAGGAGTACACAATCATATGTTTTTTATTGCAGCATTTATATTTGCCACATTGGAGGCGCTGGCTTTATGGAAGCAATGGTTAAAGTTGGAGTATGTTGCCAAGCCTGCAGTAATGGCGATCCTCTTTCTTTGGCTGTGGACAACAACAGGACTGGATGGAGCTTCGCTTTGGTTTGGGCTGGGAATCCTTCTCTCGCTCGCAGGCGATGTATTGTTGATGATCTCGCTTGATCGATTATTTCTGGCAGGTCTGATTGTTTTTCTGCTGGCACATCTTGCTTATCTGGTCGGCTTTAACATTCCCATTCCGGAAATTTCGGCCTGGGGCTTTTTCCTCGCGATCATGGTTGGGCTTGGCGGAGTGAGGGTCATTCGCCGCATCATCGCTCCGCTTGGTACAAGCGGTCATAATCGGATGCGGATTCCAATCATGGTTTACGGTGCAGTTATTTCGCTGATGCTATTATCTGCAATGATAAAAATGACCGATTTTGCCTGGAGTGTAGATGCTGCGGCACTGGTCAGCGTGGGTGCGTTTCTGTTTTATGTTTCAGATATTATTCTTGCATGGAATAAATTTGTCTCCCCGATCCAATATGGGCGTATCTACAATATTGGCGCATATCATCTGGGGCAGATCACATTGATCGCAGGTGTTGTCGCACAGTATGGGAATTAGTGAACTTATTTCAAAGGAGAGATCATGACCCACGAAGAAGCGCTTGCTTTTGTACGTGAATATGTAAAAAACGAAGGACTTGTCCGCCATATGTTGTCGGTGGAAGCTGCCATGTGTTTCTACGCCCAAAAATACGGCGAGGATGTGGAAACATGGGGCTTGCTTGGATTGCTCCATGACTTTGACTGGGAGATACACCCCACCCTCGAAGAGCATCCGCAAGCTGGTGTGCCGATCCTGCGTGAACGCGGTGTGAGCGAAGAGATCATTCAGGACATCCTCAGTCATGCCGACCACACTGGCGTTCCGCGTGATACGCTCCGTAGAAAAGCCATCGCCGCCTGTGATGAGGTAACGGGATTAATTACAGCCGTGGCGCTGGTACGCCCTTCCCGCTCCTTATTTGACCTTGAAGCAAGTTCTGTTAAAAAGAAATGGAAGGACAAAGCTTTTGCCGCAGGCACTGACCGCGTTGAGATGGAGCATGCTGCTCAAGCCTTCGGAGTGGACATTTGGGAGCATGTTGGCAATGTTATTATCGCCATGCGCCGTATCGCTCCAGAGTTGGGGCTGGTGGGGAATATCAGCCCTCCAGTATAAATTCCCCCAAAGGTTAATCGAAAATGGGAAGCGGACCCAAAGTCTGCTTCCCATTTTCGATATATATTGTTCCCGTCACAGGAAAAAACTAATGAAAGGAAATAACCTCAGGGCTGATCCATATTGAGGTGGTCTTGCTGGTATCAGTCACGCAAAGGGAATTAATAGTCTTGGCGGTTGACGGGACTTTTCCGTCAACCCAGGCATAACCCCAGTAGCACCCTGCCAGAACTTCCACAATCGGTTCTTCATATCTTCCGAAAGAGAATGAGTAGGTACCACACTCCTTCTCTTCATTTTCCTGTTCCATTCCAAATGAGAGGGTTACGTTACCATTTGACTTGTTGACAAATTTTATTTTCACCTTGTCTCCTTTGGGCTCGGCTGGAGGAGGTTCGTTACAGTGGTCGGTTGCTGAAGTATCCGGTAATGTGGCAGGTACAAGAGTTGGGAAGGGGGTTGGAAGAGGAAGCGGTGTAAGTGTAATCGTGGCGGTAGGCGGGATGGGTGTTTCGGTGACGGTGGGAATCGCTGCCTGTGTTTGTGTGAGCGCAATCCAGGCATCTGCAATGGCTGTGCCCTGGACATCCGCTGCTGACATGGTGGGCGTGGGCGCAGGTCCGCACGCGGATAATACCGCGATAATTAGAATGGAAATAACAGATGATATTTTTCTTTTCATTTTTTTTCTCCAATGTAAATGTACCTGCTGCAGATAAAGCAGCCTGGTATTTAATCGATTTTATAAATCCATATACGAAAACGTTCCGGACCAATAGTATCAATGTGCATATAATTCTCTTCAATAAAGCGGGTCAACCCCTGTGTCACTGGCACGTTGTTCCAAACACTTGAATCAATTCTACCTATGGTTTTATCTTTTGCCGCTGCATCGATGATCATTGGTTTTTTTTGGATGATATCATGCAGTAACTCATCGACCATTTCCTGTGAGACATAACCGGGAACTCCGAATGGGTAAGTATACACAAATCGGGAAGGTGATTTCCGCTCAGTCAAGAAATTATAAATGCTCTCGTTCCCCCAGATAAGGACATAATCCCCTGGCTGGGTATGGTTCAGAATATACTCAACATAAATTCCCTGTTCGACTGTGGAATAATCTGGCGGGGGGAGTGATCTCTCCGACCAGATCATTCTGATCAGGGTGGTCAGATGAGGCATCCGGTCAATGACCGGTCTAACGCAAAGCACAAGAATCAACCCGCCAGCCAGCAGAATATTTAAAATATTCCTGCGGATACCCGGGAAAAACTTTTCAGCCGATCGTTGAAGCCAGAATATAAGAAAACCCGCCAGAAGTGCCAGTACAGGAAGCCAGGCAATATAATAATGCAGGTATTTCCTGCCAGACATCAGTGAAAAATAAAGTTGAATGGGAATGACGGCAAGTGTCAAATAGGCAAAATGGATTTTATAATCCGGTTCTTTATTATCCCGTTTCCAATATTCATAAAGATAAGTGATTAACCCAACCAAACCAGCTGCACCTAGTGAAACCAGGAGAGATAACCTGTCATAGCCTTTTGTGAGTGCCTGCCACGAAATGGACTCAAGTCTTGAGTAGTAATAATTAAAAAGAAAAACCGAGTCGAATAAATATTCAAGTGATTGGTGGGCGGCAAAATAAACGCCGATCACGCCAAAAATGACCGCACTTCCAAACGCCATTGCAGTGATCCGCTTGAAATTATGGTTCCGTTCATTTGGAGAGAAAAGGGTGATGACCAATAAGACCAGTCCAATGGCAATATGTACTCCAATGTTATTGGGCCTCAGGGAAAAAGCCAGTGCCGCCATCGCCCCGACCATAAATTCATTCCAATAACCTTTTATCCCTTCTTCTGATCGAACATAAAAATAAATCGCAGCAAATTGGAATGGTAGTGAAAATTCTTCCACTGAACTTCCGTGATCAATTACCTGAGGCAGGGTCACCAGCCACAAAATCGCATTAGAAAATGCAATTGCAGGGTCGAATACCTTTCGCATTGCAAGAAACCCTGATACGGCAGCAAGAAAAAGAAAGATGATCTCAACGAACCATACCCCCCAGACCGACCCGGTTATCCATAAGCCAAGGGCATTAATATAATGGATGAGCGGACCTTTGTGATCCCATACATCCCGATATGGGATATCTCCGTCAAGGATTTGTTGTCCTGTGTACAGATATACCCCCTGATCCCGATCTGGAATGGGCTGGTATAGCGGCGCAACAGGCGAGAGAACAGCAATGGTAACCAGCAGGAGGAAAAGAACAAAAAGAAAATCCCTTTTCATCCTACCTCTTCCAATTCAACATGACCAAACCGGCGAGACAGACGAATATCCCGATAACATTCACCCACGAGATTTTGTCCTTAAACAGAAAGATCGCCACAGGGAGCAAAATCAACGACGCCACCACATTGGTCAGCACTGCGGCAATGCCAAGATTCCAACCCGCGCGGTAGGTAAGAAGAAATCCAAATTCGATACCAACGACGGCAAAGGCAAGTCCAATACTTGCCCAATTAAGTTGTTTGAATTCTGTGAGAATACCATTTGCTGCAGGAAAGAAGAAGAAAGTGAACAAGGTGATGATAAACGAAACGGAATATGTGACCAAAAGCGATACTGTGAAGTTCACGTTCGATGGGGTGCTCTTGGCAATAAAATGATATAGCGCGCTGGAAAAAATTGTGAGGGTGATGGAGAAATAGAATAGAAGCATGGGGTTGATTCTTGGCCGCATGGTTGTACTAGGAATTCAATATCTTTAAAATAAACTTTGCAGTGCGCGTGCCAGAGGTCGCGTCGGTGAATGTGATTTCATCTTTGACGAACATGAGGCGTTCTTCTGAATCGACCGACTTATCTTTCAAGTATAAATTCAACATATTTTGCAATTCACGCTCATCTGTTGCCACACGCCCCGCCTTAGCCATGCGAAAGCGCTGATGTGTGGGCCAATCACCAATCTCTTTAAGCGAGAGCGAGAATTTTCCTTTTTTATTCCAGCCGCCTGGCGTGTCAATCACTGCTGCGATCATTGGCGTATCATGGACAGCGGTCTCGACCAGCATTGTCGAATAGACGGTCACCAGCACATCGGAATACGCCATCATGGATGATTTCTCATCCATGTCTTCGCCGCCATAGTAGCCAAGCGATCCTCCCAATGCCACAGGCTGAACTACATGCACATGCGGATATTTTTTCTCCAGATCAAATACACGCTGACGTTCTTCGGCAAATATCCTGGGCTTGTCCTGAAAATGACTGGGATGCAAGCGGATCAATAACTGTGAAGGCTCTGCCAGGGCATCCGACGAAACCAGTTTTGCCAGTGCTTCGATGTTGGGATAGTTTGGCGCAAAATGGACGAAACTGCTGGCGTAGGAAATCAATTTACGGTTGGGGTCGAGTCTGTGCAAATTGAAATATTTGTCACGCGGCATGAGCCATGATTTGCGGAAGTATCCGTCATACGAGGGGATGCCACCAACATGTACATGTTCGGGATCCCAGTCTGAGCCGAGCACAAGCTCTTCTTTTTGCAATTCAGACCAGCATGTTGCCCACTGCACGTTTGCGCCCGAAATATTATACGAAGACGAATTGTCCCAGCCGACGATGGCAGTCATGTTTGTGATTCCGCGCCGTGCCGATTCTCGCAGCAGATAGCGATCCATTCTCCAACCTGGGGTCGAAGCGACGACCATGTCAGGTTGGTACTTATCGAAGAGATCGGTGTACAGACCAGATTCTGGCGTGAATCGGTTCTGTAGCTGCACCAGGAGTTTACGCGCGAAGGCAAAATTCCGCAGGAGAAGTATTGCCAGTGCGGACGGAATCCAAACGCCCAACCGGAATTTCCAACCGTTCTCACCCCAGACTTCCCAGATGTGACTGTCCATGGCCTCGGTATTTATGCGACGCGACCCGCCAACGCGGCGCAGGTAGCCGAGCAACCACTGCCTGCGCGGGCTGACTTTTTTGGCGTACTCATTTGCCTGTTTCAAGCGCAAGCCTTCAAAAATGAGACCGGGTCTGGCGAAACGCTTTTCAATACGATCTTGGGTTTCATCGTCGGTGAGGACGATGATTTCTACGCCCGAGTCGAGCAGGGTTGAGACGACATCGCTTTGCAGGAAGTAGATGATTGCCATACCGTGGTCGGCGGAGATGAAGATTTTTTTGCTCACTGGTTTGTTTTACTTCCTTCTTGATTTTAGGTGAATTTTTTTCAAAGATGTTTTTAATACACTGATCGGATGGATCGAAGACCCTCGTATTTTAGCATGCTGGATTATATCCCTGTGCGCGGTCAGGCGGGACCCATCCCCTTGAAGCAGGATTTCCAGTCAGAAAAGGCGGCAACCCAGACTTTTGCAAAATAAGACCAATATGTGGTTCCTCACAAGAATGTTAACCCGTTTAATTGACGCATTATCGTCTTGCATGTATAATTTTTTGAACCTATCCCTCATGGAGGGGTAATTAGAGGATATATGGCACTGCGTGGAAATTTACGCGATTTTACAATTACGCAACTTCTTAATCTGATTAATCTTGCCAATAAAACCGGCACGTTAATTTTAGATGGTCCATCAGAACAGGCCTATATTTCGTTTCGAGAAGGCAAACTGGCTTATGCGCGCCTGGGTAAGGATGATGGCAGTCTTGCATCTGTTCTGCATAAAGCAAACAAAATCAATATAAATCAATATCGCGCCATTGTCGATCGTGCAGGCCAAATGACGGATAAGGAACTTGGTCTGCTCCTCATTAATGCAGGCTATGTAACCCAGGAAGATATCCTCCTTAATCTGCAGGGGTACTTTACCGGAGTGGTACGTAAGTTATTCACCTGGGTGGAAGGCATCTTTCGCTTTGAAAACGAAATGCTTCCGCCTGATGGCCGCATCAATGTTAAACTTGATCTAGAAAACATAATTATTGAGGGGTCGCGCCATCTGCGTGAATTGGAACAATTGCAGGATGAAATTCCAAGTCTCGATATGGCATTGAAGTTTACCAAAAGACCGCTTACCAATGTGAACCTGAGCGTTGAAGAATGGAATGTGGTCAAATTTGTTGACCCCAAGAATACGATGCGCCAGATTGCCAGCACCAATAAATTGAGCGATCTTGATGTTCGCAGGATCGTATATGGCTTGTTGCAGGCAGGTCTTGTCGAAATGGTGCGTCCTGCTGGTGTGGTTGCCTTGTCTACCCCGAAACAATTCCCAGTGCAGGACAAGCAGGAACAAAGAACTTTGATTAATAAGTTAATTGGTCGTATTCGTACATTGTAATTATCAGGTTAGAAGGACAGAACTTATGCAAACGGTCAAAATGGTAGTGACGGGTCCCTTCAGCGCTGGCAAGACACAGTTTATTCAGTCTGTCAGCGAAATTGATGTGGTCGCCACGGAACGTAAAATATCCACAGATGAAGAACGATCTGTAAAGTCTGTGACGACAGTGGCGATGGATTTCGGGCGCATCACTGTGGATGAAGACCTGGTTCTGTATCTGTTCGGCACGCCGGGCCAGAAACGGTTTGATTTCATGTGGGAAATCCTTTCAGAAGGTATGTTGGGCTTTATCGTTATGGTGGACAGCACCCGCCCTGAAACCTTCCGTGAAGCGCGTTCGATCCTTGAAACCTTCCGCGCATATGCTCCCACACCTTTTGTGGTTGCTGCGAATAAGCAGGATATGGAGGATGCATGGGATCTCGAAGATGTGCGCCATGCGCTGCGTTTGGATGGCAATACAAAACTCCTGCCTTGTGTGGCTACGGATCGAAAAACCGTAAAAGATGTTCTACTTGAGTTGTTGTACAGCATCCTGAAAGATATGGAATCTGGAAAGTAAAGTAAGGGAAGGAAATATATTTTGCTGTGTCTTCGATCACTACTAACCAGGGAATAGTTCATTACGAAGTATACGGACGCGGGCGTCCGGTAATTCTTTTGCATGGGTGGCTCGGGTCGTGGGGGTTGTGGCAGGAAACGATGGCCTATCTAGGTTCGTTTTACCGCACTTATGCGCTGGATTTTTGGGGGTTCGGTGAATCAGGCAAGAAACGTGAGACCTATGCAGTATCAGATTTTGTAAGCCTTGTAGACCAATTTATGGAACAGTTGGGGATTGTTCATGCTCCATTGGTGGGGCATAGCATGGGGGGGACGGTCAGCCTTTCGGTTGCCATTAAGTATCCTGAACGTGTCAGCAAAGTGGTGGTGGTAGGATCGCCTATCATCGGTTCTTCACTTGCTCCGATGCTTAAGCTTTCGGGGTACCGCCCAATTGCATTTATGTTATTCAACATGATGGGGTTATTTCGAGCAGGAATGAAGGTCTATTCACCATATATATGTAAAGATCCGCGTTTCCCTGAGATGATGGACCGGGATCTTTCACGCACCACTGTTGAGTCTTTTTTGCGTTCGATCGCTTCGCTGCGCCGCACAGACTTGATCCCCATGCTTTCGCAGGTCAAAGTCCCGACAATGGGCATGTATGGTGACAGGGATGTGATCGTTCATCCTTTGCAGTGGCAACCCTTGTTGACCGGTGTGCCACATGCAATGATTGAGCGATTTCCCCAAGCGGGTCATTTTCCCATGTTGGAGGAGCCAACTTTATTCAGCCAAAAGTTGAAAATATTTCTTGACCAGCCCATCTCCCCGTCATGAGCAGAAAATTCATTTTTACCTTGCAACCCGCTTACAAAAGCGGGAAGTTTAGCTTGTCAGTTCATGGGATGAACGATTTTATCGTGCACTTTGATTTATAATCGTACTATATGTTAAAAATAATCCTGCATGCGCAAAACCAGATCATGCCGTTTTGTGAGCCGGCGAGGGAGCTGCGAATTCAAAATGTGCCGCTTTGGCTGCATCAACGTGATTTGCTGGCGCCTTATGTCACTCATGAAATGGAAGTGAAAAAAGGCGAGCCCTTGCAGCCTGTACGTGAGCAGGCAATTGTTTATCGTGACAACCTGTTCTTTGATGAGTTTTATATCAAGGCTTTCATGGAAAAAGCCATAAAAGGCAATAAACCTGTCCGCGCCGCCTTCCGTGCAGATGACCCTGCCTTTCGCGAACATGCCCTGCCACTATCCACGTCTTATACTCCTGCGGGAAGTTTGTACCTTGCTGATCTATGGTACTACCCCAACGGTCCTGTTGCAGGTGCAGAGTCGCTTGTGATTGATTCGCAGGCAAAGGAGATCGGTTATTATCATGTGCCGACTTACATGGGGGATAAGAGCGGTGACCTTGTTTTTCAAGTACCATTGCGTGCGATGCTGGCAATTGATTCATGGGTGCATGTCTTTATTGCTGATATGGTATTTGGCCAATTTGCGCGCGGCGCCCGCTTCGAAAAGCGTTTGAACGAAGAACCTGTCTTCAAGTTAAAGATTCTTGGCAAGGCTGTTTATGAGGGCAGGCAGGTTCTTGAATGTTCTGAATTGGTAAAAATTGGCACAGGCTGTATCATAGACCCAAGCGCGGTAATTCATGGTCCCACGATCATCGGCAATAATGTGACCATCAATGCCGGGGCTGTCATCGACAACTCCATTATTGGAAATAATGTCAATATCTCCCAGGGGGCACAGGTGATGCTTTCCGTTGTTGGGGATGGAACCTTCCTTCCATTTCGGGCTTCATTGTTCATGAGCACCATTATGGAAGACAGCATGGTGGCGCAAAATACCTGTTTGCAAATGTGTGTAATTGGAAAAAAGACCTTTATTGGAGCAGGTTCCACTTGGACAGATTACAACCTGATTCCTGCCTCCATTCGAGCCCGGGATGGTAACGGTAAACTGGGAATGTCTAACCGGCCTGTTTTAGGTGGCTGCGTGGGACATAATTGCAGAATCGGCTCTGGCATGATCATCTACCCCGCCCGAACCATCGAGTCGGATGTTGTCCTGACGGCATCGAGGGAACAGCGGATCATTGATCGTGATATTTCATTTGAAGACAGTGACCATCACCATCTTAAATTTTCCGAATTGCATCAGGTGCTCTATCACCAACAATCGAAAGGGGATTCAGAGTCGTGGTAAAAAATGGATAGTTTCGCATTCATCATTCATCCCATCGATCCCAAGCGAGATGTCAGCCGTAAGTTTCCCTTTTTGGGACGTGTCCTGAGCGAAAGACAAATAGATTTTTTTTCCACATTCTTTCCGCCTGTCTATATTTCAGAGATCGAAGGTGTTACATCACAAGCCACAGGGAAAACCATCAAAGGCTGGTTCATAGCCTGTCCTTATACGCCGCGTCGTATGATGGAATTGCCTGAGCGTTCAGTCTATCGAAAAATTATTCACGCCGGACGCATGGCTGAAAAACTTGGAGCTGATATTCTCGGACTTGGCGCTTTCACCTCGGTGGTCGGTGATGCCGGTGTGACCATTGCAAAAGAGCTGGATATTCCCGTGACCACAGGTGATTCATTCACTGTGGCAATGGCTGTGCAAGCTATTCGGGAGGCGGCGCGTGTGATGGATATCAAAATTGAGGATGAAACTGTAGCTGTGGTTGGTGCGACGGGAGCAATTGGACGTGTTTGTGCTGAACTTTTAGCTAGTGAAGCGGCTCAGATGTTGCTCGTCGCCCGGGATGAGAAGAAACTCGAAGCCCTTAGAGACAGGTTACAGGTGAAAGCTCGAGGTGAGCTTGTTATCAGCACAAATGTAGATATCTTGAAGGACGCGAAATTGATCCTGACGGTCACAAGTTCCATCAATGACATCATTCACCCGCAACACTTACAGCCGGGTAGTGTGGTTTGTGATGTAGCCCGTCCTCGTGATGTTTCTGCAATGGTGGCGGCGGTAAGAAATGATATATTAGTAATTGACGGCGGCATGGTTGACGTGCCTGGCGCTGTGAATTTCAATTTTAATTTTGGCTTTCCCGAAGGAAAGGCATATGCGTGTATGGCTGAAACCATCGCGCTGGCTTTGGAAGGCCGCTTTGAAGATTACACTGTAGGTAAGGATGTAACATTGGAGCGTGTACAGGATATTGCTGCGATTGCTGAACGACATGGTTTTCGTATGAGTGGTTTTCGTTCGTTTGAACGCGAAGTTACACTGGAACAGATCGAATTTGTTCGAAAAAATGCTCGAAAAGGGTTGCAACGTGTTTAGGAGGCTTACATGGGAAATGCCCGTCTTTTGGTAGTGGAAGATGACGTCGATATTGCCAACATGCTTAAGATCTACTTCACGAGTCTGAAATATGACGTGGATGTAGCCAATCGTGGCCGTGATGCTTTGGAGAAAACAAAGCAGGTTTTGCCGCATTTAATCGTTTTGGATATTATGTTGCCGGATATTGACGGTTACGAGGTCTGCCGCACATTGCGGACCAGCACCCGCACCAGTCACATTCCTGTGATATTCCTGACACAAAAGGATGAGCGCAGTGACAAACTGCAGGGCCTTGAATTGGGCGCAGATGACTACATTACCAAACCCTTTGATATTGAGGAACTGAAGCTGCGTGTACAGGGTGCCATTCGCCGCTCGGAACGCGAAAGCCTCACAGATCCGCGTTCCGGCTTGCCCGCCGGTCGTTTGATCGAAGAGCAGTTGCGTCGCATTATCCGCGAGAAGGATTGGTCGTTGCTGGACGTGCGCGTCAATAACTTTGAAGCATTCAAGGATGTTTATGGTTTCGTGGCTGGCGACGACGTGGTGCGTTTTGCGGCGATGATGATCGGCGAGGTAGTGGATGAACTGGGAACCACCAGCGACTTTATTGGACATGCCGGCGGTGACAACTTTATCATTATTACAACGGAAGACGCTGCTCCGAGAATTCGCCAGAAGTTGAAGGAACGATTTGCGAATGAAGTGCAGAGTCACTATAACTTTATAGACCGCCAGCAGGGCTTTATCCAGGCGCCAAAAGCGGAAGGTGGTGCGGAAAAGGTGGGGTTTATGTACCTTTCTGCGGGGTTGGTTTCGCCGAGTTTACAATCTTTTGCAGATATTCGTGAGATTACGGAACTTGCTTCCGAAGCCAGACGACAGGATACGGCGACGTCTTTTGCCGCCTGATAGGGTGAATGATCCATGTTATCCGGATTGGGCATCAGCTTATTCATTGCCGGCCTGGTGTTCGTTTTTCTGGTCTGGGTGGCCTTGCGTATGTATCCGCGCAAGAATATTGCCGCGCAGGTTGAGTACAATTTTTTCGCCGTCCCTGAATCTTCAAAATCAAATGATGCAGTGATTATGATCCAGCCGGGGGGGCGTGTGGAATATATGAGCGGGCAGGCTCGTACATATTTTAATATGCACGAAAATGAGCCGTTTGACCTTGAGCGACTTGCACGCAGCGTGCGCCCGGCAGATGATTTTTTAGATCTATGCGCTGCTCCCGGGCATAAACGAGTATCCATCAGTGGCAAGTTGGTTGAGCTTTCGTCTTTTGAGGTGCCTGGTGCATACCCAATGATCCTGCTTTCCATGCGCGACAAGGAACTTGCCCTCACGTTGGAACAAGGCAGTGGCGCCTCAGAAGAAATATTAAGTGTAATCACCGACTTTACTCAAAGCATTGCCGCAAAGCTTGACCTTCAAACAACCGTACAATCCATTTTGGAAAATGTCAGCCGCCTTGTTTCGTCTGATGTGATTGAGTTGCGTTTGCAGAATGATGAGGATCAAGTCCCAATTTCTTATTGCTATCAGCCATCAAATCCAAATATATCTGGCGTTGTGCCTTCGTCAGCCCCGCAATTTGGCAATCTTTCAGATCAATTGGTGGCGCATCGCGCTCCGATTCTAATTGTTGATATGCGTTCACAACCCGAGCTTGCTGCAACTACTGAGTTGCTCCCCATACAATCCTATCTTGGAATTCCACTGATGGCTGGTGGAGAAATGGTCGGGACATTGGAGGCAGGCCAAACAGGTGAAGGTAGGTTTGGTCAGCATGATATTGACCTGTTATATTTAGTTTCTGGTCAGGCGGCTGTGGCAATTCGGAATGCCAGACTCTACGAAGATGAACAGAAGCGTGTGTCTGAACTTGCTGGCTTGGCGAACTTAAATCAGGCATTGGGCAATGTCCGCGAAGTGCAGGATGTTTTTGTACGGTTGGTGGATAGTATTACGCCCCTGTTCGCGGCTGATATTATTGGTTTTCTTCTTTACGATGAAGAGAAACATACATTGGAAGGCCAAGTGCCTTTCCGCGGATTGCCGCCCCATTTTGTTCAAATTTATCGCACGGATATTGCTGCAAACAGCCCTGCCGAACAGGTGCTTACAAGCCAGCAACCCTTATTGACCCTGAACGCATCCACGGACAGTAATTGGCAGATGCTTGGCATTTCTGATATTGCAATAGCCGCCAGCTTGCGGGATACTGCGCTTGTGCCCCTGCTTTCCTCCGGGCGGATGCTTGGTTATTTACAGGTGGGCCATCATCAACGCGGTACCTCCTCTTTTACCCAGGAGGAATTGCGCTTGATGAATATCGTGGCAAATCAAGCCGCGGCTCTAATAGAAAATATTTTATTGGTACAACAAGCGCGTACACGTGCGCAGCGCTCTGATGCTTTGCGACGCATTGCCAGCCTTTCCGGTTCCTCTGCTACGTTGGAGGAAATTCTTAAATATTCAGTTCAGGAACTAGCGAGTCTTTTCCAGGCTGAAGTGGGCGCGATATTTCTGCTGGACGAAACGCAGGGTAATTTGCGACTATGCCGCGAATCCATATTTGGCATACCAGAGGAGATCAGCAGTAGTGTTGGTCCCATATTTGTAGATGATCCCAATTATCGGTACACCGTTACTGGATCTCAAAAGCCGTTCCTTTCAGCTGGTCTCAGTACCGACAGGCGGGTTTTGTCCATTTACCGCCCGTTAGCCACTGCGCTTCTTATTGAATCTGCCATTGTGGTTCCGCTGGTGGTGCGTGAACGCAGTATTGGCGAACTACTTCTGGGAAGTATCAAAACTGATCACTTTAACCTTTATGATCTTCAAGTAGCAGCCACGGCTGCGGGTCAACTGGCTGCTGCGGTGGAATCTGCCGACCTGCTTACACAAACTGATGACTCTTTGCGCCATCGTGTTGCTCAGCTTTCTGCGATAACGCGCATCAGCAGGGAGTTAAGCGCATCCCTTGACCTTAAACACCTGCTCAATATTATTCGTGATGAGGCATTACGTTTTACTCATGCCAATTGTTCCTCCATTCTTCTGCTTGACCAGGAGCGTGCCCTGGACGATCTCGTGGTCGAATTTTCTGTTGGATGCGAAAATGAATATGAAATATATTCCATAGACCAGGATACTTTACAAATCAAGGAAATCCATATCGTTGGTGATTTTTTACGGGAGAGTAATCCGCCGCCACATGATGGAGTGCGCTCGGCAGTTGTTGTGCCGATCAAATATCAGACACTTGTCATTGGTTTTATTAATCTGCATTCCAGCCAACCCGATTTCTTTACATCGGAGAAGGTGGAGTGGATACAAACCATGGCTATGCAAGCCGGTATAGCATTGAATAATGCCCAAAGGTATCAGGCTGAGAAAAAACGTGCTGAATTGATGCGCCGCCGCGCAGATACACTTGTGCGCCTTGCAGATGTAAGTTATGACCTGGGTCATGATCAGCCGCTAGACCAGGCATTGCAGGTCGTTGCGCGTGGTATTCGTGACTCTACACCATTTCGCGTGGTGTTAATAAGCATGGCGGAGGTTGAAACCGGTCTTTTAAGGCGTGTTACCGCAACAGGCATTCCACAGGAAACATTAAATGAATTGTTGTCCCGAAAACAACCGATTCAGGGTGTTAATAAACTGATGAAGCCGGAGTTTAAGGTCAGCCGTTCCTATTTTATCCCGAATGACCAATCCCCGGTAATACAGTCTGATGTGCATGTTGTTACTTTGGATATTCCCACTTCTCCGATTCAACAGCCCAATACCTGGAATGTAAATGACACATTGCTTGTTCCGCTTGAGAATGCAGAAGGACAAGTTGTGGGGTTGATCAGCCTGGATAACCCGTCAAACAATTTGCGCCCTGACAAGGCGACCATTGAAACCGTGGAAGTGTTCGCCGCTCAAGCCGCATTATTGGTGAATAATACACTGCGCCAGGGCGAACTGCGTTCACGTATTGATGCACTTTCGTCCGGGTTGCAGCGCCAACAAAAATTGATTGACAGTACGCAAAACAACCTGCCTATTCTGCTTCATAAAGATCTGGAACAGACCATCTCCTTATATAATTTGGACCAACGAACTCAGCGGGTGCGCGCGGGGCTGGCAATCACCAAATCCGTCAGCCGTCAACTGGATTCTTCCTCGGCTCTATTTGCGCTTGGGCGTGAAACCTTAACACAGTTAGGCATGTCCATTGCTCTTGTAGCGGAAAATATACCCGATGGTTCACGCCTGCTGCATGTACTTGGGAGTTTGCCGCGTTCCACGAATGTGGAATCTTTATTTGGTCAGCGCAATCCACTGCGCACCTGTCTGCAAAGCGGAGAAACCATCCTCATCGCTAATCTGGATGAAAATGAGGAATGGCATGATGCTTCACTGTTGACTTCTTTACGTGCAAAAAGCGTGATCTGTCTGCCTGTGCAGGTGGGGAATAAAACCGTGGCTGCTATGCTTGCTGTTTGCCCTGAGGCGATGCCCGACTTTACAGAGGAAGACCGCAAAGTGTATCTGCAAATTTCCCAGCAAGCCTCTCTGATCCTACAAAATATCTCCCTGCTCAGTCAGACGCGCCGCCGCCTCGATGAAGTCAATCTACTTTTGGATTTCAGCCGCCAACTTTCCGGTATGGACCCGGACTCGATCCTCAAGTCGCTGCTTGACAGTTCACGCCGCGTTCTCCAACATGCTCATGCAGGTGTGGCTTTGGTTTGGGATCAGCAAGCAGAAGCACTTGTTCCGCGTGCTGTTTCAGGTTATGCAGACAATACCAGCATGATGGAGATCAAATATCGCCCGGGCGAGGCATTGCCAGGCTCCGTATTTTTACACAAAACCGCCCGCCGGGTTGACGAGATAAACTTTGTGCGTGATTACAACCTGAGTGCTGAAAACCTTACGATCTATCGTCTGGCAACCGGTGGTCGTTTGCCTGTCTCCAGTTTACTTGTCCCTATTATTGCTGCCGAGCAGAGTTTGGGACTGCTGGTGTTGGATAACTTTAATACAACCGGCGCGTTCCTCCCGGACGATGAGGCCCTCCTGTCATCCCTGACCCAGCAGATCGCTCTCTCGTTGGATAACGTCCGTCTAGTACAAACCACCCAGGAACGCGCGGGACAGTTGCAGGCTTTAAATATTGCCGCTGCCGCCCTTACCTCCAGTTTGCGTAGCGATCAATTGATCAATTCCCTGCTCGATCAATTGATGCCCATCCTTCCGTATGACACCGCGACACTCTGGCTCCGCGAGAAAGACCGCCTTTTGGTTGCTTCTACACGTGGATTTGCTGATACGGACCATCGCCAGGGGTTATCGGTGAACGTACAAGACAGCGCGCTTTTTAAAGAGATGGCTCATGGCGGGCAGCCCATATTTATCCATGATGTGCGCGAAGACCCGCGCTTTCCCCCAGTGAAGGATCCGTGCCTTTCCTGGCTTGGTATTCCTTTGATCTCCAAAGGTGAATTGGTAGGTGTGCTGGCAGTCGAAAAATGGCAGGCACATTACTACACACGTGAGCAAATTCAGGTTGGGCTTACCTTTGCAAGTCAGTCTGCTGTTTCATTGGATAATGCACGTTTGTATGAAGACAGTGTCAGCCGTGCCACTGAATTGGATCAACGTTCACAACGTCTCACAACGCTTAACCATTTTGCAACTGTATTGACTGGTTTGCTGGATGCAGACCAGATTTTAAACTTAACCGCCAATGAATTGCTTAAGGGATTAGGCGCGCAGCGTGTTTCTGTCGTGACCTTTGAACGGGGTCAGGCATCCTGGAAATTATCCGCCCCGCGTATGCGCGTTAAACTTCCCCGTCTGCTGCCTGAGGCGCCCATCTTCAACCGCCTGCGCGAATCACTAGGTATCTTCAATACCGATGATGCCCGCCATGAACCGGATCTTGCCCCACTCATGGAAATATTTGATGAAGATACAACCGCCTTACTCATCCTACCCCTGACCAGCGGGCAGAACCTGACCGCTCTTGTCTTTACCCAAATGATCGGCGAAAACCATTTTGGTTTGAATGAACTTGAAATTGCGCGTACCATTACCAGCCAGGCAACTGTTGCCCTTGAAAATGCACGCCTGTTCCAATCCTCTGTTCGTACAGCTGAACGATTTGCCATCCTTAACGAAACCAGTTCCCACATCAGCGCCCTTGACCCTGAAGATGTATACGTAGCGGTGCATAAAGCGGCAGAACGCCTCATGCCATTAGACTCATTCGTCATTACCCTGCTTGATCCGGAAAAAAATGAGATCGATGCCGTTTACTTGTCTGACCGTGGGAAACGCCATCCGGGAGAACGTATTTCCCTAGGCAAGGGCATTAGCAGTCAAGTTATCCAGAGTGGAAAACCCATTCTCGCCTTGTCGCTTGAACAGGCGAATCAATTGAATTCTGTACAAGCCGGCGAAGAAGACGATGTTGAGGAAACCCAGTCCATTGTGGCAGTTCCCATGATGCTGGGCGGCAAGTCTTTGGGCATGCTCTCTGCCCAGAGTTACCAGGCAGGAGTGTACACTGAGGAGGATGTGCAGATCCTGGGCACGCTTGCAAATCAAGCCATTGTTGCCATCCAAAATGGACGTCTGTTTGCCGAAACGCAAAACCTAGCATCGAAACTTGAAATAAGCGTTATTGAACGGACTGCTCAGTTGCGGCGTGAACAACAAAATACCGAAACCCTCCTGAACATCCTCACTGAAGTTTCCTCGAGCCTTGATCTGGATCGTGCCCTTAACCGTACTCTGGCGTTGCTTAACGAAGCCGTTGGAGCAGAGCAAGGTACCATCATGTTGCTGCATGCAGAGGATAACCTGCTGCATTATCGGGCGGGATACGGTTATCTGAAAGAGCGAAACGATTCCAGTAAGCGCTCCTTGACTTTGAAGGTAGGCGAGGGTCTTGCCGGCTGGGTTGTGCAAAACCGCGAAGCCATCCTGTCCCATGACCTTTTCCAGGATCCGCGCTGGGTAAGAAGAGACGCGGGACAGGAACATCGCAGCGCTATTGCGGTTCCCATGCAGGTCGGGGAGGATGTGATCGGTGTGCTGATGATCTTTCAGCGTGAGGCGAATGCATTCAGCACTGAAATGCTTAACCTGGTAAGAGCCATTGGGGGGCAGGTCGCTGTTGCAATCAATAACGCCCACCTGTACGAATTGATTCGTGACCAGGCAGAACGTCTTGGCGTTATGCTCCGCAAAGAACAGGAGGACGCCAGCCGCTCGCAAGCCATCCTTGAAGCTGTGGCAGATGGTGTGCTGGTTACCGGCATAGACAACCGCATAACCTTTGTAAACTCATCCACAGAACGTATTCTTGCGATCCAGGAATCCATACTGCTGGGAAGTCCTCTGGATTCCTTTGGCGGTTTTTTTGGGAAATCAGCAAATACTTGGATGGAAACCATCAGGCACTGGTCTGCAGATCCGTCTTCGCATAAGCCTGGCGATACATACGCTGAACAATTGGAATTGGAAAATGAACGGATTGCGCTTGTGCATCTTGCGCCTGTGATCATGCAGAATGATTTCCTTGGCACCGTCTCCATCTTCCGTGACATTACCCGTGAAGTGGAAGTGGACCGCCTGAAATCTGAATTTGTGGCAACTGTCAGTCATGAGCTGCGCACCCCCATGACTGCCATCAAAGGGTATGTGGACATCCTGAGCATGGGCGCAGCAGGAGCCTTGCAGGAAAATCAATTGCACTTCCTTGATATTGTCCGCAATAATATTGACCGTCTTAATATTCTTGTAAATGACCTGCTGGATATTTCCCGTATTGAAGCTGGACGGGTCATACTCAGTACGCAATCTGTTAATCTGCGAGATATTGCCGAAGAGGTCATTGCTGAGACAATGCGCCGCTCGCAGCAGGAAGGTAAACCCATGGTTCTTTTGCTTGATGCGCCGGCAAAAGCTTTCTCTGTGATGGGGGACGGGGAACGCATCAGGCAGGTCCTGGGAAATCTAGTGGACAATGCCTATAACTATACGCCCCATGATGGAACCATCCATGTCAACATCCATCAGCAAAAAGGGGAAATTCAGGTGGATGTGCAGGATAACGGTGTGGGCATTGCACCTGAAGACCAGGCTCGCATCTTTGAGCGCTTCTTCCGCGGCGAACACCCCCTGGTGCTTGCCACGCCTGGAACCGGCCTGGGGTTGCCTATTGTTCGTCAACTGGTTGAAATGCATAAGGGACGCATCTGGATGACCAGCACTGGTGTGCCAGGTGAAGGAAGTACATTTTCCTTCACCCTGCCGATCTATAAATAAATGGAGACCGAATGGCAAGGATATTAATAGCAGAAGACGAACCGGATATTCGTGAACTTATTGCCTTCACCCTGCGTTTTGCGGGACATGAAGTGACTACCACTGCCAATGGGGAAGAGGCGCTTCATCAGGCAACCGAGATGATCCCTGATATTGTGATTATGGATGTGCGCATGCCGAAAATGACCGGGTACGATGCCTGTCGTGCAATGAAGGCGGATGTAGTTCTGAAGGATATTCCCGTTGTCTTTCTCTCTGCCAAAGGACAGGACTCTGAAGTTCAAACAGGGCTCGATGTAGGCGCGGAAGATTACCTGCTCAAACCTTTTGCGCCGAGCCATCTTGTAGAACATGTGAAAACCATCCTGGCAAAATTTGGAAAATAACCCTAAACGATGAGTGCAATTATTCTTGACGGTTCGATGGTGCATTACGAGGCTTTGGGACGGGGACGCCCCATTATCTTCCTGCACGGTTGGGTTGGCTCATGGCGTTATTGGATCAACGCCATGCAGATTGCATCCACATCTTTCCGCGCCTATGCGCTCGATCTATATGGTTTTGGCGATTCAATGCATAACCCGCTGCTCTACTCCCTTGATAAACAGACCGACCTCCTTAAACGGTTTCTGGAAGAAATGGGTATTGGCAAGGTCGCGTTGGTTGGTCATAATCTCGGTGCAGTGGTTGCATTTTCCTATCTTAAGCAATGGTCCCAAAGTGTGGATCGCATGATGGCCATAAACTGCCCTCTTGAACAATCCGCAGTCAGTGCGCGTGTGCGTACCGCCGCCATGCCTGAATTGGTGGATTGGCTGGGGGTACGCACTTCCGAAGCGGCATCTGCCCTCTCGGACGCTTCCAAGGTGGACCCGCAAGCGGTTTCTGCATCGATAGCAGGCATCCAGGCTTTGGGTGCCAATATGTTTACCGACATCCGCAACCTCGGCGTTCCCTGCCTGTTTGTAAACGGTCCCAATGACCCCGCGATCAGCATGCCGCCACAGGAGACGATAGATTCTTTTCCCAACCACATGCATCAGGTTACTCTTGAAGGCGCGGGGCACTTTCCCATGATCGACAACCCCAATCAGTTTAACCGCCTGTTGACCGATTTCCTTGCCCTTGACTCAGGTGTCAGTCCGCGCGAATTACAATTGAAAGAGGAATGGAGACGCAGGGTGCGTTAGACTTTAGAATCCGCTTGTCCTGTGAAATGAACAATGTTTTTTGTTGACGGGTAAAATTAGCGGTGATACAATGCAACCCGCTTCAAGCCCCCATCGTCTAGTGGCCCAGGACGAAGCCCTCTCAAGGCTTAAACCGGGATTCGAATTCCCGTGGGGGCACCT
>JAIFNG010000035.1 GCA_020047815.1 Anaerolinea sp.
CCAGGAACTTAAATTGCGCGGAGGCTTGTAATTTGTGGTGCGTTCAATAATTGGAGTTTGTGAATTTTTTTCGTGATCGATCATAAATACCAGCTTGCATGCAAAAATATATATTCCTGATCCATAAAGGAATAAGGGTGGATTATAGTCTAAATTTGTTGTATATAACCACGCTCGAATATGCGGATCAGCGTTTTTGCGATGTAATTTACTGCAATGCAAGCATGTGAAAATGCGATATAATTTAAACAGTGTTGGGGGTTTTATTAGGCAGGATGCAAGATATTAACAAGTTGTTGAAAGAAAAGTAAAATTGATGTAGGAGACCATTATGCCCTCGTTAAATGACATCCTGGCTGTAATTTTAGGTGGTGGACGTGGAGCGCGTCTCTACCCGTTGACTCAAATGCGCTCGAAACCTGCCGTTCCCATTGCGGGGAAATACCGCCTCATAGATATTCCCATCAGTAATTGCATCAACTCAGAGATATTCAAGATCGCGATCCTGACACAATTCAATTCTGTGTCCCTGCATCGTCATATTACGCGCACTTATAACTTTGATGCGTTCCATGCCGGCTGGGTTCAGATCTGGGCTGCAGAACAAACCATCGAAAGTGCTGACTGGTATCAGGGCACGGCTGATGCGGTGCGAAAGCAAACCCTTGAGATCATGTCCAGTGGGGCCAAACATGTCCTGATCCTTGCGGGCGACCACCTGTATCGTATGAACTACAAGGCGATGGCTGAATATCATTGGGAGAATCACGCGGATATTACCGTGGCGGTCCAGCCTGTTATGACGGAGGAGGCGCCGCGTTTTGGGATTTTGAAGCGCGAACCCGGTGGACGGATTTCCTCCTTTGTGGAGAAACCCAAGGATCCTGAAATTCAGAGGAAATATATCAGCCGTGACGATCCGGTTCGTCCATTCCTCGGCTCGATGGGAATTTATCTCTTCAGAACAAAGGTGTTGATGCATTTGTTGGAGAAATTCCCCAATCATGATGACTTTGGCGGCGACATTATCCCCGAGGCGATCCAAACCCATAAGGTATTCGGTTTTGATTTTAACGGCTACTGGCAGGACATTGGAACGATCCGTTCATTTTATGAAACAGGGCTGATGTTGACACGGTCCGATTCACCGTTCAATTTCCACGATGCCAAGGAGCCGATCTATACAGACATCCGGTTCCTGCCCAGTTCCATTGTGGAAGACAGCAGGTTAAAGGATGTCCTTCTGTCGGAAGGATGCCGGATCCTGCAGTCTGACATTACTCACTCGATTGTGGGGATCCGAAGTCAGATCTCATCAGGATGTGTTATCAAGGACACGATCGTGATGGGGTCGGACTATTATGAACGGGATTTTGAAGAAGGCTTGCCCATCGGCATTGGATCGAATTGTCATATTGAGGGCGCCATCCTCGATAAAAATATTCGGATTGGGAACGATGTGACCATTCTTCCATTCCCCCGTGGAGTGGATTTGGACCACGGCAAATGGTATGTCCGTGATGGAATTGTTGTCATCCCGAAAGATGCAGAAATTGAGTCTGGAACGAAGATCGCGCCTGAATAATACACAGATCGAATGCCTTTCCTGTACTTAATGGATGGCTTCTTGGGAAGTTTACGCAAAGCCGCAGAGATAGAAACATTCTCTTTGCGGCTTTGTGTTGGCGTTGTGGGTTGAGCGGGAATTATTTTGTGCATGTACTGCCCGGACAAGGTTTGACTTTCCTGGAATTGCAACCCACTTGTAATAACCGGATGTGCGGCATGACACAAGTCGACATTAAAATTATGCTATACTCGCATAAATATGAATTCACCCCGCGAATATTGGCCGCGCTGGGCAGAAACCTTGCGCCGTTATCGTCTTCATGAACTGACTGCCATGTTGCTTGAGGCGGGAAGTCCGCTTGCCCTGCTTGGGGCGCAGATGTTGTATTTTGGCCGCGGTTTGATCGCGAATGACCAACTCACGGCTTTGGCAATCACCCTGGAAGAAGATAATGAAGCACGTGCGTTCGCATCCTTCCTGGTTGAGGAGAGGGCATCATCATGCTGATCCCCATCGAATTGATTATCATCGCGGTCAGTGCGATTCTTTTGGGGGTGATCGCACTATGGAAGCGTAAAGCTCCTGCACGCCTGCGTGATGTCCCTGCGCTTGCCCGCCTGGTTCGAATGCTGGGGTTGAGCGTGGAAGATGGCACTCGCCTGCATATTTCCCTTGGATCTGGAAACCTGCTCGATGTGCGTGGCGGATCTTCCCTGGCCGGACTTGCCATGCTGCGTCATATTGCAGAACGCACATCAGTAAGTGACAGTCCTCCGGTCGCTTCTTCAGGAGATCCTCTGCTTGGCTTGCTTTCACAGGATACCATACAGGCGGGCTATAAAGCCGCAAACGCGGGGGAGTTATATTCGCATACTGCGGGGCGTGTGGCCGGGTTAAGTCCGTTTGGATATGCCGCCGGCGCGATGCATATTTCACAAAATGAGAACGTCTCTGCAAATATTTTGATCGGGCATTTTGGCGCGGAGGTTGCTTTACTGGCTGATGCGGCGGAACGCGAAAATGTAGCGATAATTGGCGCCAGTGACAACCTGGCCGGTCAGGCTGTGCTTTTTGCGAACTCACAGGATGCGCTGCTCGGTGAAGAGTTATTTTCCGCAGGCGCGTATCTTGGCGCAGGCGTTTCACACCTGGCAAGCCTGACATTACAGGATGTGTTCCGCTGGGTGATCATCTTCATCTTATTGGGCGGCGCGGCTGCCAAATTTGCGGGGGTGATGTAATGCGCGTGATCACTGTTTTTATCGTAACGCTTTCAGGTCTTGCCATTTTGAGCGGATATTTTCTGACAGATCTCTTCCCTGTGCTGGCAGAAGTTCAGACTCAGATCTTGAATGTGGCGATTACCCTTGCGGGTGTTGCCATGTTGGTGGGGATCTTCAATTTGGTTTCAGTGCATACTGACAAAGTCCGCCGCAGTCAAAAGGGCGGCGTTTACAGTGCGCTTCTTGTCATTAGTTTATTGATTACCCTTGTCCTCGGCATAATCCTGCGTCCCGGACATGTAGCCATGCAGGCGGTGGTGAATGGCATCATCATTCCGACTGAATCCGCCTTGATGGGGATTCTGACCATCTCACTGCTTTATGCGGCAATCCGTCTCCTGCGCCGTCGCGTGGATGTGATGAGTATCATTTTCCTTTTAACCGCCGCGATCATTCTTTTTGGCTCAGCCACGTTGCCTTTTGGCGATATCCCCCTGCTGGGTGATTTCGCTCGCTGGTGGTCTCAGGTATGGGCGCTCGGTGGAATGCGAGGCATTTTGATCGGTGTTGGGCTTGGCGCACTGACCACTGGACTGCGTGTTTTGTTTGGCGCAGACCGTCCTTATGGCGGCAGCTAATGGCAAACGTTATTAAATGCCCTGTATGCGGAGAGAACAACCCGTCAGATCTGGAGTTCTGCCAGGTTTGTCAAGCACGTCTGCAGCCGTTGACTGGAAATCTCAAAGGGGAGGATAAACCCCTCACGCCCGGACAAATTCCCACTGAAAAAACCACTGCTGATCTTGAACCTGTCCTGCCCAAATGGTTAAGGGATACGCGTAGTTCAGCGCGGCAAACTCCTGAAGATGATGCAGCAAAAACACCCCAAACAACCGGCTCCAAATTTTCCGGCTCGGATTTATTGGCAGGTCTGAATTCTCAAGCACAGGATGATGAAGAGGATACCCCGGATTGGCTTGCGAACATTACCGGTGAGACGCCAAAGCCCAGGAAACCCAAAACCGAATCTTCTGATGTGCGTTGGGTGGAGTTGGGAAATACCAAGGACTTTGCACAATCTCAACCTGAGCCCGAACCTGAGATGCCGCCCTGGTTGGCAGGGATGAATCGTCAAACCCCACAGGCTGACGACAAAGATGAATTAACTGATTGGCTGCGGGATGCAGATGCTTCCCGTAAATCACAAGAGGCTGCGCAGCCGTTTGCATTGGATGATACGCCTGCTTTTGAAGCGGCAGGTGAAACGCCAGACTGGCTGCGGTCCATAGTTGCAGATGGCGGTGCGGGCTTTAATGATTCCGTGAACACTGCGGATGAAGCCTTTACATCCTCAGATACGCCGGACTGGCTGCGCGCGTTGGATGCAGAAATTACCTCCCCCAAAAACAGCGCCGCCTCAAAAGACTCAGACATACTCCCTGCTTTTTCAGAGACACCGGACTGGCTGCGCGCGATGGATGCGGAAAATGCCGCGCCGAAAACCAGTGTTCCGTTGAACACGCCCGATACATTGCCCGATCTTTCCGACACACCAGACTGGCTGCGCGCGATGGATGCGGAAAACGCCGCGCTCAAAGACAGTGTGCCTTCAAGCAGTTCGGATACACCGGATTGGTTGAGAGCGATGGACTCTGAAATTCCCGCATCCAAAGCCAGCCTGCCTTCGGACAACTCCAATATGCCTGATTGGTTGAGCGCAATGGATTCAAAAGTTACCCCGTCGATTCCTGGCGCACCGATCGATAGTTCTGACCTGTCTTCCTGGCAGCCTGTAATGGATGGACAGGATAAAACTCAAAGTACTGATCCTTCCGCTTTTTCAGGATATGGCTTGGAAGAGATGGATGCCGTTTTTTCATCTGCAGTCGATACACCTGACTGGTTGAAGGGTCTCGAAGCAGGTACTTCTTCATCTGATCAGGATTGGTTGAAGAGTCTTCAGCCTGCTGAAGGTGAACAACCCGTGCAAGATTCAACGCCTGCCTGGTTGAAAGCAGATGACCTTGCGCCGGTCGAAAAAGATATGCAGGAACAACCAACTGCTGAAGAGAACCCTGACCAGGATATCCCGGGTTGGCTGAAAGCTTCCGCGTTGGGGTCCTCTATTTTTGCTGAACCCCCTGCCGTGCAGGAAGCACCAGTTCCCACCCCGTCTTTTTCTGATACACCTGAGCGGCTCAATACAGCCAAGCCGGTTAACGCGTCTGTGTCTCAACCCAGCCCCGATACGGACTCCCTGTTTACAGAAATGCCTGACTGGCTTTCGATTGTGGATGAGTCGGCCGCACCTGAATCCATGTCCGCGCCAATCACCAGTGTGGATGCGATCGCTCCTGGTGATCTCCCCACCTGGGTGCAAGCCATGCGCCCTGTGGATGCGGGCAATCCGCAGTCTTTCACATCCGGTGACAAGACGCTGGAGGCACACGGTGCACTGGCTGGCTTGCCGGGTGTACTCCCTGCGGGGTCGGTTTTTTCTCCCACCAGCAAACCAAAAGCTTATTCGATCAAATTACAGGCCAGCGAAGAACAGCAGGCTCATGCGGCATTGTTGGAGCAAATCCTTGCGGCAGAAACTGCGCCTGTTCCCCTTGATTCTTTTTCCGTGATCGGAACTTCGCGCGTTTTACGCTGGTTCCTGTTTTTCATGTTTTTTATAATTTTGCCCACTGTGTTATCCATGCGGACACAGATTTTTCCCCTGCCAAGCAGTTTACTGGTTCCGCTTGAATTCGGCGGGGCATTGCACGCGGCGCAATCCGTTCCGGAAGGCGCGCCGGTGTTGGTGGTGTTTGATTATGAACCCGCCCGTGCGGGGGAAATTGAAGCCGCCGCAGGACCGATGTTTGACCAGATGATCCTCCTGCGCCATCCGCGCATGACTTTTATTTCCACCAGTGAGACAGGTGCGGTTCTGGCAGAGCGTTTCATTTCCTCTGGATTTTTGGCTGGGCATCACTACCAAAGTGGAGTCCAATACTTGAACCTGGGTTACCTTCCTGGTGGACAGATGGGCATCCGGGCATTTGCTGAAAATCCATCTGAAACTGCCCGGTATACAGTTCCTCAAAGCTCCAATCTGGTTGACTTTGCGCCGACTCTTGCCTGGTCATTGCCTCCGCTGGAGGGTGTGACCTCACTTTCACAATTTGCAGCATTGATCCTGATCACAGACGATGCGGATTCTGCCCGCGCCTGGATCGAGCAGACAGCTTCAGCGCGAAAGACAGTCCCCCTTGTGGCGGTTTCCAGCGCACAAACCGCACCGATGATACAGCCGTATTATGCCTCGCAGCAGATCGCCGGCCTGGTGAGCGGTTTGTACGGTGGCGCCTTGTTCGAGCAGAATAACAGCGGACGCCCCGGCACCGCGCGCGCTTTCTGGGATGCGTACAGCATTGGAATGCTGCTTGCCATGGTGTTTATTTTGGGCGGTGGTTTATTGAACCTGGCTTTGGGCTTGCGTGACCGTGGTGCGGCGAGGGAGGCAAAATAATATGTTGATCTCAGCCGACCTGATCAATCTGGTCACTGGTTTGATCAGTTTCCTGTTTACCCTGCTCATTTTTAGTTATGTACTTGGCGATAATCCGCTCTTTCGGATCGCGGTGTATATTTTTGTAGGCGTTTCAGCAGGCTATATTGCGGCCGTTACGTGGTGGCAGGTGATCATGCCGCGCCTCGTTTACCCTTTAATGTCTGCCATTGCCTCCGGCAACATGCTTGACCTGGGCTTAATGCTGGCACTCTTGTTCGCTGCGTTTTTACTCCTGACAAAAGCCTCGCCGCACCTGTCGGGCATGGGCCGGATCGTGGTGGCATTTCTGGTTGGGGTGGGTGCGGCAGTGACTCTTGCCGGCGCATTGATCGGCACGCTCATTCCGCAGGTGCTTGGAACCATCAATGCATTTGATATGACATTTGTCAGCGGAAAAGACATTGGCTATTTTATAGAGGCAATATCCAACAGCGTGATCATTCTGGTTGGTACAGTCCTGACGCTTTCCTATTTTCACTTTGGTGCACGTCCAAAGGCCGATGGCTCCATGCGCCGCCTGGGTTTGATCGAAGCGCTGGCTTGGGGTGGCCGCATTTTTATTGGCATTGCATTGGGCGCGGTATTTGCGGGTGTGTATGCTGCCGCGTTGACCGCGTTGATCGAACGCATCTCGTCGCTGATCAATTTCATCCTTGAGCTGCTAGGGAAATTCCAGTAACTATGACTTCATCATTGGTCGATGGTAACTCCATTCTTGCTGTAGATGTCGGCGCGGCAAATACGCGTGCGGTTTTATTTGACGTGGTCGAAGGTGAATACCGCTTTGTGGCTTCCGGCACTGCTCCTTCCACTGCTGAAGCACCTTTCAAGGATGTGAGCGAAGGGGTTCGCAACGCAATTACCAATTTACAGACGGTTTTGGGGAAGTCCCTGCTTGATGATTCACGCAACCTGATTACGCCGAGCCAGCCCAACGGTTCAGGCGTGGACTCGCTGGTCGTCACCATTTCCGCAGGTCCCACCATTAAAACCGCCCTGGTGGGGCTGCTAAAGGAAGTCTCGCTTGAAAGCGCGCGCCGCCTGACTGAATCAATGTATGCGCGGATCGTGGAGACGATCAGCCTGAATGACCGTCGCAAACCTGAACAGCAAATTGACAGCCTTCTGCGCGCACAGCCTGACCTGATCATCATCACTGGCGGCACCGATGGCGGAGCATCACGTTCGATCCAAAAACTGCTTGAGCCAATTGGCCTTGCCAGTTTCATACTGCCGAAGGAGAAAGTCCCGGCAGTTCTATTTGCAGGGAATGAGAAAATTGCAGAGGAAGTCAAAACCCTTGTTGGTTCATTTTCTTCCGCCCTGCACATCAGTCCGAATGTCCGTCCTTCCCTTGAAACAGAAGATCTGGAGCCAGCTCAGAGTGAACTGGCGCGCATGGAGGTCAACATCCGCAAACGCCAGATCAAGGGCGTGGACCTGTTGGATGTGTGGTCTGGCGGGCATTTACTGCCAACCGCCTACGCCACCGGGCGCATGGTGCGTTTTCTTTCCAAAGTGTACAGCGCTGACAAGGGGATCCTAAGTATTGACCTGGGAGCATCTGCTGCGGTTGTTTCGGCTGGTTTTAAAAATAAATTTACATTGGGTGTATATCCGCAATTTGGAGTGGGCGAAAACCTGGCAGGCTTACTTAATTACACAACCCTCGCAGATATTTTGCGCTGGTCGCCCCTGGAAATTTCTGAAGGTGTGCTGCGGGACTATCTGTATCAAAAAGCTTTGTATCCAGCCACCATTGCTGCAACAAAGGAAGACCTCGCATTATCACAGGCAGTTACGAGACAGGCGCTATACCTTTCCATGCAGTCTGCGGGCCGCGATTTTCCGCGCAATGCCTTGCGCATCAAAACCACGCTGGCTCCGCTTTTTGAGCCGATCATTGCTGGTGGAGGCGCCCTCAGTGACGCTTCACGACCTGGTCAGTGTCTGCTTCTGCTCCTCGATTCCATCCAACCTGTCGGCTTGACCACGGTCATTCTCGATCAAAATAACCTGCTGCCCTTGTTGGGTGCTGCTGCTGCGAAAAACAATATCATGCCTGTACAAGTGATCGATTCAGGAGCATTTCTCAGCATAGGCACAGTGGTTGCACCGGTCGTTTCTGTAAAATACGGTGTGCCCATCCTGCGCGCAACCCTGACCTATGAGAATGGGTCTGAGACACGTTTGGAATTGAAATGTGGAGCGCTTGAGGTCCTGCCATTGCGGGGCGGCGAGACAGGAAAATTAACCATCCAGTGTCTGCACGGTGCGGATGTTGGTTTTGGACCAGGGCGTGGTGGCACGCTCTCGGTGACTGGGGGCGCTTTGGGTGTGATCTTCGACGGGCGTGGACGTCCATTATCCCTGCCGGTTGATGATATGCGCCGGCGTGAACTGATCAAAAAATGGGCCTGGACCCTCGGAGGCGAATAGACCATGCAGGCGCCTGTACATCATATTCTTGGCTTTGCTTCCATTGTGCGTGAACGCCTTTTACCGATCCCGGGCACGGTCCTTGTGCGCCTGCATCAAAAAGTTAACCCGAATGACGTGATCGCCGAGGCAAGCTGGGCGCGTGAGCATGTTCTACTGGATGTTGCCCAGAGGCTGGGCGTGAGTTCCGATGCGGCAGACCGTCTTGTAAAATGCAAAGCGAATGAGCGTCTTGTTGCCGGTGCTGAGATCGCCGTCGGCAGGGGACTTTTTCCGCGCAGCGTGGTTGCGCCGCGTGAGGGGCGGGTGATCGTAGCGGGCGGCGGGCAAGTTCTGATGGAAGTGGGTGAATCGAAAATGGAGTTGCGTGCCGGTATCACCGGTACAGTGATTGAAGTCATTCCAAATCGTGGTGTGGTGATCCAGGCTGCAGGCGCATTGATACAGGGCGTTTGGGGGAATGGTCGAATTGATTCTGGTTTGTTGGTTAACCTTGCAGAACAACCCAACAGTGTATTTACCGCCGGACGTCTGGATGTGAGCATGCGTGGATTTGTTATTTTGGGCGGCATGGTCAAGGATGCCGAGGCATTAAAAGCTGCATCAGATCTGTCCATACGCGGATTGATCATTTCCAGTTTGTACCCATCGCTCATCCCGCTGGCGCGTGAGATGCGCTACCCAATTGTTGTGACCGATGGTTTTGGCTCCCTGCCAATGAATTCTGCAGCCTATAAACTGCTTAGTACAAATATCAAGCGTGATGTTACTGTAAACGCAGAGGCGCGTGATCGTTACAGCGGAGCATGCCCTGAAGTCATTATTCCCCTGCCCGTTTCATCAGCTCCGCCTGCCCTTCGTGAAGTGGAAACGTTTGCCCCCGGATCGCAGGTTCGGATGCGGCGTCCGCCTGCCATGGGGCAGATCGGTTCCATTGTCGTTGTTAAACCCGGATTAACCACGCTGTTGAGCGGCTTACGCGCTCCGGCGGCGGAAGTTAAACTTGAAAATGGCGAAACGATCATCGCGCCTCTCATAAACCTTGAAGTTGTGGGATAATACCCGCATTGTTGTTGTAAAATTAAGTCACGTGCCTTGAAATAACAAGACATTCGGGATTATGAGCAAAAGTAATAAAAAATAACCAGGAGAGTGCTTGATGTCTTTCGATGAAACCACCACAGATGATTTTGGAGAATCCCCGCTTCCAGAGGAATCAAATAACAATCGCACTTTTATGATCGCGGTTGGCATTTTAGGCGGGATAATATTGATCTCAGTTGCCTGCCTTGGCGCGGTGTATTTGTTCAGTCAAAACCGTGCGGCTTCGCAGCAGGAAGTCGCCATCAGTGCGGCTACTCAAACCGCCGCTGCTGCAATGGCAACTGTTGATTCTGCCTTGACAGCCACGTTTGAAGCTGCCAGTTTCCCCACCACCACGCTCGTCCCTCCACCGACATTTACTCCGCCCGTGGCCGCTGCGTCTCCCACCAATACGCCTGATCCCTCGGTTCCTGTGGGACTGGCAGGTACGCAGGCCGCCGCTACAGCAACTGTAGGCGCTGCTTACACCAAAGCCGCTGCTGCAGAACTTACCGTGTTCCCCACCACGACCGCCCTGGCAAACGGCGGTTTTGCTGATGATTATGGTTTGCCTGGTCTGGTAGTGATGGCTCTTGCCTTTGTGGTTGTAATTTTATTTGCCCGCAGGCTGAGAAACACGCCAGAAACAAACAGGTAAATTTCTTCTGGAAAAAAATCAGGGCTATCCGCTAATTGGATAGCCCCTTTATGTTTAATCTGTTGATCCACCTCTGAAAGTCTCCTGCCAGCGAAGTAGTTATAATTCCATGGGCGCAATCACAGAAAATTCATAATAACCAAATGGCCCACTGTTACCCATTATTTGACCGGAGAATCCTGTTTACCTATCTCATGATCACTTCCAAGTCGTGAACTGTCACCATCATTAAAAGGAGATTGACATGACAACAAAACTTACCTGGCATGGACATGCCACACTCGGACTTGAAACGGGCGGATATAAATTAGTCATTGACCCCTTCTTTACCGGCAACCCAGCTGCTGATATTTCTCCAGCCGCAGTGCAAGCGGACTTTCTGCTTGTCAGCCATGGGCACGGAGATCACGTGGGTGATGCCATTGCCATTGCCAGGCGTACAGGGGCGACGATCATCAGCAACTACGAGATCGCCTCCTGGTTCGAGGGGCAGGGTGTGAAGAAAACGTACGGTCAACATTTGGGCGGCGGACACAAGCACCCATTCGGCTACCTTAAATTGACACTTGCTCTGCATGGCTCGATGCTCCCTGATGGCTCATACGGCGGCAATCCCTGCGGATTTTTGCTGACCACCAATGAGGGAAAGAAGCTCTATTTTGCGCAGGATACAGGTTTGTTTGGGGATATGAAATTGATCGGGGAGGAGGGCCTGGATGTGGCGGTAATCCCCATCGGTGACAATTACACCATGGGTCCCAACGACGCCCTGCGTGCCGTCAGGATGCTGGAACCGAAGGTGGTGGTCCCCATCCACTACAATACCTGGGAATTGATCGCGCAGGATGCCGCCGCGTGGAAGGTGCGTGTGGAACAGGAGACTAACACGAAGGTGATCGTGTTAAAACCCGGCGAGAGTTATTCGGTGTAAGTTCCCCTGCCCAGGAGCTCTTGAATGGAATTTCTACGATTTTCATCCGGGCTCCTTGACCTGCGAAGCACGCATTGTGGAAAAGGGATGAGTACGAATAACCAATGAAAATAGGATAGAATGATTACAGCTTACTCAGTCTTTGCCGACGGTTTAAGTCAGACCCCTGTTTTTGCCTCGCCGCTGGACAGGGGTCGTTTTGTGTGAATCAGCAGCTCAGCAGTTGACTTTGTTTTTTTGTGGCTCCCGGAATTTTTTTGAAATATGCCTTCAAAATATAAATCATTTATACATAAACCTGATGATCAGGTTTTCAACTTCCAAATGAAGTTTTCCTAATCCTCACTCTCTGATAAAATCACCCTACTATGGCAAATGAATCCCTTGTAATCTACTCCATGAATAAAGTGGGGCGCATTGTTCCTCCCAATAAACAGATCCTGCGTGATATCTCGCTTGGATTCTATTATGGCGCCAAGATAGGCGTGCTTGGTCTTAATGGCGCGGGGAAGTCCACACTGCTGCGTATTATGGCAGGTATTGATAAGGACTATATCGGCGAAATCTCCGCGGCGAAAGGCTACACGGTCGGTCTGCTCGAACAGGAGCCAAAGCTGGATGAAACAAAAACAGTCATCGAGGTTGTAAAAGAATCGGTTGCTCCCATTGTTGAAATGCTTGCGCGCTTCGATGAAGTCAACGCGAAATTTGCCGAACCCGATGCCGACTTTGACGCACTTGTCACCGAGCAGGCCAAGTTGCAGGATCAACTTGACAAGCACGATGCCTGGAATCTGGATTCGCATCTTGAAGTTGCCATGGATGCGTTGCGCTGTCCTCCAGGCGATACACCGATCAAGATCCTGTCGGGCGGGGAAAGGCGCCGTGTTGCGCTAACCCGGTTGCTGCTCAGTGAACCGGACATTCTCCTGCTGGACGAGCCCACCAACCACCTGGACGCGGAATCTGTGGCGTGGCTCGAACATCACCTGCGCGAATACAAAGGCACTGTCATCGCCGTAACGCATGACCGCTACTTCCTTGATAATGTGGCAGGCTGGATCCTCGAACTTGATCGCGGCTATGGAATTCCGTGGAAGGGCAATTATTCTTCATGGCTTGAACAAAAGGAAGCCCGACTTGCGAACGAAGAGAAAGCCGAAAGCCAGCGCCAAAAGACCCTCTCGCGCGAACTCGAATGGATCCGCATGTCTCCCAAGGCGCGTCAATCCAAAGGGAAGGCGCGCGTTAATTCCTATGAACAATTGCTCGGACAGGAAGCCGAAAAGCGCCGTGAAGACCTGGAAATTTACATCCCCCCCGGTCCGCGCCTCGGTGACATCGTTTTTGAATTTGATGGCGTGACCAAATCTTTTGACGACCGACTCATTCTCGATGGATTTTCCGCATCCATTCTTCCCGGTTGTATTGTCGGGATCATTGGCCCCAATGGCGCAGGCAAGACCACGTTATTGAAGATGATCACAGGCAAAGAAACCCCTGACAGCGGCACGATCAAGATCGGCGAAACCGTCAAGCTGGCGTATGCTGACCAGACCCGCACCCTTGACCCTGAGAAATCCGTTTATGAAGAGATCTCGGGCGGCGCAGACTTTTTGGAGCTTGGCAAACGGAAAGTGAATGCCCGCGGATATTGCTCCTCGTTCAATTTTGCAGGGGCAGATCAGCAAAAGAAAGTCGGCGTGCTCTCTGGCGGTGAACGCAACCGGGTCCATCTTGCCAAGACCCTGACCGAAGGCGCGAATGTTCTGCTGCTCGATGAGCCAACCAACGATCTGGATGTCAATACCTTGCGTGCTTTGGAAGAAGCTCTCGAGGAATTTGCAGGCGTTGCTGTAGTTGTCAGCCATGACCGCTGGTTCCTGGATAGGATCTGCACCCACATCATCGCCTTCGAAGGTGAATCGATCGCCAAAATGTATGTCGGCAACTGGTCTGATTATGAAGAAATGATGGTGGAAAAATTTGGAAAAGATCTGCAGCCGCATAGAGTGAAGTACAGGCAGTTGAAGAGATAGGATATCCTTTGCAAAGCACTGTGGGAACCGTCCGAAAGGGCGGTTTTTTTTATTGACATTTGTAATATGTTGATATATTATATACATATATGATAATAGTATATGATAAAAGGAGATACAATGTCAACTGAACCCTCACTTCTTGACCCATTAACAGGGCTGATCAATCGCAAAGGCTTTGAAGAAAAATTAAAGGCAGCCATCCTGTATGCCCAGCAAAACGATCATCCCCTCACATTGGCTTTTCTGGACATTGACTTTTTTAAACGGCTGAACGATGGCATGGGACACGAAGCAGGTGATATCGTGATAAAAGCCATTGGCGATATCGTCCAGCATGTGGCGGGTGATAAGGCAATCGTATGCCGTTATGGCGGTGAGGAATATACCCTGATCTTTCCTGATACCGAACGTGAGCAGGCGTTCCTACTCGTTGAAAGTGCCCGCGCTGAAATTGATCAATTAAAAACCCTTTCTGATGGAAAAAAGAAAGTAAACGCCCAGGTGACCATTAGTGGCGGTGTTGCGGCATTTCCCATCGATGCGCAGGATGAAAACGAACTTCTCCGCAAAGCAGATCAGGCATTGTATAAGGCAAAGAATTCAGGAAGAAACAAGATCGTTCTTTCGTATGAAGAGAGGATGGCTCCAAAGACCTCCCACTATACACTTACACAATTGGAACGACTTTCTGAGCTTGCAAGGGAGCAGGGCGTGGGTGAGGCTGTCCTGCTGCGTGAAGCACTCGATAATCTGTTGATCAAATATAAACACGCTTTTGCATCAAGAAAATAAAAATTATTTTGAGGATCGTGCAACAGATTCTTAATTCAACCTGTCATGCTGGCAGCAGCCTAAGAACCCAAGCGTCCCGATCGACGTAAAATAAATCCGATCGAGCGCAGATGAATTCCCGGTATTCTGGAATAAGTCTCATGGCTGGTGCGTCTTCAATGTGGATCATCTGAATTCCTTGTAATGCTAAAGGAGGATGGTCTGTGGTTCATCGAAGTGGGTTTGGATCGTTCCATTTCTTTTTGCCTGACTGCTTCTGGGCTGCGTGCGATCGATGCGCAGCAGCCCATTGAGATCAGTGCGGGAAAGGAATTCAACATTATTCTCGAATCCAATCCCACCACCGATTATGACTGGGCGATTGTGGGCGAGTTGGATTAGAATGGGGTGGAGTATGTCAAAACGGAGTACATCTCTACCAGTGACCCGAACCTGGATGGCGGCGGCGGGGCTGGACGTACAGACATTCAAGGCTGTCAACGCCGGCAGGACGCAGCTCACTCTTGGGTACTATTCACCTGCCAAAGACCCGGTGGTCCCGCAACAAACAACGATATTTACTGTTATAGTGAAGTAAATAAACAAGACGACCGAAAGGGGTCGTCTTTTGTTTACAAGGAGGAAGAAATGAAACGTCGTGTCCTGTTGGCAGGACTTATTACTATTTTCCTGTCGGCTTGTGCCTCGGCCACACCGGTCCCCACGGCTACCCCCACTGTGCCCCTGTTGCCCACTTCCGTGCCGACATTTACCCCCACATCTGTGCCTGCCAGGGTGGATTTGCGTGTGGTAGCGGGGGTGGTCAATTGCCGGTTTGGACCTGGAACTGTGTTTGAATTGATCAATGAATTAAGCGAGGGACAGTCAGCGCGTGTGGTGGGCAGGAACGACGCCTCAACCTGGTGGTATGTCCGTGACCCCGGCAACCCGAATGGTTTTTGCTGGGTATCTGCCCTGGTAACTGCGGTAGAAGGCGAGGTGGAGGCTCTTCCAGTGATTCGACCTCCTGTGGTAACGGTCACCAAAGCCACTTTACGCGCAGAGCCTGACCGGATTGTAGTGGGGTGTAATCAGTTCCCACAAACCATATTTCTTGAGGCCGAAATAACGACCAACGGTCCGACGTATGTTACCTGGAAATGGGAAGCCAGTACGGGGGTTTCATCCGAGCAGACCGTCCTTGTCTTTGAAGAAGCGGGGCCTCAGGTCATCAATGATTATTATCAAATCGGTGCGCCCAATGAATACTGGATCAAGCTTCACATTTTTTCACCCAATGAAATTATTAAGCAGGTGAATTTTCCCGTCAGTTGTACGCCATAAAGTCTTTTCATTCCCGGTTTGATTTTTTTAATTGAACATCGTTGGTGGAAAGTGCGGGGTATTGTGCGACAGAGGTAAAAAACAGGAACGGTTTTAAAACCCTGACCCATTGCCATATGATAAATTTTATAAGAGTAGTACAGGAGATTTCCCTGCACTACTCTTATCCTTTTATGGCAGTGATATTGGTGTTTCGGTTGGTGTTTCCGATGGAATGGGAGTCTCACTGGGAATGATGATTTGGGGCGTGGGAGTTTCCGTCGGGGGCAGGGTGGGGGGGACGAGCGTCTCTGTGGCTGTTGGTGTGGGGCTTGGCACAGTGGGGGTCGGCAGGCTGAGGTTAAATCTGATCTGTTTTTCCACTTCAGTTTTATCGCCTACCAGGGTCAGGCGCAGTGAAATAATCCCGTTTGGCAGGCTGGATATATTCCAGGAATAAAGTGTGTCATTTTTCACGGGCTTGTCGCTCTCGGTTAGGGTCGTCCATGAAGTGGGTTCGCTGCCCTCGCCATATTCGAGGAACCATTTTTTGAATCCTTCATCTGCGGCTGCGGAGCCTTTGATAACCAGTATTTCAGACGTGATGACTTCGCCGTCGTCGATATTGATTGTAATGATGGGCTGCGGGTCATCGGCGCTGCATTCCCGTTTGGGGGCAAAGTATGGTTTGCGCGGCAAGCCACGATCCTCAAGCCAGGAGCGGCCGTCATCCGTTCCCAGCCAATCGCGTGCCCACTTGTCGGTGACGTTCAAAACCACCTCCTCTTCGGTGGGGCCTTTGCAGGCGTCGGATGCTTCGAGACCTGTCCAGAGGTCAATTTTGACCCGGCGGGCAAGGTCCTGTCCTGGTGGAAGCGGAGGTTGGTCAACGGCAAAAATTTCAGTGTGTTGTCTGCTGCAGGAGCTGGATGGCTGTGTACCTGAAAGACTGCACACCACCATGTCCACAATTCCCGCTGGACGGTTGAACGGGGTTGGCGCGCCGTTGGTGAGATACGGTACGGCGAACTCCATGAACTGTGACCAGATTGGAGCAGCGCCGCTCAAGCCTGACGAACTAACCATCGGTGTGTAATCGGCATTACCGACCCAGACCCCCGTGACAAGGTCGGAAGTGTATCCCATCGTCCAGTTATCGCGGATATCATTGGTGGTACCTGTCTTGGCAGCAACAGGAAACGATAGATTAAGCGCTGAATTGCGTCCAAAGGTGAAGTTGCGTGCTTCATTGTCTGAAAGGATGGACGAGATGAGGTAGGCATGTTCGGCGCGGATAACCTGCTCACCAGCCTGTGGTTTATATTCGTAAATGATATTCCCTGAAAAGTCGGTAATTTTGAGGATGCCAATTGACGGCACCCGCTGCCCACTGTTGGCTATGACAGAATAGGCGGAGGTCATATCGATCAAGCTCACGTCACCACCGCCCAGCGTCAAGGAAAGACCGTAGTCGCTGCGGGTGAGTGAGGTGATTCCAAGTCTCTCCGCCATGCCGATCAAACCGTCTTTTTCGGTCGTGTTTGGGTTGTCGTAGATGCCGACGAATTCCAGTGTTTTCACGGCGGGGATATTAAACGAGTTGGCGAGCGCCAGCCGCAGGGTTAGTCCGCCGTGAAATTTGCCGTCATAGTTGCGCGGCTCATAAGGCGGGTTTGCGCCGTCGGGGAATTGGGTCGGTACGTCCCAGATCAGCGTGGATGGAGTCCAGCCTTTTTCAAACGCCGCAATGTATGTGAATGGTTTGATGGATGATCCTGGCTGACGGGTGGGACTGGTGGCCATATTGATCTGCCCTGCAATCGCCTCGTTGTTGAAATCGGGTGAACCGACCATGGCGAGAATTTCACCTGTGGACGGACGGATTGCAACCAGCGCTCCGTTGTGAGTATTATTGTCCACCATTGCCGTCACTTGATTTGTTACAAGCTGCTGGGCGACATCCTGCATAACAGGGTCGAGTGTGGTGTACACCACAAAGCCGGAACGATAGATGGTCTGTGCATCATATTGCTCTTCGAGTTGGGCGCGAATAAAATTAACCCAGTGCGGATACTTGGCATCGAACGAAGGCTGGCGGAAGGAGTACAACTTCATCTCGTCTGCAGCCTGGGTTGCGGTCACGGGATCAACACAGACGGGCATTTCGCTGTTACTGACCGTGATGCAGTTATTTTCACTGCTCATTTGAAACATCAAAACCAACACCTGCTGTTGGCGGATGAGTGTATCCTGTTGATTGGTGTAAATGTCGTACACGGCTGGCGATTGTGGCAGTCCCGCGAGGAAGGCGGCTTCACCCATCGTTAAATCTTTGGCTGATTTACCAAAGTAGGTTTCGGCACCAGCTTCCACTCCGTAAGCGAGGTTGCCGTAGTAGATCTCATTCAGGTACAGTTCTAGAATTTCGTCCTTCGAATAGCGGCGGGTGATCTCAGCTGCGAGGATGATTTCCCGTGACTTGCGGGTGTATGTTCGTTGTGAACGTTCTTCCGGGGAAAGCAAAAGTGCACGAGCCAGTTGCTGCGTGATGGTGGATGCGCCTCCACCTTGTCCATCTGTACGGTAGTTCTCCCACAAGGCGCGGATCATGGCGGGCAGGTCGAAGCCCGGATTGCTGTAAAACTCCTTGTCTTCTGTGGCGATGGTCGCCGCAAGAAGGTTGGGTGAAATTTGCGAAAGCGCAATGTAGTTGCGGCGCCCTGCGTTGGGGTCAAGGATTTCGTAAAGCATTTGCCCATTGCGGTCCAAAATGCGTGTTGTCTCGAACTGCGAGGCGCGCTGGCGTAAATCCCCCACATCGGGCAGGTCGCTGGCGATCTCATAGTATTTATAGACAAAATAGGAACCCACGCCCAACCCAACCACGATCGCCACGAAAGCCATCACGATCAAACCACGCAGGAAGCAGCCCCAGTTCTTGACAGGACGACCGCTTCGTGTGCGGGATACCCTGGACGGTTGTAAGGGCGGCTTGGTACCACCCGTCACAGGCCTGGGTTGCGCAGACTGAGGTTGTTGGTGGTTGCGAGTTGGCTGGTATGCGGCAGGCGTCACCCGCGTACCTTCCAAGTCGATCTCATTTACGCGGCGCGGCAGGGGCATGTTGTCCTTGTCCAGTGCGGGACGATAATACTTATCAGTTGCCTGGGAAGGTGGGGTAACAGGCGCAGGGTTATTTATCCCTTGTGTTTCTTCTTCCGATCTCAGAACTCGGCGTAGTCGGTCGTTATCTTCGTTGCTCATGATTTATCCAAAATTGATCTTCAACCATAAAGGCACCAGGTTGCGCCTGGATTTTCCGTAATAGCCCTATGTAATCTTCATGGTCTTTTTTTATCGGTCTTATTGCGACTTGCTCAATACCAGCAGAATTAGCGAGCCGCGCTGACAGATCTCATTGTGTTGATTCTTCACCGCAATTGCCGCGGTGATCGAACCGCCGCCGATACGCGGCAGGGCTTTGGTTTCCGTGATCTCCAATTCGGCAGAGATGGTATCACCAATAAAAAAAGGTTTGACAAATTTCCACCCGGTGATCTCGCGGAATGCAAGGACTGTGCCTTCCAGGAAACCTGTCCGCATGATCAAGCCTGTGGCAAGAGACAATCCCAAAAGTCCGTGCGCTATGCGTTGACCAAACTGGGTCTTGCCGGCAAAGGATTCATTGGTATGAATCTCATTGAAATCACCTGTCAACCCTGCGAAGTTGAAAATATCCCCTTCGCTCACGGTTCGTCCAACCGTCATTATTTTTTGCCCAACTGAAAATTCTTCAAAATAAAGTCCAGCCATAATTAAATCTCCTTGTCTTGTGGTCATTCGTATTGTAGTTGACTATACAACGAATTGACTGTCTGACTAAATTATACCTTTGACCTCCCGCCATTTCGCTCTTACAATAGGCGCCATGCGCGATTGGTCTTTACATCTCGGCGAGCCACTGTACCTTTCCCTGGCAGCGGATGCCCGTTTCTGCCAGCCTGACTACCTCAACGACCACATTTGGGAGGTGGAAATTGGCGCAGCAGATGCTGAACGAGCCTTTGTTTCACTTACCACCACATATGGTCTGCGCGCGCGCTCCATGCGGCTATTTTTGCGCTTCACCGAAAATAACATCTCAGTTACTGACCCTAACACCTTTGCGGTCAAACCGTCACTGCGCCGCTTCTATCCAAACTTCCTATCCATTGATTTTGTTCCCCTGGAAGCCCTGCAAGTTTCAGCCGAATACTGGGTTCCCGAATCTCATGCGGTGGCGGGGCGCGTTATCCTGACCAACAAAAGCACAGCTGTGCGCCAGATAAAACTGGAAGTATGTGCTGCCCTCTCTCCGCTTGATGGTCAATCCATCATTCCCACCCAACAGCAACAGGTGAATATACTTGCGGGACAGACCAGTGGAATTGCGCCTGTTGTCTTTATGACGGGGGGCCCCAAGCATGGATCTGGAATTCAATCGTCCCTTCTACTGGAACTGGAACTTGGTCCTGGTTCAACCAGACAAATCACCTTTGCCCAGGCCGCATTGGATACCATTTCCTCCTCCTTTGAATTGGCACGCCGCAGTGCAGCCCGCGCATGGGATGCAGAACGCGCCCGCATTGAGCTGCTGAATGCTTCCCAAACCCTGGACATCCGCACCGGCGACCCTGACTGGGATGCTGTGCTTGCCTTTAGTCAGACTGCCGCGCTCGGCTTATTTTTTAATGGGAACGAACATTTACCCCACCCGTCCTTTGTGACTGCGCGCCACACCGATAATGGTTTCTCACGTAAAGGTGATGGCGCTGATTATCCCCCCTCGTGGAATGGACAAACCCCGCTGGATGCTTATTACATCTCCAGTATTTTGCCCGGCGCACCTGATGTGACAAAAAAACTCATCCTGAATTTTTTGGCATTGCAGGACGAAGACGGCGAAGTGGATGGCAAGCCTGGGCTGGTGGGACAGCGCGGAAAAATGCTTGCTGCCCCCCTGCTTGCCAGCCTGGCGTGGAGATATTTTCAAGCCACGCAGGATGAAGCTTTTCTTGTGGAAAATTTTCCAAAACTGATTAAATTCTACTGGTCATGGTTTTCATCCAACCATGACCGCAATCGCGATGGATCACCCGAATGGGACAACATCCTGCAAACAGGGTTTGACGATAACCCGATTTTTGATGTCTGGCATCCCTGGTCACAGGGGTTGGATATTTCCCTGGTACACAGCCCGTCGCTTGAAGCCATGCTGTACCGTGAGGCAAAATCCATTGCGAAGATCGCCAAACAACTTGGCAAGCCTGACGAAGAGGTCATGCTGGTTAACGCACAGGCGGACCTGCTCAAGTCCTCTCTTGCTGCAGGATGGAACGCTGGCCATGGTTTTTATGCATACCGTGACCGAGAGACAAAACTGCCTTCGGCAGGTAGAGTGATTGTCAGGAAAAAGGGCAGCGGGAACATGCGTCCGAAAGAAGTGTTCGAGACTGCTGTCCGTCTGCTGATCGAAATTCAAACCCAAAGTCCAGCCGCAAAACGCCCCGAAATTCAGATCAGCGAATACTTCACCAGATCCAAGGGTGAAGTTGAGACCATCCTTGGTCACCAATTCCAATGGCGCACGGGCGGGCTGGTCGCCACGACCCAAAAATTATTCACTCGTGTCGGCAGGATCAGTGTGGCAGGGCTGGATGAAAATGACAGGATTGCCGTTAAATTGATTGATACCACAGGCGAGGATCTGACTCTGGCGCTCCCGCTTTGGGCGCACGCCAGCGGGTTGGAGCAGGTGAATGAGTTGATCGAACGCAACCTGCTGATGCCGGATAGATTCGACCGCCCGTTTGGATTCCCATCCCTCGCCGCCTCGCCTGACCCCGATGCAGATGCGGTCTCGATGAGCGTTCATCTCCCCTGGAATCAGTTGATCGGCGAGGGTTTGCTCGCGTATGGCTTTCGCGCCGATGCTGCCCGCCTGATCGACCATCTGATGAGTGGGATCATCCAAAACTTGAAACAAAACCATTCCTTTTACCAGCGCTATCACGCGGATAAAGGGACGGGTATCGGTGAGCGAAATTCCCTGCAGGGTTTTGCGCCCGTGGGCTTTTTTATGGATACGTTGGGTGTGACCATTCTCTCCCAGCGCAAGGTTAAACTTGAAGGCAGGAATTTATTTCCCTGGGCGGTAACCATCAAATATAAAGGACTGACTGTCGTGCGCGGATTGGAGCAAACCGTTGTGACCTTCCCGAATGGCGAAAGTGTGATCGTAAAAGAAGAAACACCCTGTATTGTTGAGATGTAATTTGAAGGTTGTTTTTGGGCGGGCAGCAAATACAATTTCGAATTAAATGTTGTCCAGCCTTTGTAGGACAATACCCTTCCCTCTGCGCCTCCTGTTTTTGGAACGGGTGAAAATCCATTCCGTACTGCTTTATTCCTTGTCTTACAAAAAAATTATAGATCAAATGACAGCCTGGTTGATCCCTCGCCAGACACTCACTATTCGAACCATGTGTTTCTCTGATGTCAATTCGTTCAACCTCAGCAGCAGTATTAATGGGTCCATGCTGTTTGATTTGGAGGTGATCTGTTTCTTTTTTTAGTTCCGGACCGCATTGAATTTGTTTAGCCGTATAAATTAATCTTAAGCCCCAAAAGTCATGATATAAAAAATCATAAAAAATGATAATTGAGATTATTATGAAACAATAAAGATGAAAAAACTTCTCAACCATCTCACCAGTTTGTATGGAAAAGACAAGGCACAGCTATAAGTGATTCAAGCCTGACTGAACGCGACTCGCTTCTGATCACCTATGGCGACCAGGTGCAATCGCCAAATAAAAACCCCCTGCAAACGCTCAGTTTATTTTGTAAAACATATTTAACCAACAGCATCAACGGAATTCATATTTTACCGTTTTACCCCTGGACATCGGATGACGGCTTCTCCGTTATGGATTACCGCAAAGTGGACCCAAACCTGGGGGAATGGAACGATATTTCTTCAATGCAAAACCATTTTCGTTTGATGTTCGACGGGGTCATTAATCATATTTCGGCACAAAGTGAATGGTTCAAGGGTTTCCTGCAGGACGACCCGCGCTATTGTCATTACTTTATTACAGTGGAAGGTTCGCCTGATCTTTCACAGGTGGTGCGTCCGCGCATCCTGCCATTGCTGACGACCTTCAATACGCATTCAGGCGAAAAGCATGTCTGGACGACATTCAGCGATGACCAGATCGATTTAAATTTCAAAACTCCTGAAGTCCTGCTGGAGATTTTGGACATCCTGCTCATGTACGCGGCACGCGGCGCGATATTTATTCGCCTTGATGCGATCGCCTATCTATGGAAGGAGATCGGCACAACCTGTATCCACCTTCCGCAAACACATCGGGTGATCCAATTCCTGCGCGCCGCATTGAATGAAGTTGCTCCGCATGTTCACCTGATCACTGAAACGAATGTGCCGCACGCCGATAATATCGCATATTTTGGCGATGGAACGAACGAAGCCCAACTTGTTTATAACTTTGCCCTGCCGCCGTTGACCCTGCATATATTCCACACAGGCGATGCGCGCGTACTCGCCCATTGGGCTGGTACATTAACCCTGCCCTCCTCTAAAACGACTTTTTTCAACTTCCTTGCCTCGCATGACGGCATTGGATTAAATCCCGCGCGCGGGATACTCTCTACTGAAGAAATTGATTCACTGGTACATAGAACACTTGAACATGGTGGACTGGTCTCCTACAAGCACATTGCAGACGGCGCGCAAAGTCCATATGAACTGAACATAAATTATTTTGATGCGCTTTCGAATCCCAAAGGAAATGAGCCTTTGGGGCTGCAAGTCGATCGCTTTATAGCAGCGCAAGCCATTATGCTCTCGCTCCCCGGGGTGCCCGGGATCTATTTCCATAGTCTGTTTGGCTCGCGCGGGTGGCTTGAAGGCGTTCAGCGAACAGGGCGCAACCGCACCATTAATCGTGAGAAATGTGATTTTGAGACATTACAAAAAGAACTTGTTGATCCGAATTCACTGCGCGCACGTGTTTTTTCACGATACCACCAGCTGCTTTTGGCGCGGAGGAATTCTCCTGCATTTCATCCGCACGGTGTGCATAGAATATTGGATGTCCATCCCTCTGTATTTGCCATTGAGCGGATTTCACCGGATGGATCATCGCGCGCCTTTTGTTTGCATAATGTCAGCAAGGCAAAAGTTTTGATCGAAACAGAACAATTCATTCTGATGCGTGGCAGCGTGGACAAAACAATGGTGGATCTTTTCACGGGTCAGGCTTTACAGGTTTCCAAATTCATGCTCGACCCTTATCAAGTCTTATGGATAAAACTATGACACAGCATATCGGCTTTATTTCAACACGTTTTGCCGGGACGGATGGCGTTTCGCTTGAAACGCAAAAGTGGGCAACAGTGCTGGAGCGTCTTGGGCACAAGTGCTTCTATTTTGCTGGAGAATGTGATCGAAGCAGCGACCAGTCCCAGGTGGTACCCGAGGCGTTTTATCGGCATCCCGAAATTGACAAATTAAATCAACAGGCATATTCAGGCAGTTGGACGGTCACAAAGGAAGCGCGCAAGGCGCACCCTGAAATTGCGGCGTTACACAAGGATTTTTTCTCCATGTATATCCGCCCGCCGCAAATGTCGCGCCGTGTTAGTGAACTGAAGGAATATATCAAAGAACAATTATATATATTTGCGAATCGCTTTGATCTGGAAATTCTTATCATCGAGAACGCTGTGACGATCCCGCTCAATCTGCCACTTGGACTGGCGCTGACTGAGTTTATTGCAGAGACGGGTTTTCCGACCATTGCGCACCATCATGATTTTCACTGGGAGCGCCAGCGCTTTCAAGTCAATTGTGTGGGGGATTATCTCGCGGCGGCATTTCCACCCAACCTGCCTTCGGTTCGGCATGTGGTTATCAACTCATTGCAAGCCCAGCAGATCGCCTTGCGCCACGGGCTGACTTCGCGCGTGATCCCCAATGTCATGGATTTTGACTCGCCTCCTCCCGCACCTGATGCCTACAGCCAAACAGTCCGCGCGGACTTTGGCATTGAAAAGGACGAATATTTCCTGCTGCAACCCACGCGCGTCATTCAGCGCAAGGGTATTGAACATGCGGTTGAACTTGTACGGCGGCTTGAACTGCCTGCAAAACTTGTGATCTCACATGCCTCAGGCGACGAAGGTACCGACTATGAACAGCGTGTGCGTGAATATGCTCATTTGTTGGATGTGACCGTCCGTTTTGAATCAGATCAAGTGCAGGACGAACGCGGCACAACAAAAGATGGAAGGAAAATTTATACACTCGGTGATGTGTATCCTCATGCTGATCTGGTCACTTATCCCTCGACGGTTGAGGGGTTTGGCAATGCATTTCTTGAGGCCGTGTATTACCGCCGCCCGATTTTGGTCAACAATTACTCCATCTATGAAGTGGACATCAAACCCAAAGGATTTCGCGCTGTCTGGCTGGATGGGTTCATTAGTACAGAAACCATCAAAGCTGTTCGCCGCGTTCTACAAACCCCCGCACAGGCACAGGAATGGGCGGAGGAAAATTATCAGCTTGCCAAACGGCATTTCTCCTTTACGGTTTTGGATCGCTGCCTGCAATCCATGCTTGCAGATTGTTTGGGGCGGCAGATATGAACATTGCCATTCTGCATTATTCCGTCCCGCCCATTGTCGGCGGTGTCGAAAGTGTCATTGCCCACCATGCGCACCTGATGTCTGCAGTTGGACATTCGGTCCGTTTGCTCGCGGCGCGCGGCGCCTCTTTAAGTGACAATATCCCATTGACTCTCATTCCTCTCGCAGATTCGCGCCATGAGCGTGTGGCAAAGATGAAAAGTCAGTTGGATCACAGGGAAGTAACAGCAGATTTTGAAATGTTGCGTGATGAACTTGCCGAACAATTACAATCCGTTTTGTCCGGCGTGGACATTTTGATCGTTCACAATATCTGCTCCCTGAATAAAAACCTTGCGCTGACTGCCGCGCTTTATCAATTACATCTCTCCAAAAAACTGCCGCGTATAATTCTTTGGCATCATGATCTTGCATGGACAACGCCGCGTTATCAACAGGAATTGCATGAGGGCTATCCCTGGAATTTGCTAAAAACAGCCTGGCCGGATGCAACCCAAGTCACCATCTCTGAGATGCGGCGGGATGAGATCTCTGAATTAATGAAAGTGGAAAAAAATAAGATCCATGTCATACCCAACGGTGTGGACGTGGGAAAGTTCCTCAAACTGGAAGAGCAGACGATTGAATATATACAAAAACTTGATCTGTTAAAGGCAAATCCCCTGCTTTTACTTCCCGTCCGCATCACATCGCGCAAGAATATTGAACTGGCTTTACAAATTCTGGCGGCGCTGCACAAGGATCTGCCATGTGCGCAAATGGTGGTTACTGGTCCCCTTGGTCCTCATAATCCTGCGAATTTGCAATACTTTGAAAAATTAAGCGCTTTGCGTAAAGAGTTGGACCTGGATGGCTCGGCGCATTTTCTTGCCGAATTGACGAACGAGTTCATTCCCGACGAGATCATTTCAGATTTCTACAAACTTTCAGATGCGCTTTTATTCCCCAGTTTTGAGGAAGGATTTGGCATTCCAATTTTGGAGGCGGGCTTTGCGGGCATTCCCGTCTTTTGTTCGGATATTTCCCCGTTAAAAAAACTTGGCGGCGAATTTGTAACCTATTTTTCTCCAGAAGAAGAGCCCCATATCGTTGCAAAGATCATGGCTGAATATTTCAAAAAGGATAAGGTCTTTGGATTGCGTGAGAATGTCCGGAGACAATTTACATGGGAGGGTATTTATATGGCGCAGATCGAACCCTTACTCAGGGAGTAGGGGGAGGGGTATTGTCTTGCCGGTTCATTTTTCCTGCCCCCATTCCTAAAGGCTTTTCGGTTTCGTTTATGCAGGAGATCCATAGCGGTTTGACCGGGTAGTAATAAAAGGAGATACGATGTACTCAATTCCAAGAAACGCTTTCATAGCAAAAGTCCTTGTGCCTGTGCTGTATGGCTGCGAAACAAAGTCCGCCATCCATGCCGCACATTCGATCGCAGGCGAGGAAAATGTGCTGCTTACCGGCTTTATTTATGTCCCCGAAGGTCAATCACTTAGTACCGCAGCATTAGACGCGCGCAGGTTGAGAAAAACTCTCAAACAACTTTACAAGGTAAAAAGAGGTGATAAGTGGGCACAGGTTAACGTCTCTCACAATCCCTGGGCAGATCTGGTTAATGTGGTGAAACGCGAAGATATTGACCTCCTTTTACTTGAATGGCCCTGTCACTTTAGCTCACTGCAGGTATCGGTTGCCGAGGTTCTTTCACAGGCGCCATGCAATATCGCCATTGTTAATAAGCATATTGGGGCAAACATCAAAAATGTACTGCTTCCCATCCGCGGCGGACCGTACGCAGAATTGGGACTGCGCATCGCATTATCGATCCGCAACTCAAATAATGCGAAAGTTTCATCCCTGCATCTCTTCTCCAGAAATAGCACAAGGGAGCAGGATATCGCCTTTAAAGGTGTGGACCGGGTGTTGAAAAAACTGCCCGAAATTACGAGGGAGGAGATCGTTACAGATGATCCCGCCAATGCGATTTTCGAAGCCGCCCAAAAATATGACCTGCTCATTATGGGTGCATCTGCCCGTCCCATGGAAGAAGTCCCATCCATTGGTCCCGTTGTGGAAAAGATCATGCTTGAGAGCCGCAATGGTGTGATCGTTGTGAAAACAAAGCTGCCCTATGCAGTTAACCCGGCCAGTGAAGAGGCGTCACAGGCTGCCATCTCGGTGCTTGTGGATAAATGGTTTGCGGAAAACACATTTCATGCAAATGAGTTCGCGGATCTGAAATATTTGCTTGCACTGAAACAAAAACAAAACCTGACCATCAGTCTGGCACTCCCCGCGCTTAATGAGGAGGAAACAGTTGGCAGGGTGATCAGAACGATTAAGAACGTGTTGATGCTGCGGGTTCCCTTGCTGGATGAAATCGTATTGATCGACTCAAATTCAACCGACCGCACACGCCAGATCGCAGAGAAAATTGGTGTGCCAGTTCATATTCACCAGAACATGTTGCCGCAACATGGTGTGCGTAAAGGGAAGGGGGAGGCGTTGTGGAAAAGCCTGTACTGCACAAGCGGAGATATCATCATTTGGATCGACACCGACATTGTTAATATTCATCCGCGTTTTGTCTATGGTTTGATCGGCCCCCTGCTCCTTCGCCCTGAAATTGATTTTATAAAAGGGTTTTATCGCCGCCCTTTGAAGGTCGGAAACAAGATGCAGGCAGGCAGCGGCGGACGTGTCACCGAGCTGACCGCGCGTCCGCTGCTTAATTTGTTTTATCCAGAACTCTCCGGCATGGTTCAGCCGCTTTCAGGTGAATATGGCGGCAGACGCAAAGTGCTGGAGCAACTGCCGTTTTTTTCAGGCTATGGTGTTGAGATCGGTTTGATGATTGACATGCTAGAAAAATTTGGGCTGGGTTCGATCGGTCAGGTGGATTTGCTGGAACGTGTTCACCATAACCAGCCGCTGGAGGCATTGGGAAAAATGTCCTTTGCCATTATCCAGGCGGTCATCCGAAAACTTGAAATCAAGTATGGGCAAAGCATTTTGGAGAACATAAACAAAACCATGAAGATGATCCGCTATGAACAGGATCGCTTTTTCCTTGATATCGAAGAGATCGCGGAAGGTGAACGTCCGCCGATGATCGAGATCCCTGAATATCAACAAAGATAAATAATCAGCCCTCCAGTTTTCACTTGGAGGGCTGATTATTTATCTCCCGGATAATGATTTAAAATAGCCCCCCCACTTTTGACATATTCGCGACCTTATTATTCATTGGTAATAATATTAAACGAGATTGCCATCCTTGCGGATGGCAACCTTGGGGGCGCTGTGGCACTTCTTCGTTAGATCACGGAGAGGGATGCCACAGCGCTGGGTTTACTGCTACTTTTCATAAGTGACATCACCTCCTCCATTTCAAAAAATGGCATTTGGTTGTTTGCCCCTGAATAATGATGGAAGTATGTCACAAAATAAATCGGATGTCAATAGGATAAATTGAAAAAAAGAGCTCACCAAGTCTGTGCTGAAACCTGTCGCGGGCAGGTTGTTGAATAAATTGAAACAGGACAAAAAATAATAACAGCCCCGCTTATGCAGGGCTGTAAATTTTGGTTCAAGGTTCAAGGCTGGAAAAATTTCTAGTAACGATCCTGCCTGCCGCCGCCGCGATTTCGGTCAAAATTGCGGGGCTTGTCTTCACGGGGTTTGGCGACATTGACTGTGATCGTGCGTCCCATGAAGTCCTGTCCATTGAACATGCCAATCGCCTTTTGGGCTTCTTCAGCGGAGGACATTTCCACAAATCCGAATCCTTTTGCGCGACCCGTGGCACGATCTTTGATCAATGCGGTGGATGTGACGGTGCCAGCCTTGCTGAAGTGGACTTTGAGGTCTTCTTCAGTAGCGGCGTAGGGCAGGTTGCCTACATATAACTTGTTTTCCATCTCTTCTCCAAATGATTCAACGTCCAGCCTGAACGATGAGGAAGTTTATCATAAATTAATCTTTTATGAGAAGGGTTTTGAGTAAACCTGCTATCCGCCCCAGCCCTGGGGTAGTCTTGTCACGCCGATAAAGACGATAATGAGTGTGTCCAGGACTATGAAAAGTGTATTACGGAATCGTTTTTTGTCATCGGCAGTTTTCCACATCACGTGCAGGTGGGCAACCACTGCGGCAACCGTCATGGTAACTGCATGTTCAATACGGAACATTGGGAAACCCGCCCCGGCAAGTCCGTTCCAAACCAGGAAAATTAGACCAAGCATGGCTTGCAGATCCATTAAGCCGCTAAAGCCGGATGCAAGTCCGCGATCCATGCCTTTGTATGTGCCGCCGCGCAGCCAGCCCACCGCAAACTTGACGACTGCGATCAGGGCAACGATCAGGATCAACCAGCGAAGATGGGAATGAATGCTCAACAACAAAGCCATGTCTGTTCTCCAATTCTGTGATTTTAGGTATGCGAATTGCATTATACAGCAAAGCACATCATCCCTTATAATTTGAAATACTTGGTTTTCAACCGTCAAGACATTTGGAGGAAACATGACCTATACAGCAATTCTTACAGAAATTCGCGGACATGTCGGTATTGTCACGCTTAACCGTCCACAGGTGATGAATGCTTTTAATACTCTGATGTTGACAGAGTTATTCGACGCGCTCGAGACTTTTGACAGGGATGAAAGTGTCGGCGCGATCGTTGTGACCGGCAATGAGAAAGCCTTCGCGGCTGGCGCGGATATCAAAGAGATGGCGGAATCCTCTCCGTTTGGAATGCTTAAACAAGGACGGGTGGAGTTGTGGGATCGCATTCGCGGCATTAAAAAGGTCGTTATTGCTGCGGTCTCAGGCTGGGCTTTGGGCGGAGGATGTGAATTCTCGCTCTCCTGCGATATGATCATTGCTTCTGAAAGTGCCAAATTTGGTCAGCCTGAAGTGACCATTGGCATCATCCCCGGTGCGGGCGGCACACAGCGCCTTGCGCGCCTGCTTGGAAAAAATCTGGCCATGGAAATGGTCATCAATAATCGCACCTTAACTGCCGCGGAAGCGCTTCAATTTGGTCTGGCTAATCGTGTGGTGCCTGTTGAGGAATATCTCGATGCTGCTGTCGCCTTCGCGGAAGAAATCGCCTCGCGTGCGCCGCTGGCTGTCCGTATGGCGAAGGACTCGGTCAATGCTGCATTTGAGACCACGCTTACCGAAGGTTTGAAGGCTGAAAAGCGAAATTTCTATCCGTTGTTTTCCACCGAAGATCAAAAGGAAGGCATGAAAGCCTTCATCGAAAAACGAAAACCAAACTGGAAAGGGTCGTAGGTCGCTGCTCAAATTGCCGTTGGTTTAATGATTAAATGTTGATCTCTGATGACTGACTTAACTGAACTCAAAACCGGTTTTGCCAAACTTGGATTGGGCAGGAATCTGGTAATTGCCCACGCCTCACTGAAGGCATTTGGGCAGATCGATGGCGGGGCAGAGACAATGCTCGCAGCGCTGCTCGATTCTGTGCGCGGCGTGATCATGCCGACCTTCACTTATAAGACCATGATCAATCCCGATGTAGGTCCGCCGCGTAATGGCATCACCTACGGAAGCGAAACTGACCTAAATAAATTGGCGGAGGCATATCATCCCAATATGCCTGTGGATAAAATGATGGGCATATTGCCTGAAACGCTTCGCAAACATCCCGGTTCAAAACGTTCCATGCATCCGATCCAATCCTTTGCGGGCATTCACGCTGATCCGATCCTGAATTCGCAAACCATCTTCAATCCGCTCGCGCCGATCGGTGCACTGGCAGAGCGCGACGGTTGGGTGTTATTGCTGGGCGTGGATCATCGCGTTAACACAAGCATTCACTATGCCGAAAAACTTGGCGGGCGAATGCAGTTCATCCGCTGGGCGTTGATGCAGGATCGTGTGGTGGAATGCCCTGGTTTCCCCGGCGACTCGGAAGGTTTTGATGCCATTGCGCCTGCTGTGGAAAAATATACCCGCCGCGTGGAAATAGGGAGTGCGCTTGTACAAGCCGTGCATCTAAAGAGCTTGATCAGGGTGGTGGTGGATGAATTAAACAAAAACCCGTTCGCATTGCTCTGCCAAAGACAGGAGTGCGAACGGTGTAATGCGGTCAGGTGGTCGTAAACGCTATTTGCAGACGGGCAGATCCCTCTCTTCAACAGGCAGACCAAACGCTTCTGTTACCGGCACTCCATCCCACTCAGGTGGGATAGTCAGCCCCAACGCGAAGGCCGCTGTTGCGGCAGTATCGGTGATGTGAACATAGGTGGATAATTGGCGGCTCTGAATTCCCGCTCCTGAGATGATCCAGGGAATGGTCATATCCTCAAGGATGTCTGTGCCATGCGTGGTGTCATGTCCTCCGTGATCGGCTGTGACAATGATCAGTGTGCCTTCGTACAAGCCCAAGTTTTTCAACGTTTCCAAAATATAACCAAACGCTTCGTCGTCACGTCCATATTGCTTTATTTGCTTGTAGGACATCCAGCCATGATCGTGTCCCTTCAGGTCGCCGTTGGGGAAGTGGACGAGCATCAAATTGAAGTCTTTCAGGATTTGCTGGATGGCCAACTGCTCGATGGTGAAGGGGTCGTTGATCTTGTCGGTATCATCCACGAAGGCAAAATAATCTGTACTGGCTGGCTCGGTGACCTGGCGTAGTTTTTCCTTGCCGCTTACCAGCACCGTTCGCAAACCTGCCGCGTGTGCGAGATCAAAAATATCCGTGCCGATGGCGTATCCATTCTCAGGCACGTATTGATTCCAGCGTACGATGTGTTTTGCAGGACATGTCCCAACCAGCATCGAAGAATGGGCAGGTAAAGTCACGCTTGGCATGATGGTCTGTGCGCCGAATGTGTACGCTCCAGTTTGCATTAGCGACAGCACATTACTCATTTTTGCTTCTGCGATCGCATCGGGGCGCAAGCCGTCAAAACTGACGATCAACACGCGTTCGAATCCCGGCGCCGGGGTGGATGTGATCGTCGGCTGGGGAGTTTCGGTGGCGGGATCTGACCTGGTGCTGATCGGGCTGGGAGTCGCTGTCGGGGGCAGATCAATTGTCGGCGGTTTCGGCGTGGACAGGAATCCACATGACTGGAGAAGGATCATGAGCAGAGTCAAAAGCACGCTGCGTCGGATCATTTTAAGTTGATTTTCCCAGCATTGGCATTTTCAATCCATGACGTTTGGCGGCATCTATTGCAATTTCATAACCTGCATCAGCATGGCGCGCCACACCCATGCCTGGATCGGTCGTCAGTACTCTTTGCAGTCTGATGGCAGCTTCGGGCGTCCCATCTGCCACGATGACCTGTCCCGCATGTTGACTGTAGCCCATACCCACACCACCGCCGTGGTGGAACGAAACCCAAGTTGCGCCACCGACAGCATTGATCAGCGCGTTAAGAATTGCCCAATCTGAAATTGCATCCGAGCCGTCCTTCATCGCCTCGGTTTCGCGGTTTGGCGAAGCCACAGAACCCGAATCCAAATGGTCGCGCCCGATGACGATGGGCGCTTTTACTTTTCCGCTCGCCACCAGTTCGTTAAACATCAATCCCGCTTTGGCGCGTTCTCCATACCCCAGCCAGCAGATGCGCGAGGGCAGCCCCTGGAAAGGGACTTTCTCGCGCGCCATTTTCAGCCAGCGGTGTAAATGCATATCTTCGGGGAAGAGTTCCATGATGGCTTTATCTGTCGTGTAAATATCCTCCTTGTCACCCGAAAGTGCCACCCAACGGAACGGGCCCTTGCCTTCACAAAACAGCGGACGAATATATGCAGGCACGAAACCGGGAAACTCGAAGGCATCACTCACGCCGTTGTTGAATGCCTGCTGGCGCAGGTTATTTCCGTAATCAAAGACTTCTGCTCCTGCGCGTTGGAATGCAAGCATGGCTTTCACATGGGTCGACATGGAATCCATCGCCATCTTTTTATATTTTTCCGGGTCAGACTCACGCAGCTGATTTGCGGCTGTAATGCTTAGCCCTGAAGGTACGTAAAATAAGGCTTCATGCGCCGAGGTCTGGTCAGTGACCACATCGGGAGTCACGCCGCGCGCCACGAGTTCGCTGTACACATCTGCGGCATTTCCGATCAGCCCGATGGATTTTGGAATTCCCTTTTCCTTGAATTCCTCCACCAGGGTCATCGCCTCCTCGAGGTTGTCCACCACCATGTCCACATAGCCAATGGCGCGACGCCGTTCAGCACGTTCAGGGTCAACTTCAACGATCAATCCCACACCTTCATTCATGGTGATGGATAAGGGTTGTGCGCCGCCCATGCCGCCCAGGCCTGCGGTGAGGACAAATTTACCTTTCAGCGAATCCCAACCCTTGAGTTTGGCGAGTGCGCCGAAGGTCTCGTATGTTCCTTGCAAAATTCCCTGGGTGCCGATGTAGATCCACGAGCCTGCGGTCATCTGCCCGTACATAATGAGTCCTTTTTTATCCAGCTCGTCAAACTTCTCCCATGTTGCCCAATGCGGCACTATGTTTGAGTTTGCGATCAAAACTTTTGGAGCATCCTTGTGACTCTTGAAAACGATGACGGGCTTGCCTGATTGCACGAGCAGGGTTTCATCTTCTTCGAGATTCTTAAGGGACTCAAGGATCGCATCAAACGATTCCCAGTTGCGTGCGGCTTTCCCGCGTCCGCCGTAGACGACGAGGTCTTCGGGTTTCTCCGCCACCTCGGGGTCAAGATTGTTTTGGATCATGCGATAGGCGGCTTCGGAGAGCCAGTTCTTGCAGGTTAGTTGTGTGCCGCGCGGCGCACGGACAATTCTTGGTTTAGACATGATGTATCTCCTTGTTGAAATAAAAATGCCTCCCGGCTATTATAGCCGAGAGGCATTCGAAGGGATATTGGCATATCAAACTCTTTTCACTGTCTTTCAAACGAACAGTCAGGTCAAAGTGCGGATTGGCGATCAGCCATCAACCGGTATGAACCTTCCCTGACATTTCGATGGAGACCAGGACGTATTTCCCTGGAAGTCAGGCCGCAGCCCAGGGATCTGAAAATTTGACTTAAGCCGCGGGGTTTGATGCCATGCAGATCACAAAACCGCCAGATCTTGGGGGATTTCCCGGCGATGGTTTCTTTACAACGCTGTGTACCTCCCCAAAGTAACATTTACCGTGACGCATTCGCATCTGTGTTAATATTGTGGCGGGTGTTATCATTGAAATTTCCTTGAAGGAGAACTGTATCATGGATCAACTCAAAAATAACCCGGGTAAAAAGATGCGGATTTTACTCGCGGGGGATAAAACCTCTCCGCTTACTCATTTGCCGAAGAAGTCGAAAACCGATTCCATCTCTTCACGAAGCGAGAGGATTTCGGAGGAGCCGCAAGGCGCGGCGGGGAAGGAAACTCCCAGGCGCGCAAGGGGCGGTCATTATAACTTCGGTCCACCTTTTTGGACAATTGCGAGTATTCTTTCCCTCATTATTAATCTCATCCTGATCGTTATTTTGCTTGTCGTCTGGTTAAACATGCAGGCCCTTAATCATAATTTGGGCAGTGCCATGAATATAGGCAATAATTTGCTGGGTGGCCTGTTCACCAATTTTGAAAAGATGGATCGTGCCCATATCACTACATCCATTCCTGTTGAAACCACGATCCCTGTCAAATTTGACCTGCAGCTGAATCAACAAACGAATGTGGTCTTGAGCCAGGCGGTGACCATAAATAATGCCCTTGTCACTGTCAGGACAGGGGGCTTGAATATTGCCAACGCATTAACAACCATTGTCCTGCCGCAGGGGACGAACCTTCCCATCGTACTGAATTTGACCGTCCCTGTGGATCAAATGGTGCCTGTCGTTTTGACTGTTGACGTGGACATCCCGTTGGAACAAACTCAATTGCACGAACCGTTTGTCGGCTTGCAGGAGGTTGTCAAGCCGCTTTATTGTATGATCAACCCCAACGCACTTGACTTGAGCGGCCAGGCAGTATGTAAATAACGGTATTTATTTGGAGCCAAATGGAAAATAAGATCACGAAAGTTTCCCTTAAAAACGGCATGAAAGTGCTGCTCAAGGAAGTACATACTTCGCCCATCATCTCTTCATGGTTGTGGTATCGTGTTGGTTCAAGGGATGAACCAACTGGAAAAACGGGTATTTCGCATTGGACTGAGCACATGCAGTTTAAGGGGACAAAAAAATTCCCCGCCAATATCCTGGATAAAGCCATTTCACGCGAAGGCGGGCGCTGGAATGCTGCCACTTCACGTGATGCCACGCATTATTATGAAACCATGCCTGCCGACAAGATCGATCTTGCCCTGCAACTCGAAGCAGATCGCATGAATAACAGTCATTTTAACAAAAAAGAAGTCGCGTCCGAGCGCACGGTGATCATTTCGGAACGCGAAGGACATGAAAACGAGCCGGTCTTTCGGATGACGGAAGCCGTCCAGCAAACCGCGTTCCGGGTGCATCCATACCACCATGAGGTAATTGGTGATATGGTGGACCTGCGCACGATCACACGCGATGATCTGTACGACCATTATCGCAAGTATTATGTCCCGAACAATGCCGTGCTGAGTGTGGCGGGTGATTTCCAGACAAAAACAATATTAAAGCGCATCAGGGAATTATTTGAGCCGATCCCCAGGGGAAAAACACCGCCAAGGCTTAGTCGCCCTGAAGCCGAACAAAAAGGGGAGGTGCGGGTCTCGGTTGAAGGTCCTGGGGAAACCACTTTTATTCAGGTCGCTTATCGTTTTCCCAACGCCACACATCCGGATTATTTTCCCCTTCAAGTATTTGACAGCCTTTTGTGCGGTGCGAGCGGGCTTTCCAGTAAAACATCCCGTCTTTATCGCGCGCTGGTGGATAAGAAATATGCAGTGGAAGTTTCCGGCTGGTCGGAGGCTACTATTGACCCTTATCTTTATCGGATCACCATGATCAAACATCCAAAACGCAAACCCGATGAGGTGCTGGCGGCATTGGATGCGGAGATCAAAAAACTGCAGGATGTTTTTGCGACCAGGGATGAGATCAAACGCGCAGTGAAACAGGCCCGGGCAGTCTTTGTGTATGGTAATGAGAATATCACCAGTCAGGCATTCTGGATGGGATATGTCGAAATGTTTTCATCTTATGAATGGTACACAACCTATCTGGATAATCTTGCCAAAGTCACTCCGCAGGATATCCAACGCGTGGCACAAGAATATTTTCAACCTGCAAGCCGTGTCATCGGCACATATATTCCGAAAGGAAGTGAGGCATAAAATGGCAAAACCCAGCATGAAGCCGTCTTTGCCCGGTCCTGAAGATATTTATCGAGTACAGTTGCCCAACGGCATCACTGTTCTTGCACGTTCAAACTTCAGCAGCCCGTCCATCAGTATGGGCGGATACCTGCCTGCGGGCTCGATCTTTGAGGTTGATGAAAAACTTGGGCTTGCAGATTTTGTCTCATCCTGCCTGATGCGCGGGACACAAACGCGCACATTTGATGAGATCTATAACGAACTTGAATCTGTTGGCGCGAGCATGGGCTTTGATTCGACTGTCCATAACTTGAATTTTGGCGGACGTTCACTGGTGGAGGATTTTCCACTTCTGCTTAAATTGCTTTCCGAATCATTATTTGCGCCGGCATTCCCAAAAAACGAAGTTGAAAATTTACGCGTGCACATGTTGACGGGACTTGCCCTTCGCGAACAGGATACCTCGGATCTGGCGGCGATGGCATTTGACCGCATGTTGTTTGAAGGGCACCCATACAGCAGACCTGGCGACGGATTCGTGGAAACCATCCAATCCATTACGCGCAAGGATATGCAGGAATTTCATCACCGCTATTTTGGCCCCAGTGGCATGACCATTGCAATTGTTGGCGCGATTGACCCGAAGAAGGCGGCTGAGGCAGTGGAAAAAGTTCTTGGCAGCTGGCAGATTCCCGGGCAGGTGTCTCCACCCGAACTGCCTGACCACAAACCGGTTAAAAAAACGGTCACAAATCATCATGTCCTGCCTGGCAAGTCGCAATCTGACCTGGTGATCGGCATGATCGGTCCAGGCAGGAAAGACCCTGAATATTTTCCCGCATCCCTGGGGAATTCCGTGCTGGGTCAATTTGGGATGATGGGTCGTATTGGGGAAGTGGTGCGCGAGAAATCCGGGCTGGCGTATTATGCCTCTTCCAGTCTGAGCGGCGGCACAGGTCCTGGAAGTTGGGAAGTCAGTGCGGGTGTGAATCCCAAAAATCTTAAGAAGGCGATCGAGCTGATCGAAAAAGAACTGCGTCGATTTGTTAAGAGCGGCGTCACGAAAGATGAACTGGCAGACAGCCAGGCTAATTATATTGGGCGTTTGCCGCTTTCACTCGAATCAAACAGTGGTGTGGCCGGTGCGATCTTGAATATGGAGCGTCATAGCCTCGGGCTGGATTATTATCAACGTTATGAAGGCATGGTGCGTGGTGTGACACGCGCCGACGTACTGCGGGCGGCACGTAAATATATTGACCCGGATCGGCTTGTTATTTCTACAGCGGGGCCTTGATCATTTTATGAAGCTTTGCAGCGGCGTTGATCTGATTGATATTGCCCGCGTTCGTGATGCGGTTGAACGTCATGGCGGGCACTTCGTCTCGCGAATATTTACTGTGACTGAACAGCGTGAGTGTCATGGACGTTTTGAGTCCCTTGCGGCACGTTTTGCTGCAAAAGAGGCAGTTGCAAAAGCCCTGGGTTGCGGCATTGGTGTTGTAGGCTGGCTGGATATTGAAATTCGAAGCGACGAGAATCATGCGCCGCGATTATATTTGCATGGCGCTGCGCATGATCTGGCAAATACGTTGGAACTCTCAACCTGGTCTGTGAGTTTGAGCCATACACAGACTCAGGCAATTGCTTTCGTGGTGGCAATCTCAAGTTCACCCTGAGCGAAGACGGGCGGATATTTTTCATCCTTGTGTTTCGGCAATTCCAATGTGAAAGAACCATAAAAAAACATCCCGCAGCCAGTATCTGCGGGATGTTCGTGAAGATTGTTTGGAGTGCAGTGAGCGGCGAAGGTTTTCACTTCTCTCACTGCCGCCCAGGTTTTATTTCTGGTCTTCGACGCCGATCCAAAGGTGTCCAGGCATGACAGGACGATAGGAGCGAATGGTGAGTTTTCCGAGCTCGACCTGCTTTTTACCGCCATCCAACATGCTGGGGTGTACCAGGCAAAGGTCCGGGGTGCGCCCAAATTTTTTACTGTAATAATCCATGGCCTTCTGGATTTTTACACTTAATGTAGTGCGGGGGTCATTGTCAAACCATAACATTCCAGTGTGCATGATATTTTTCCTTTTTATTCGGAAGTAAAACTTCCACACTCCAAAAATCGGTTAATCAATTGTTGGAGCCCAAAAATTCAGCCAGTTGTTTCCTTCGCGCATGGTAAATTGTGAAGCCGCCAGATCGTCAAATATTTTGTCTGGATCATTGGCTATGAGATGTGAGTTATGTGCATCCTGGGTATGACCAAACAGGCGTGTGCGGAAGAAACCAAGCCATGCTTCCATGTTGTGTGCGCTGTTTGGGTTGATGGTAACGATGGGCCAGATCCGACGGCTTGGGCCGCGCAGTAAAAGCCAGCGTAAGTTTTGCTCTGTTTGAGGGTTGATGTTTATCAGCGTCTCAAGGTCGTCAATAAGCAGCAGGATGAATTGCCTGTTTTCCTTGTTGTTATGTGCCCATGTCACGAGAGACTGCAGCAGTTCACCTGCTTCACTTCCCTGGGCTGGATAGATCCCTACGACACTCTGGCTGTCCTGAAAGTCTTTCCACTCGTCAGGGTATGGGGTAATGACCCCGGATTGAACATCAGATGGACTGTGCAATAATTCAATGGAGCGGGCGATCATTTGCAGGAACGATGTTTTTCCGCAGGCAGCATCGGCAGTGATCAGAAGGGGACCAGGGACGGGATCACCCAGATCCAGCAGGACAGACAAGCCGTCCTCTGCAAGTCCGAGGAAGAGCGCTGTATCGGGCAGCGGAGAACTGTCGGCAATGATGGAGCTTAATGTGGGCAGATCCGTCGCTGGCGCGGTTTGCAGGGTTTGCCTTTCGTCGGCAAGTTCAGTTAATGTGTTTATCATCAGGGAGAAGTGGTTTAATTTATCCATATTAGAACAACTGTTCTAATATTACATTCAAAGATTTAAATTGTCAAGGTTTTTAATCTCGTAATTTTTTTGGATCTGTCATAAAAAGGGGAGGTGCAAAAGTACAAGAGCCTGAGAGCTTTGACCAGATAACGTTTGCCTGGCAGTATTTTAATAATGCTATACTTGCCACCATTCCAGGTCAAAAAAGGACATCACACCATGCCCAATGGATTCGAACTTGTACTTGTCGGACTTGCCGCTTTGGCAGCGGGGGTGGTAAACGCTCTTGCGGGCGGCGGAACATTGATCACCTTCCCCGTGTTGACTTTTCTTGGCATACCGGCTGTGGCTGCGAATGTAACCAACACGGTCGCTCTCTGTCCCGGTTACTTTGGCGGGACTTTGGCTCAGAAGAATGATCTGCGCGGACAGTCTGCCCGCTTGTGGCTGGTGATTCCTGCGGGCGTTGCCGGCGGTTTGCTTGGAGGGTTTCTGTTGTTGCAAACGGGGGAAAAATTGTTCAAGGATCTGGTTCCCTACCTGATCCTGCTTGCCTCGGGGTTGTTGGCAATGCAGGACACGGTCCGTGCCTGGTTGACAAGGCGTTTGAGCGAACATCACAAGGGAAATCTGGAAAAGTGGACATGGCTTGTTACTGGGCTGGGTTCCATTTACGGTGGATACTTTGGCGCCGGGTTGGGCGTGATCCTGATGGCGGCGCTGGGGCTAACGCTTGAAGATACGCTCACGCGCCTGAATGCGCTCAAACAAGCCATCTCTCTGGCAACGAATCTGACTGCTGCGATCTTCTTCCTTTTTTCAGGACAAGTGGTCTGGTCAGCGGCGCTGGTGATGGCAGTCGGTGCGCTGATCGGCGGAACATTGGGCGGAAAACTGGCGGGCAGGATCAAACCCTCCACCCTGCGCTGGACAGTGGTCATAATTGGTGTGATCGTCTCAGTGATCTATTTTGTACGCGGGTAATCGGATGACTTTCAAAAACTGTTGGATCGGGTTTTGGGCAAGAACGCAGACCTATATAAACGGCTGGCATAAATGCACTATTTGACGGTGGGAGAAGTATTGGAAATTTACAGCCAGGTGATGAAACAATCGGGTGGTTTTATCTAATAAATTCAGGCACAACGCTTTTCAACGTTTGGGGGTACGGTATAATCTTCCCGCTTCAGAAAAATCCATTCTTGAATATTGAGTATCCAATGACACAAAAAGCCTCCTCTTTCCAGGAAATCATCCTAAAACTCCAGGACTTTTGGGCAGCGCACGGATGCCTGATCACACAGCCTTACTACACCCAAGTGGGTGCGGGGACAATGAACCCTGCCACCTTCCTGCGCGTGCTTGGTCCCGAGCCGTGGAACGTGGCCTACGTCGAGCCGTCTGTCCGTCCCGATGATGGGCGGTACGGTGAGAACCCCAACCGTTTCCAACTGCATACCCAGTACCAGGTCATTCTCAAGCCCGACCCGGGCAACCCGCAGGAACTTTATCTCGAGTCGCTTAAAGCCCTCGGCATTGACCCGCGCCAGCACGACATTCGCTTTGTGGAGGACAACTGGGAACAACCCGCCATCTCTGCCTGGGGTCTGGGATGGGAAGTCTGGCTCGACGGGCAGGAGATCACGCAGTTCACCTACTTCCAGCAGATGGGTGGCGTGGCGCTTGACCCGGTCTCCGTTGAGATCACCTACGGGCTCGAACGCATTCTCATCGCACTCAACAATGCCAAATCCATCTGGAATGAGCCCTGGGGGAGCATCCAGGACAGGGAATCCGTCAGTGTCGTGACCTATGGTGAGATTCGCCGTCAGGAGGAGTTCGAACACTCCAAATATTATTTTGAGACCGCAGACGTTGAACGCGTTCGCGCCATGTACGATCTCTTTTCCGCCGAAGCCGATGCCTGCCTGGCGGGTGGTCTGATCGTCCCCGCGCACGACTATGTTCTCAAATGCTCGCACTGCTTTAACATCCTCGATACCCGCGGCGCTATTTCTGTCGCCGAACGTCAGGCATTTTTTAGGCGCATCCGCGAACTGGCGAAGGGTGTGGCGGTAAGTTATGGGGAACAGCGTAAAGGCCTTGAGTATCCTTTATTGAAGAATGAAGCAGGCAAAAAGCAGAAGGTGGCAGCGCCCGCTCTTTCCAGCTTCCATGATCAGTCATCCACTTTTCTGCTGGAGATCGGAGTTGAGGAATTACCCGCCAACGATGTCGATGCTGCTCACTTGCAGCTTGTTTCCCGTATCCCGTTACTCTTTAAGGAACTGAATCTTACTCACGGCGATGTCCGCGTCTACACTACCCCGCGGCGGATCGTAGTTTCAGTTGATTCTCTCTCCCCGAATCAACCTGACCGCGAAAACCTTGTTAAAGGTCCGCCTGCTGATAAAGCCTTCGACAAAGATGGCAGGCCGACTCAAGCCGCGCTTGGTTTTGCAAAGAAAAATAACCTCGACCCGGCTTCGCTGGAGGCGCGCGAGATCGATGGCGGGAAGTATGTCGCAGCTGTTGTCAAACAAAAAGGACGTCCGACCCCCGAAGTACTGGTGGACGTTCTGCCCAAATTGGTCGAAGGTATCAAGTTCGAGAAGTCCATGCGGTGGAATGACTCTGGTGTTGCCTTCTCACGTCCCATTCGCTGGTATGTGGCTTTGCTTGGAGACATGGTCATCCCCTTTGAATATGCAGGCGTCGTCTCCGGTAATATCTCCCGTGGACTTCGCCCCTATGCTTCCCCTGATATTCTCATTCCTTCCGCTGACAAATATTTCGCTGTGATGCGTGAAGCGGGGATTCTGCTTGATAAGGAGGAACGCAAAGCCTCCATTGTTGAACAAGTCAACCAGGCTGCAGCCCTTATTGGTGGCGAAGCCATCATCGAAGAAGGCTTGCTCAATGAAGTCACCAACCTGATCGAAATGCCGACTGCAGTCATGGGTGGTTTCAACGAAGAATTCCTTTCATTACCAAGGGATGTTTTGATCTCGGTCATGAAAAAGCATCAACGTTATTTTCCGGTTGAAAAGAAGTCAAAAGCCGATAAGCCTGCTTTAACCCCGGTGAAGGATCAAGATTCTGATGAAGGCACGGCCTCAACCTTGTTACCGCATTTCATCGCGATCAGGAACGGTGATGATCTACACGTTGATACAGTAAGGGAGGGAAATGAGCATGTATTGGGCGCGCGCTTTGCAGATGCCAACTTCTTTGTCCGCGAAGATGTAAAACTTAAGATCCAGGACTACCGTCCCAAACTGTCCACGTTGACCTTCCACACCAAACTTGGTTCCATGTTGGATAAATCAAACCGCATGTTGAAGCTCGGCGCGGAGTTGGGCGAAATGCTTGATTTCAAAGATGTGGTGGACATCAAACACCTGGCGCGCGCAGTCTATCTTTCCAAAGCCGACCTTGTAACGCAGATGGTGACCGAAATGACTTCCCTGCAAGGCATTATCGGTGGTGAATATGCCCTGCGTTCTGGTGAATCTCCCGAAGTGGCGCAGGCGATTTCTGAGCAATACCAGACCGTCCCAAAGACCAGGGTTGGGCAGGCGCTCGCCTTGACAGACCGCCTCGACTCTTTGGTTGGCCTCTTCGCAGCGGGGCTCGCTCCTACAGGTGCGAAAGACCCCTTCGGTCTGCGCCGTGCCGCAATCGGTGTTGTCCAGCCGTTGATCGAACATGATCTTGATTTTGATCTGGCCAAAGCTGTGAAGGAATCCGCGAGGACCCAGCCCATCGAAGTCACTGCCGAAGCGCAAAAACAGATCCTGGAATTCATCGCCGGGCGTTTGAAGGTTGTCCTCAGTGACATGGGCTTTAAGCATGATGTGGTCGAGGCTGTCCTGGCTGCGCAGTCCAACAACCCTGCGGGGACCGTCCGTGCTGTAAAACAACTGTCCGCGTGGGTCGAGCGGGAGGATTGGTCGACTATTTTGGATGGTTTTGCTCGCTGTGTCCGTATCCTGCGGAGCCAGACCGTGGAGGATGGACCGTTGACCGTGAGCGAAGGTCACCTGGTTGAAGTGGAAGAGAAAGCGCTTTATCAAGCCATTCAAACAGCTGTGCAGCATTCGCCGTCCACCGTTAACGAGTTCCTCACGATCGTTGCCGCCCTGATTCCATCCATCACCGCCTTCTTTGACAAGGTGCTGGTCATGGCGGAGGATGAGAAAGTGAAACAAAATCGCCTTGCGCTGGTTGGGAAGATCGCCAGCCTATCCAAAGGCATGGCAGACCTCAGCAAGCTTGAAGGGTTCTAAAAGCAAAACGGGAACAAGCATCAGCCTGTTCCCGTTTTTTCTTTTGTATGCTGCCTCATTGTTCCTAACTGTCAGCGTTTATACCTTTCAGCAGGTGATCGTACCTGCCTGTGTTCAAATTCCAAATTTCCACGATCCGCTGCCAGTCCCAGAGATCTCCACTGACCACAATTGAAAGTTTGTCATAATACAAGGCGATGTTTTGATCTGTGATCAAGTTTTTACCTTGCTTAAGAGTTTCAAGGTAACCCTTGGGGATAATATGCCGAAAGTGGCCGATGCGCCATTTCTTTACATCATAAAGCGGCATGCGCGTCATCAACGGGTCAGCCAATGAATAATGATCAACGACATGGAAGTTGGGTCCCATGGTCATGGCATTCAATCCCAACGCCCCCACCAGTTTGACCTTTACAGGTTTGAGGGAGAAGTACTCCCATTTATCACGGCTGAAGTTCATTGCTGGAATGCTGTTATTTTCCAGACATTCAAAAAGGCCCAACTCCGTATAGAAGACGCGCTCATCTGCGATGCCATATTCGTTGATGAGGGATTTCCTTTCCACCTCATTTGCAATATTGATGGAAGAGCTGCGTTCGGGAATTAAATAAATAGGTGCGGTGCCAATGAGAAGAACAAGGGCAATGGCAAGTCCATAAATTTTTGACGAATTAAATTCCATGGTTGATAGCAGTGCAACACAAGCCAGCAGGGGAGCCGAAAAAAAACGTCCGCTCATGAAGATGCCGCCGATGAAGATCGTGTAAATCAGGTAAATCAACATGCCCGCGATGATCAGTCTGTGCTGTTTATTCTTGTTACCCAGCCCCAGCCCGGCGGTCGTAAAAATGGTCAGCAGGGTGATCGGGTCAACTGTCAGCGAATTTCGATAATAGTGCATCCCATGCATGACCAGGCTGGAAACGGGGATGTTCGTATTGATCTTTGCGTATGCCGTATTTGGGAAGGGGAAGCCGTAATAAAAAAGGGAGAATAATTCCCATGCGATAAGCGGCAGAAATCCCAGCCCAAGTGTGAGCAGGGTTCTGGTTTTGTTTGGGTTTTGCCAGAAAAGGACGAGCAGAGCCGGGAGGTAAAACACCAGTGTGTCGAGTCGATCCACTCCGCTGAGGGCTGCCAGCAGCGCGAGAATAAGGATGCTGCGCTGTGAGTTCAAGTACACCAGAATGAAAAGCAACAGGATGAGATGTGTGAGCGGGTTTTCCAGCCCCGAGGTGGAGTAATCGATGAACGACTTGGAGACGGAAAAGACCAACAACCCCAAAATTGCGCCTTTTGTGGATGTGGCGACTTTGAACGCAAAAACTGCGGCCATCAAAATGGAAATTGCAATGGATATGATGATGTTCAGAAGATACATCTGCCCTTGACCGAGTGGATTGTCCCTCCAAAGATTGAGGACGAAATTTACTGCTGCCTGGATCAAAAACCAGAGCGGATGAGTAAATGTCTGCACCCGCTCGCCAATGTTGAAGACTAATCCGTAACCGTGCAGGAAATTTTCCAGTGAACGAAAGGTGATGTACGCATCATCGCTGACCCACGAGTTTCGGATGACCAGCCATGAATAAAGGATCAGGAAAGGGATCGCTAGTATCTTATATTTACTGCCTGATGATCTCATCTCAGTCTTCTTCAGGAGGGGCGGATGAAAAAGCGCTTCCTACCAGATAGTCATACTTGCCTGTGTTCAAATTCCAGATTTCCACGATTCGCTGCCAGTCCCATAGATCACCCTTGATGACATGGGATAACTTATCATAATACTGGGCAACATTTTGGTCTTCGATCAGGTTCGTTCCTGCCTTGATGCTTTCAATATAGCCCTCGGGGATGACATGCCGAAAATGCCCGATGCGCCATTTGTTTTGGTCATAGAGCGGCATGCGCGGCATCAGCGGGTCAGCCAGTGAATTCATGTCAATAATGTGAAAGTTGGGTCCCATCGTCATTGCATTCATCCCCAGCGGACCCACCACCTTGACCCTGACCGGCTGGTTGGGCAGATAAACCCAATTATCGCGGGCGTAGCCTGTGGATGGCGCACTCTTCTTTTTTAGCCGTTCAAAAAATCCCAACCCTGTATAAACAATGCGCTCGTCGGAAATTCCATATTCGTCAACAAAGACGCGGTGATCCCTGTCATCGCCGACTCCGTAGGCGGGATTCCGTTCGGTTATGATGAAAATGGGCGCAATGCCGATGAGTAAGACCAGGCCAAGCGCCAGACCGTATGTTTTACTTGATCTAAATTCCATGGTTGCCAGCAGCGCAGTGCAAGCCAGAAGCGGCGTGGAAAAATACCGACCGCTCATGAAGTCGCCGCCAATGTTGACCGTGTAGAGCAGATAGATCACCACCCCCGCAATAATCGTCCTGTGTTGGTTGTTTTTATTGATCAAAACTACGCCAGTGACCGCGAATATGGTCAGCAGGGTGATGGGATCCATTCGCAGGGAATTCATGTAGTAATTAATTCCCTGCGTGATCAGACTGGCGGCGGGAATGCCGGTATTGATCTTTGCATATGCTGTGTTTGGGAATGGAAAGCCGTAATAAAAAATGGAGAATAATTCCCATGCGATCAGCGGTAGAAATCCCAACCCAAGGGTGGCGAAAGTTTTTCCCTTGTCGGGACTTTGCCAGAAAAGGACGAGCAGGGCGGGGAAGTAAAACACAAGCGTGTCCAGCCGGTCCACACCACCGAGGGATGCCAGCAGCGCAAGGAGGAAAATGTCGCGCTGTGAGTTTTCTTTTTGGGTCAGGTGGAGAAAAATGAAAAGCAAAAGAATGAGATGGGTCAGCGGATTCTCCAGCCCCGAAGTGGAATAATCAATGAAAGCCTTGGAGAGGGAGAAGATCAACAGCCCCAAAATTGCGCCGTTTGTGGATCTGGCAACCTTGAAGGCAAAGATCGTTGCCATCAAAATGGAAATTGCAATGGACATGAAGACATTTAAAAAATACATTTGTCCCTGTCCAAATGGATTTGTCTTCCAAATGTTGAAGAAGAAATTTGCCCCTGCTTGGATCAAAAACCAGAGTGGATGCGTAAATGTCTGCACCCGTTCGCCAATGTTGAATACGAGGCCGTAGCCATGCAGGAAATTTTCGAGCGAACGAAAGGTGATGATCGCATCATCACTGACCCATGAGGTTCGAATAACCAGGAATGCGTAGAGTGCCAGGAATGGAATAATGAGTGTCTTACGTTGGTTAAACCATGAATTCATAAGATGTAAGTATAATTCAAAGAAAGACAATGGACGAATGACCAGAGCAGAGAAAAGCCCTGGTCATTTTTTATCGTCTATAATTGCCTTGATCACTTCCCTCCAGTTTCCATTCCTTTTTGTTCACGCTCAGGGAACTCTCATGCCTTTTGAGCTGGAGAAACTGAAAAATTATCAAGCTGTATTGGCGTATTCAGAATTGTCTTACAATACAGGTGAAACGTAATCTCCGACCTTTGTCCCCATCCAAACCATGTCCACCATTGATGAAATCAAAGCCAGAATAGATATTGTAGACCTCGTCTCTGAGGCGGGTGTGAAACTGCGCCACGCAGGCAAAAATTACACAGGATTCTGTCCATTCCACGATAACAAGCACACGCCGGCCTTTGTGGTCTGGCCTGAGTCTGGGACATGGCGCTGCTTTGGCCAATGCAACGAGGGCGGCGATATCTTCAAGTTTGTTATGAAGCGCGAGGGGATCGACTTCAAGGAGGCACTGGCAAAACTGGCGGATCGCGCAGGGGTGAAGCTGGAATCCTTTGTCGCGGAGAGGCCTGAGGCCAGGGAAGCCCATGAACATTTGCGCGCTGTGCTTGAAGATGCGATTGTCTATTACCGGACCCATCTATTTAATAATAAGGATGTTCTGACCTACCTGCATGAAAAGCGTAAATTAACAGACGCCACCATTGAGACTTTCGGCTTGGGCTACGCACCCCAGGGCTACGAAAACCTGCTCAAAAACTTCACAGCCAAGGGGTACATGGAACAGGACTTAATTGACGCAGGATTGTTGTCTGTCCGTGAGGCAGATACTTCGACACCCGGCCACTCAGACACCCGTATTTATGATAAATTCCGCAACCGCATCATGATTCCCATCCGCGATGAGAATGGGAAGATGGCCGGTTTTGGTGCTCGTATTGTTGACCCGAACGATGTTCCCAAGTTTCTGAATTCACCTGAAACCCCGATCTTTACGAAGGGGCACATTCTTTATGGGTTGGATCGCGCCCGTAAGCCGATCCGCGCGGCAGACCAGGCTGTGATCGTGGAAGGCTACCTCGATGTGATCGCCCTGCACCAGGCGGGCTATGAGAATGTTGTCTCGCCGATGGGTACGGCTCTGACCGAGGACCAGTTGCGGCTCCTGAAACGCTCGACGCGGCGTATTGTCCTGGCACTCGACCCCGATGTGGCTGGACAAAAAGCCGTCCTGCGCGGACTTGACGCGGCCCGCTCTGCGATGGATCGCGAAGGGGAGTTGGGATTCGATGCGCGTGGACTGCTGCGCAATGAGGCGCGTTTGCAGGCAGATCTACGGGTAGCCTCAATGCCCGATGACCTTGACCCCGATGAGATCGTGGCACGTGACCGAGACGAGTGGAAGCGCCTGATCGAAAACGCCAAGCCCATTGTGACACATGTCATGGATTCCCTGGCGGTCGGTCAGAACCTGAACGATGCCAAGGTCAAGAATCAAATTGCGGCACAGGTACTCCCGCTGATCGAGGATCTGCCCAGTCCTCTGGAGCGTGACACCTATCGTCAGGCGCTGGCGCGAATGTTAAGGGTGGATGAAGGCTCATTGACCAGCACTCTGGTTCAGGGAGTGCCTGTTAAGCGCAAGCCGCGTGGATCAGGCTCAAGCCCGCAGGTACAGAAAATGCCTGTGGTGGCACTCAATCCCACTTTGAAAATCGAATCCTATTGTATTGGGGCTTTGTTCCGCAAGCCTGCCCTTTTGTACCGCCTGGACCGCAAGTTGCAGGAGTTTGGCTTGAGCGCTTTGGCGGTGGAGGATTTCGAGTATACTGACCATCAACTGGTGTTTGGCGTAATTCGTCTGGCTGTGGAGCAGGATGAGAAGGATCATCAGCATTATTTGATGAGCCATTTACCTGAAACGATCAGCAGCCTTTCAAAAGATTTGCTCGCAGAAACAGAGCAGCTTGATCCTGTGGAGGATAAATTGCTTGATGAGCTGTTGTCGCGTCTTCTGGATTTGCGCCGTGTATATGCAATGGCAAACATAAATCAGTTGCGTTTTTTTCAGGAGGAGGAACAACAACAGGGCGGCGGCAACATAAAAATATACCAGGAGCAGGCTGTGCAATTAACAAAACTGCTCAATAGTCTGGATCAGGCAAAGAGAAAGTTGTCTTCGAAGCGGTAGTAATAATTGGCATTTGGAAATTCCAATTCCAAATGCAGAGCTGTTTCGCTCCGCGTATTTTATTAAAAAGGGAACCCATGCCCGCAAAATTAAAACCCGGAACCAAAGGAAAGCCAAAACAAAAGCCGAAGGCAAAGGTGCAGGTATCTGCCCGCACATCAAAGGCTGCAGCTCTCGAACTGCCAGTGGATGCCATTTTATATCCCCTGGTAGACGATGAACAATCCCTTGATACGGTGGCGGACGAGATCATTGAGCCCGATGAATCCCTATTCGCGCAGCAGGAGGAGGAGGATAGCGATGAAATTTTGCCGTTGCGTTCGCATGAACTTGCGGCGGAACTTTCTGAAGATCCCGTGCGCTTGTACCTGCGCGAGATCGGACAGGTGAAACTGCTTGATTCTGACAGTGAGTTCCGGCTTGCCACATTGAGCGAAGCAGACCGCCACATTACCGCGCTTCGGAATTTGAAACAGCGCAAAGGTGTTTCACAGGCTTCCTCCATTTATCATTCTTTGCTTTTGGAAATGCTAACTTCGTGGGAGCGGCTCATCGAGGATGCCGAGCAACTGGACCAGGAACTCCCCAATCTTGCCTTGATGATCGCCGAAGCCCAGTCGCTGCATGCCGGCTGGCAATTTGATTCCCCCTCTTATTTTCGGGCTTATTTGGATAACGGCCATTGGGGTGTGGATCATCTTTGGGGCGGTCTTGTCCGCCATGCCTACTGTGTATTTCTTGGCTTATACCTGCTCCCGTTTAAATATGCGGAGTGGCTGGTGTCTTATGCCCGCACTCAACATGCCTTTCCTGCCCGGCGGACTCTATTTCGCAACCTGCCGCCTGACGAGGACCTTTTCACCGAAATGGATGCGGTGCATGCCCGTGCAGTGGAAGGCAATCAGGCACTGATCCGTGCGAACCTGCGGCTGGTGGTAAGCGTTGCCAAGCGCTATCTTGGGCGCGGCATGTCGCTATTGGATCTGATCCAGGAAGGCAACATGGGGTTGTTGCGCGCCATAGGCAAGTTCGATCCGCGCCGCGGTTTCAAGTTCAGTACCTATGCCACGTGGTGGATTCGTCAATCCATTAATCGTTCAATTGCAGAGCAGGCGCGCACCATTCGCATCCCCGTCCATTTGTTTGAATCGATCTCGCGTATTTTGCGTGCTCAACGGCACCTTACACAGGCGCTGGGCCGGGATCCAAGCAAGGCAGAATTGGCTTTGGAGATAGGTTACCTTTCTGCTGCTGATGTGCAAATGATCCTGCGCGCGCGTGCTGAGAACAAGCCGCTCAAACCTGAATTACAGCATCGCTTTGAGACTGCCACTCAAAAAGTGACTCGCATTCTGCGCTCCGCCGAGGAACCCATATCACTTGAGGGACCCGTGGGTGATGAAGATTCCAGTTCTCTGGGCGATTTCATTGAAGACGAAGATGCGCCCTCTCCCATGGATGTTGCCGCGCGTGAGATGCTCCGTGAGCAGGTTCAGCACGCGTTGGAGTCGCTCTCAGACCGCGAACGCGAAGTTTTGGAACTGCGCTTTGGATTGCGTGATGGAAAGGAGCATACGCTTGAAGAGGTCAGTCACTACTTCAACGTTACCCGTGAGCGTGTGCGCCAGATCGAAGCGAAGGCACTTCGTAAAATGCGACATCCTGCGCGCAGTCGTGATCTGCGCGATTATTTGGGTGATTAGAAAATTTCGCAGGTCACCTTTCAAATGTGACATTACGGAATTTTCTTGCTCCGTGTTTTGTGAAACATGGCACATTCCCTAGCCCCTGCAAGTCCATTATGATATACTTGACCAAAAGTGTCTTATTTCACACACCAAAGAGGTGTTTATGTTGTTGGAGTACATTGCCATAGCAGTCATGATCGCGGTCGCCACGTTCATTGCGTTCGCCGCGATAGGTTTGGGGGAGTTATTGGGTCCGAAGAAAAACACAGAGGCAAAGTCCACGCCCTATGAATCAGGTATGAATCCGTATGGGGAAGGAACACGACGCATGCCCGTCCGCTTTTACCTGATCGCTGTGCTCTTCATTCTCTTCGATATTGAAGTGGTATTCTTTTTGCCCTGGGCGATCGCATTCCGCAGACTGGGTATTTTTGGCTTGCTTGAAATGGTCGTCTTTATCGTTATCTTATTGGTAGGCTATGTATACGCCTGGAAGAAAGGAGCGTTGGAATGGGAGTAGAACAAAAACTTGGAGATATGGGCGTGGTTACTACCACGCTGGAAAATGTGGTTAATTGGTCGCGGACCAATGCCATGTGGCCGATGTTGTTTGGTCTGGCTTGCTGCGCGATCGAGATGATGGCTGCGCAGGCTTCGAACTACGATATGAGCCGCTTTGGCATGGAGTTAATGCGGGCCAGCCCCCGTCAGTCTGACCTGATGATTGTGGCCGGCCGTGTTTCGAAGAAAATGGGTCCTGTCCTCCGCCGGTTGTACGACCAGATGCCCGAGCCGAAGTGGGTAATTGCAATGGGCGACTGTGCATCGTGCGGCGGCGTCTTCAATAACTATGCGATCTTTCAGGGTGTGGATGAAGTTGTCCCGGTGGATGTGTACGTGGCGGGCTGTCCGCCGCGCCCTGAAGCTTTGATCCATGGTGTGCTCACTTTGTATGAAAAGGTGAAAGGCGAGAAGTTCAAGGACCTGGCTGAAAAGTACGGATAATTACGCACCCTCACCAGAGTCTTCCCCCTGCGGGAGAAGGACAGGGAATGAGGGCGTGGAGCAATGTATGGATACAAAACTGGAACCTATTGTTAAAAATATTCAGCAAAAATTCAACGCGACTTTTGAAGAATTTCGCGGTGAAGTGCATCTATTTTTAAAGCCGGAGCAGATCGTGGATGTGTTGACTTTGTTGCGCGACGAACATCACTTTGAATTGCTTTCGGCATTAACTGCAGTGGATTATTACCCGCAGACTTCACCGCGCTTTCATGTGATCTATCAACTGACATCACTCGCCAAAAATCTATCCCTGCAGCTCAGAATCCCGATAAATGGAAATAACCCCGGGGTTGGAGCCGGGTCATATCCTCGTATCCCGACTGCCACCGGAGTGTATGGCGTGGCGAACTGGCGTGAGCGTGAACTTCTCGATATGTTCGGCATTGAATTTGAAGGTCACCCAGACCCGCGCCGCATTTTGATGCCGGAGGGAACCGAGGGGCATCCGCTTCGAAAAGATTTTCCGTTGGGGTATGAAGAACCGCAGTTCACCTTTAACTTTGATGAGATCGGTTTGCACAAGCCGCGCCCAAAGGAATAGTTATGACCCAGATTGAAGAAGTCAGTATTGATCAATTTAAACATCTTGTATCAGAGCGTGCCCTGACAGGCGAGACCATGCTCCTGAATATGGGGCCGCAGCATCCGTCCACGCATGGCGTTTTGCGCCTGCTGCTTGAGCTGGATGGTGAGATCGTTGTCAATTGCATTCCCGATATTGGGTACTTGCACACGGGCATCGAAAAGAACATGGAAGCCAAGACGTATCAAAAGGCGGAAGTGATGACCGACCGCCTCGACTATATGAACCCGATGGGCAATAACCTGGCTTATGTGATGGCAGTTGAAAAACTGGTCGATCTCGATGTTCCCCCGCGCGCACAGGCTTTGCGTGTCATTCTGGTTGAATTGCAGCGCATCGCATCGCATTTGGTGTGGCTGGGCAGCGTGGGGCTTGACCTGGCCGCCATGTCCATGTTCCTGTATTGTTTCCGCGAGCGAGAACAAATCCTCGATATTTTTGAACTGGTGTCCGGGCAGCGCATGATGACCACCTACTTCCGCCCTGGCGGTGTGTGGCGTGACGTGCCTGTGGAATTTGAAAAAGCAGTGCGCGAGTTTCTCAAGATCTTTCCAAAGCGGATCGATGAATATGAGACTTTGCTGACGAAAAACCCGCTCTTTCTGGACCGTATGCTTGGGCTTGGCCTCTTGGATGCAGCCACCGCCTTATCCTATGGCGTAACCGGACCCACCCTGCGCGCTTCAGGTGTGGACTGGGACCTGCGTAAGGCACGCCCGTATTCAGGTTATGAGCAATATGATTTCAATGTGCCTGTACTTACTGAAGGTGACACATACGCTCGTTATCTGGTGCGTATTCAGGAATTTCGTGAGTCTTTGAAGATCATTGAGCAGGCTTTAAATAAATTGCCGTTTGGACCTGTTCGCTCTGAAAACCGCAAGTTTGTCCCGCCGCCTCGTTCAGAGATCGGTGTCAGTATGGAATCCCTGATCCATCACTTCAAGCTGTGGACCGAAGGCTTCCCTGCGCCCAGAGCTTCCGTTTACAGCGCAATTGAATCACCGCGCGGCGAACTGGCCCTCATGCTTGAAGGGGACGGCGGACCCAAGCCCCTGCGCGTTCATTTGCGCACGCCTTCATTTGACAACCTGTCTGTACTTCCTCATATCGTGAAGGGACATTTGGTTGCTGACCTGGTCGCCATTCTCGCATCAATTGATATTGTCCTCGGAGATATTGACAGATGAGCCTTGTAAAAAAACATCCGAAGGAAGTAAAACAGATCCTGTCCAAGTATCCGCCCGAGCATAAACGCTCGGCGGTCATGCCGCTTCTTTATCTTGCCCAGCGCGGGGAGGGTTTTGTCAATAAAGCCGCCATGCAGGAGATCGCGCAGATATTGGAGATCACCGAAACTGAAGTGGCTTCGATCGTTGGCTTTTACACCCTCTATCATGATGAGAAAGCTGGCAAGTATCGCATGCAGGTCTGTACCGATCTGCCGTGTGCCTTGCGCGGCGCAGATGAGTTCCTGCAAAATTTGTGCGGCAACCTTGGTATCAAGGTCGGCGAAACCACAGCCGATGGCCTGGTAACCCTTGAAGCTGTAACCTGTCTTGCCGGGTGTGACAAGGCGCCGGTGTTCCAGACCCAGGGACCGGATGGAATCAAATATCACGAAAATATGACAGTGGATAAAACGCTGGAATTGATCGAAGCGCTTAAAGAGGTGAAGGAATGAGTCATATCCTTTTACGCCACCGTGACATTCCTGACCTCCACAAGATGGCCGTCTACAAAAAGAATGGGGGTTTTGTTGCTTTCAAAAATGCTGTCACAAAAATGAAACCTAACGAAGTGACCGACGTGGTCAAGAACTCAGGTTTGCGCGGCCGTGGTGGTGCGGGATTCCCGACTGGCATGAAATGGTCTTTTATTGATAATAAAGGTTGGCCTCATTATGTGGTTGCCAACGCGGATGAATCCGAGCCGGGTACATTTAAAGACCGCGAGATCATGGAAAATAATCCGCTCCAATTTTTGGAAGGCTTGGCAATCTCCTCCTATGCGGTCGGCGCAGCGGTGGCTTACATATATCTGCGCGGCGAATCCTGGCAGGTGGCTGCTCTGCTGGATGAAAAAATCGCAGAAATGGAAGAGGCTGGTTATTTGGGTGAGAATCTTTTCGGCAACGATTATTCGTTGAAAATTCACACCCATCTTGGCGCAGGGGCTTATATCTGTGGCGAAGAGACCGCCCTGCTCGAATCTCTTGAAGGCAGGCGTGGGCAGCCGCGGGTGCGCCCGCCATTCCCGCCTTCGGTTGGTTTGTACGGCAAACCGACCATCATCAATAATGTTGAAACCTTCACCAATGTTCCCATGATCATGGCGAACGGCGCAGACTGGTACAAAAGGATGGGTACTGCTGACAGTACGGGCGTGAAGATCTTTTCGCTTTCAGGCCGCGTGCGCAAGCCAGGGAATTATGAACTGCCATTCGGCACCACTTTCCGCCAGTTGATCTATGAACATGGCGGCGGGATTTTGGATGGCAGGCCTGTGAAAGCGATCATGCCTGCGGGCGCATCGTCTTCCTTGATCGTGGTGGACGACAAAGTCCTTGATACGCCCATGGACTATGCCAGTGTCCGTACGCTTGGCTCGGAACTCGGGTCGGCTTCGGTGATCGTGATTGACGACACCGTCAGCGTGGCTTGGATCATCAACAAGACGGTACATTTCTTTAAGCATGAGTCCTGTGGTAAATGTACGCCCTGCCGGGAAGGCACGTACTGGATGCAAAACATCACGAAACGAATTCGTTCTGGAGAGGGGACGGAGGACGATGTAGACCTGTTGCTCAATGTGGCGAAGCAAATGCAGGGCAAGTGCCTGTGCGCGTTGGGCGAATTTTCCACGATGGCTGTGGTAACCGGCATAGAAAGATTTCCGCAGGATTTCAAGAAAGCGGTCAAAGTGTAAGGGTGTTAAGACTGGAGGACGGCATGGCATTTGGTGAAATATTGATATGGCCGAATGAGCATGACGAAGGATGTCATTGAACTTTTTTTGAAGGTTTATTAGCGATGGAAAACGAAGTCTTTGAAAATAAATTTTGAAAAGAAAAGCCTTGTTTGTGACAGGAGCAAAAACGACCAGCGGATATATTTTCATCCTGAAGCCAGTGCAAGAGTTGTAGTTCCTTATCATCGGAAAGACCTGCCTAAGGGAATTTTGCTCAAATTCTCAAATTGGCTGGTATGGAAAGAGAAGAATTTCAGGATTAGTTGGAGCATGGATGAGTAAACTAGTTACACTAACAATTGATGGAAAACAAGCCGTCGTACCTGAGGGTATGACAGTGGTCGATGCCGCCAAGTCGGTGGGGATAGATATCCCTGTTTTTTGTCATCACCCCAAACTTGAACCTGTTGGCATGTGCCGCATGTGCCTGGTGGAGATCGGACGCCCGATGCTGGATCGTGCCACGGGCCAGGTCGTGATGGATAATGGTCTGCCAAAAATCCAGTTCATGCCCAAACTTGAAGCCGCTTGCACCAATCGCGTCTCGGAAGGCATGGTGGTGATGACGATCTCTGATAAGGCGAAGGAAGGTCAGCGGGGCACGATTGAATTCCTGCTCACTTCACATCCGCTGGATTGTCCCGTCTGTGACAAGGGTGGTGAATGCCCACTGCAAAATTTGACGATGGCGTTTGGACCGGGCCGCAGCCGCTTCATTTATGATGAGAAAAACCATCTTGAAAAACAGGTTCCCCTCGGCGAGTTGATCTGGCTTGACCGTGAACGCTGTATTCAATGCGCACGCTGTATCCGCTTTCAGGATGAAGTGGCGGGTGAAGCCGTTTTGGGATTTGACGAACGTGGGCGAAACACCCAGATCGTTTCTTTATCCACCCCCGGGTTTGATTCTGTTTTCTCAGGCAATACCACCGACATCTGTCCTGTTGGTGCGTTAACCACGGCAGACTTCCGTTTTGGCGCACGCCCATGGGAGCTCAAGGCACAGGCTTCGATTTGTACACAATGTCCGGTTGGCTGCAATACCACGATCAACACACGCCGCGAAGCCCGGTCTGCAGGCGAGATTGTTGTCAAGCGTGTCATGCCGCGCCAGAATGAAGAGGTGAATGAGATTTGGCTGTGTGATAAGGGACGTTTTGCCTATCACTTCACCGAAAGTAAAAAACGCCTTACCAGGCCGCTTGTCAGAAAAGATGAAAAACTGGCACGTGCTTCATGGAGTACTGCTGTAAACCTTGCTGCGGAGAATTTTGTGAAATTCAAGAAGGATTTCGTTGTGCTGGCATCAGGACGGCTGGCAAACGAAGACCTGTTCAACTTGAAATCGCTGGCAGATACCGCGGGCGGCAGAGCAATTTTATATTCCGACATGGGCGGGGGTGACATTACATCCCTGGTGGGTGTGGGGCAGGGCACGAACATTGGCACGATGGGCAGGGGCGATGCCATCCTCGTGGTGGCTTCGGATCTGTATCAGGAAGCGCCTATTTGGTGGCTGCGCGTCAAGCAGGCTGCGGACCGTGGCGCAACCCTCATTGTTGCCAATCCGCGCGAGACCAAACTGGATAAATTTGCGAAATATGTCATCCGCTATGCATATGGCGATGAAGTCAAGACGATCAATGATTTTGGCAGGAAAACAAAAATTTCCGATGAGTTTGCGAAAGCGAAAAATGCCATTGTATTTTATGGCAACGAGGGACTTGGCTTTCATGGCTCATCCGGCCTTGCCTCTGCCTGCGGCATACTTTTGAAAGAGACAGGTCATATCGGCAAGCCGAACAACGGCTTGGTGGGTGTCTGGCAGAGAGTCAACGACCAGGGTGCGTGGGAAGTTGGTTTCCATCCCGAGCCTGATCTCGAGAAGGCACTCAAGGGCAAGGTTGTTTACATCGTCGGATCTGATCCTGTGGGGGATGACCCTGCCCTGGCGAAGGCGCTCAGGGGCGCAAAGTTCGTGGCGGTGCAGGATATTCTTGAAACCGCAACGACGGAAATTGCGGATGTGGTTTTCCCAGCACAGGCTTACACGGAACGCGAGGGTACCTTCACATCAGGCGAGCGCCGTGTACAGAGATTTTATGCGGTAGTGCCGGCGAAAGGTGACTCAAAGCCCGATTTTTCCATTACCGCGCAGATCGCCAAAGGAATGGGTGTTATTCTTGAAGGTTCATCGGTGTCTGTTGTGTTTGATATTCTGGTGAATTCACTGGATGCCTTTGCAGACCTAAGTTATGAAAAACTTGCCATGGTCCATGGTCAATTTCCCATCGTTGGGCGCGGTGATTTGTATTACGGTGGTACGACTTATCAGAACACGCAGGGCCTGGGGATACAGCTCGTCCCATCCGCCCAAACGGGGGCTGCGGTACATATCTCAAAGGTTAGGAAGGAAGCGGCTCTTCGTCCCAAAGAAAATGAACTGCTGGCTGTACCTGTCAACAAATTGTATGATCGTGGCGTGACCGTCAACCCCACGCAATTGCTTGACCAGCGTGTTGGTGAAGCGGCGATCACCTTGCATCCATTGACTGCGGGTGAACTCGGTCTGGAAGCGGGGGCGCGTGCGAAGATCAAGTTCGATGGCGTAAGTGCCGAAGTCACGGTGAAGATCGATGACTCGATCTCGACCGGCGTTACGCTTGTTCCAAGAAGCATGGGGCTGACAATTCGTGAGCCAGTTGTGGCGAAGGTGAAGTGATGGATTGGACTTTCTGGCTTGAATGGGTAATTAAAGGACTTGTGCTCTGCCTGATCCTATTGGTGGGCTTTGCCTACCTGACCTGGTATGAACGCCGTGCGCTGGCTCGGATGCAGGTACGCGTAGGACCGAACCGCGCTGGTTTTCAGGGCTTACTGCAGCCGATCGCGGATGCGGTCAAGTTGATCTTTAAAGAGGAGTTGACGCCGTCGCATGTTTATAAGGTGGTCTTTATACTTGCGCCAATCCTGACGGTTGTGCCTTCCCTTGTGCTCGCCGCCGTGATACCGTTTGGAACATCTTTCATGTTTTTTGGGCGCAGCATTACTTTGCATGTTGCGAATTTGAATGTCGGCGTTCTGTATTTGATGTCCATTGCATCCATCGCAGTCTATGGCATCGTGCTGGCGGGCTGGTCAAGCAACAACAAGTACGCCATGCTTGGCGCAGTGCGTGCCTCGGCGCAAATGATCTCGTATGAACTTTCACTGGGGCTGTGCTTTGCAATTGCAGTCGTCATGGGGGATTCCATGAATCTGGTGGATATTGTCAACGCGCAAAGTGGAATGTGGTTTGCGGTGATTCAACCCGTTGGCGCGTTCATTTTTTTGATCGTCACTCTGGCGGAAGTCAACCGCGCCCCGTTTGACATGCCGGAAGCCGAGCAGGAATTGACCGCAGGCTATCACTCGGAATATTCAGGGATGAAGTTTGCATTGTTTTTCATGGCTGAATATCAAAAGATGATCGTGATTTCCATGATCGCAGCGACGTTGTTCTTCGGCGGCTATCGTGAGATCTGGTTCCTGAAAGATACCTTTCTCAGTGTGGATCGTGCCTGGTTCCTCGGTCCTGTTTATTTGTTGTTGAAAGTTATCGTCCTGCTGTTTGGCATGATCTGGATCCGCGCCACCTGGCCCCGCATCCGCTATGACCGCTTGATGGCTTTTGGCTGGAAGGTGCTTTTGCCGCTTTCCTTTGTGACCGCGTTCATCACTGCCGCGGGGTATTTACTGGCGCAGGAACTTCATAACCAACTTTATCTGTATGGCATCCCCGTACTTTCCATTTTCAGCGCATTGGTTGCGGTGGCGTTTATTTATCGTGACTTGAGGAGAAAATCCAATGGGCGTGTTTGAACCCGTTATTGAACTTGGACGCGGATTGGCTGAGACGCTCCGTTCATTTTTATTTGAAAAAACAGTCACCGTTCAATATCCCGAAGAAAAGCGGGCGGTCCATCCGCGCTTCCGTGGACGTCATGTGTTGAAGCGCTATGAAAATGGACTCGAAAAATGCATCGGGTGTTCTCTCTGTGCTGCTGCCTGCCCTTCGGATGCGATCTTCGTTGAAGCTTCCGAGAATACGGACGAAAAACGATTCTCGCCCGGGCAGCGGTACGCTTCGACGTACGAAATTAATATGCTGCGCTGCATCTATTGTGGTTTCTGTGAAGACGCCTGTCCGACCGAAGCCATTGTCCTCGGCGATAATTATGAGCTTTCCTTCACCGATAGACGCGATGCGATCTATACCAAAGATACCCTGCTTGAGCCTGCCCCAGCTGAAGATCTGACTACCCCGCGTAAAGTGGAAGCAGGTGCGTTCACGCGCTCGGTGCCCGAAATGCAAAATCCCAGTGCTTATGGATTAGGTAAATAGGAAACCGGTATGGATGATCGGGAAATAAAAGCACTCCCTCCTGATCGCCCGATTGCCTAATCACCCCCAAGGTTGCCCATGACTTCTGAGCTGATTGTCTTTCTTGTTCTTTCCCTGGTTGCCGTTTCAAGCGCACTTGGAATGGCGTTTAGCCGTAATGCGATCTATTCGGCTTTGTTCCTCGTGCTGAACTTCGTGACCGTGGCAGTCTTCTATTTGATGCTTGGCGCGCCGTTCATTGCCATGTCGCAGATCACGGTCTATGCGGGTGCGATCATGGTCCTGTTCCTTTTTGTGATCATGCTGCTCGGCGCGGAAAGCATGGCTCCATCGCCTCAAGCGCTGCCCTGGCAGAGACCCCTGGCATTCATCCTGGCAGTGACTTTGGCTGTGGAGTCGATCTATCTTGTCTTTGCACGCGCGCGCCTGAATACAGTCATTACCACACCCGATATCGCTGCGAACTCAATGGAGAGTCTGCGTGAGATGGCAATGACGCTTTTTAATCAGTTCCTTTTGCCGTTTGAGATCACCTCCATTCTGCTGCTGGTCGCGATGGTGGGCGTGATCGTGCTTGCAAATCGACAAAAGGCAGGACATAGATCATGATCCCAGTAGACTATTACATTGTCCTTTCAGCCATCCTGTTCACCATTGGCGCGCTGGGCGTGCTGATCCGCCGCAACCCGTTGATTATTTTTATGTCCATCGAGTTGATGCTTAACGCTGCAAACCTTGCCTTTGTAGCCTTTGGACGTTACTACGAAATTACAGGGCAACAATCGTTTTACACGGGACAAATATTTGTGTTTTTTGTCATCGCCGTCGCCGCTGCAGAAGTAGCTGTGGGTCTCGCGTTGATCGTTGAAATTTTTAAGACCAAGAAGAATATTAATATTGATGAGATGAATTCCTTGAAGGGATGAAAGTAAAGCGTAACTGGGTATTACGAATTGCCGGTAGCTAATTACGGAGAAATTTATGCACTTAAGTGAAACAGTAGTTGGCGGATTTTCCTTCCTCGCCCCGTGGCTGGTCTTTGCGCCTCTGACAGGCTTGTTGCTCAATCTGGTCTTTGGCAGACGGTGGAGCGAAAAGTTGATCGGTACAGTGGCAAGCCTTGCATCGGGAGCGGCATTTGTCGTTTCGGTGCTGTTGGCTTATTCAGTCTCGATCAATCATGGCGAAGTGCTGCGTTGGCGTCTGGCTGAGTGGATCCACATTGGCACGCTTAACCTTGATTGGACCTTTCGCATCGATTCACTCTCGACCACGATGATGCTGGTCGTTTCAGGTGTGGGCACGCTCATCCACATCTATGCCATTGGTTACATGCATGAGGATGTGCGCTTCAAACATGACGAAGGGCGTTATGCCCGCTTCTTCATCTTCCTCAACCTGTTTATCATGGCAATGATGGTCCTTGTCAGCGGCGACTCGTACTTGATGCTTTTTGTCGGCTGGGAAGGTGTGGGGCTTTGCTCCTTTCTGTTGATCGGTTTTTGGCATGAGATGGATACACTTGGACGTCCATCCTGGGCAAATTCTGATGCAGGTAACAAGGCTTTTATTGTCAACCGTATTGGCGACTTTGGTTTTTTGATCGCGGTATTCCTGATATTTTGGAATTTCAACTCCCTTCAATTTGATGAGGTATTTGCAGGTGCCCGCTCGTTGTCTGTGATCAATTCTCCCCTGACTGTGGCAATCACCCTTTTTCTGCTTTTAGGGGTGGCGGGCAAATCAGCACAGATCCCCCTTTATATTTGGCTGCCGGATGCCATGGCGGGTCCCACACCGGTCTCGGCCTTGATCCATGCTGCGACGATGGTGACAGCGGGTGTTTATCTAGTTGCTCGTTCTGCCCCAATTTACACAACGGCTCCCGCTGCGCAATATCTGGTTGCGATGACTGGCGCGGTCACCGCGCTCTTTGCCGCGACAATTGCGGTGGGTCAATACGACATTAAGAAGGTGCTGGCGTACTCCACGATTTCACAACTTGGTTTTATGGTTGCCGCGGTCGGGATGGGCGCATATACGGCAGGGATGTTCCACCTCATCACGCACGCCTTCTTCAAGGCCCTGCTCTTTCTCTCGGCCGGTTCGGTGATCCTTGGGCTTGAACGCGGACACCATTATGGCGAGGCACATGTGCATCATGGAGATAAAGGCAGGAAGAAAAAGAAGGAAGTAGCTCATACTCAGCCTGTCGAAGTGTTCGACCCGGGAGACATGCGTAACATGGGCGGGCTCCGCAAGACCATGCCTGTCACATTTTGGCTTTACATCATTGGCACGTTGGCGTTGGCGGGGATTTTTCCATTTGCAGGATTCTGGTCAAAAGATGAAATTCTTTTGGATGCCAGCCTGCATTTCACAGGTGTTTATTGGCTGTTGTCTATTGCTGCGTTCTTTACCGCCTTTTATATGGGGAGGCAAATCTGGCTGGTATTCTTCGGCGAGCCGCGGCACGTCGCAGCTGTGCACGCGGAAGAAAGCCCAAAGGTTATGACCCTGCCCCTCGTTGTACTGGCATTATTATCAGTGGCAGGCGGCGCATTGAATCTTCCCTTTGAGGGCTTTCACGATCTCGGTCATTGGCTCGCATATACTCTTGGCGAAAGCGAATCCCTTCCCTTGGATTTGACGATCGCAGGGGTCTCCACAGCGTTGGCTTTGACTGCGATCCTGATTTCCTGGCTGGTCTATGGACGCAACCCGCTCAAGGCAGGCCAGGTTGACCCGCTCAAACAACCGCTTGGGTTCGTCTTTACAGGCATGGAAAATAAATGGTTTGTGGATGAAGGATATTTTGCAGTCATCATTGATCCATTCAGGAGACTCTCGCAATTCGTTGCGGATGTGATCGACTGGCGCTTCTGGCATGACTTTGTGCATGACACGGTCATTTTGGGAACTTATAACTGGCTGAGTGAAGTTGCACTCGATCGTTATACCGATCAAAGGGGCATCGATGCTTTTGCCAACTGGCTCGGAACGGCTGCACAATGGCTCTCTGAAAAAATGCGTAAATTGCAAAATGGTTTTGTCCGCTCATACGCACTGGCTGTAATGTTGGGCGCCGTTTTGATCTTGGGATATCTCATATTTAAATAAGTCAAAGGTCAAACGTCAGACCTTGGGCCTTCGATGATTTTGCATTTGAGGATGGAACATGGAATTTCTTTTACAACCCCTTACTCTTCTGACCTTCTTCCCGCTTATGGGCGTGCTCGTGATTCTTTTTATGAAATCCGATGCAAAGAACGCCATTCGTTGGGTCGCAATGGCCACAACCCTGATCACGTTTGGCATTTCTCTTTGGGTGCTGACTCTCTTCACAAGTTCCAATCCTGACCTGCAATTGGAAGCCAGGTATGCGTGGATCAACGTAGCGGGCTGGAATATTTATTATTATCTTGCTGTTGATGGCTTGAGCATTTTGCTTGTTTTGCTCACCGCCTTTCTCACGCCGATCTCCGTTCTCTCCACATGGACTGCTGTGGAGGATCGCGTCAAGGATTTTATGATTTTCTTCCTGTTGTTGGAAGTGGGTATGATGGGTGTCTTCCTGGCCCAGGATCTTTTCCTGTTTTACATCTTCTGGGAATTTACCCTTGTGCCAATGTACTTTCTGATCGGCTTGTGGGGCGGTCCGCGACGTATTTATGCTGCGGTCAAGTTTTTCCTGTACACCATGGCAGGCTCCATTTTGATGCTGCTTGCCATTATCTGGCTTGGGAATCAAGGCAAAACTTTTTCGTTGCCTGAACTGATCGCACAGGGCGGTATTCCTGAAAATGTGCAAATGTGGCTCTTCATTGCCTTTGCCGCCGCCTTCGCCATCAAAGTCCCAATGTGGCCCCTGCATTCCTGGTTGCCCGATGCCCACGTCGAAGCGCCAACTGCGGGTTCTGTGATCCTTGCGGGTGTTCTGCTCAAAATGGGAACGTATGGTTTCCTACGCTTCAATATTCCGCTCTTCCCGAGTGCCACCCTCCAATCCGCCCCATGGATCGCGCTCCTGGCGACCATTGGCATTATATATGGCGCGGCGGTTTCCTATGCCCAGGCGGATGTAAAAAAACTGGTCGCATATTCATCGGTCAGTCATCTTGGCTTTGTTATGCTGGGTTTATTTGCGCTGAACGCTCAAGGCATCTCGGGCGCGATCCTGCAAATGGTCAATCACGGTCTCAGCACCGGCGCGTTGTTCCTTCTCATCGGCATGGTCTACGAACAGACGCACACACGGGAGATCAAGGTTTATGGCGGCTTGTGGAAAATCATGCCGGTCTTCGGCACGATCATGCTCATTTCCGCGCTCTCGTCCATGGGCTTGCCCGGACTCAACGGCTTTGTAGGTGAATTCACCATTCTGCTTGGCGCATTTGGTTCAAAGGCGATTGGCAGTCCCTGGTATGCGGGCATATCTGCCATCGGTGTCATCATGGCAGCGATCTACATCCTTTACATGTTCCAGAAAATGTTCCTCGGACCGGCGGGCGAGATCACCCGGGCACATAATCTCAGAGACCTCAACTGGCGTGAGATACTAACCGTTGCCCCCTTGCTGGCCTTCATGTTCTGGATCGGTCTCTACCCTGCCCCTTTCTTCAATTTGATGGCTCCCGCTGTTGAGAAACTGCTGATCGGTTATTAGCGATTGATAGCTGTTTTTTAGCTGATCGCTAAAAAGAGAGTTACCCTTATGCAACTTGACTATAAAGACTTTTTCATCATTCTTCCGCTGACCATTCTCATCGCCTGGGCGTGTGTACTTTTGCTGGCTGACCTCTTCATTCCGAAGGAGCGCAAAGGAATCACAGCATTTCTTGCAGCGTTGGGGCTGGTTGTTGTGCTGGGATTTACCATTGCACAAACAGGGCATCAGGGCACAAGCTTCAATGGCATGGTGATTCTTGACGGTTTCTCCATTTTTACGAGTTCACTTATCCTCCTCAGCGGGCTGCTTGGAATTGCACTCGCCTACGGTTACATTAAACGTATGGGACTTGAACGCGGCGAATACTATACCCTGATGCTTTTTAGTGTGACGGGTATGATGCTCATGACCCAGGCTTCAGACCTCATCATCGTCTTCCTTGCGCTTGAACTACTATCCATTCCGCTGTATGTGCTTGCCGCTTTTGCCCGTCCTGATCTGCGGTCAGAGGAAGCGGGTTTAAAGTACTTCCTTCTTGGTGCATTTGCCACTGGATTTATTGTCTACGGTACAGCGTTGGTTTTTGGGGCGACGGGCACCACATCTCTGAGTATAATTTTCGGAGCAAGCCCGAGCTTGCTCCTTACCATCGGGTCTGCTCTCCTCCTCATCGGATTCGGTTTCAAGGTTGCTGCCGTCCCCTTCCATATGTGGACTCCCGACGTATATCAAGGCTCACCAACAGCCGTGACAGCGTTCATGGCGTCCGGTGCGAAGATCGCGGGCTTTGCCGCCTTATGGCGCGTCTTTGCCACTGCATTTCCAACCCCCTCTGTTGACATTACCGAGGTTCTCTGGGTACTCGCCGCAATTACCATGATCGTTGGTAATCTCACTGCCATTTCACAGACCAATATCAAGCGCATGTTGGCCTATTCGAGCATTGCCCACGCGGGTTACATCCTGATGGCTTTTGTCCCGTACGGGAATAAGGAAGTGATGCCTGTCTCGATCGCTGCCGGTTTGTTCTATCTTTTCTCCTATGTTGTGACGAATTTTGGTGTGTGGGGCGTTGTGATCGCACTTGAAAAATTTGAAGGCGCAGGACTTGGGATCTCAGATTATGCAGGACTGGCTAAAAAATATCCCGCCCTTGCCGCCGCCATGACCGTTTTTATGCTCTCTCTGATCGGATTCCCGCCCACATTGGGAATGGTCGGCAAGTTCTATCTTTTTCGCGCTGTCATTGCCGGGGGATATTCGGGTCTTGCCATCATCGGCGTGCTTACCTCGCTGGTTTCGGCATATTACTATTTACGGATCGTCGTCAACATGTACATGCGTGAAGGTGACCCGGTCATTGAACGCGAAACCTGGCTGGATATCACCACCGCAGTCACTGCCATTGCCACGGTCGGACTGAGTTTTTTTCCGCAGTGGTTGTTCCTGCTGGCAGGCAGCGCTACGCTCAAATGGTTCTAGAATCTGTTTGACTGATATGGATTGAATTTGGGACGGCGAAGGCGCCGTCCTTTTTTTATGAATGGGGGAAAATTCCCTTGGAGGAACCTAAAATAAGTGTTTTATTAGAGAGTAGATTGGTCTATTGACAACCTGGACAAAGTGGATAAAATATGTACAATAAATGTACAAAACATGTACAAATAATATTCAACATTAGAAATGTAGAAAAAATGAAACGCTTATCAGTATTCACAATGTTAGTTGTAGTTGCCTCCCTCGTTATGGCAGCTTGCGCCCCCGCAGCCACCCCTCCTCCCGCTCCGACCAATACACCGATCCCCGAGCCCACTGCAACCCCTGAGCCGATGCTCAAAGACATCGTAGACACCGCTGTTGCTGACGGGCGCTTCACAACCCTGGTCGCCGCAGTCACGGCTGCCGAGTTGGTTGACACGCTCAAGGGTGAAGGTCCTTTCACAGTTTTTGCCCCCACCGATGATGCGTTTTCCGCTTTGCCCGCTGGCACAGTTGACGAATTGCTCAAACCAGAAAACAAACAGAAGTTGACCGATATTTTGCTCTACCATGTGGTTGCAGGCAGCG
>JAIFNG010000093.1 GCA_020047815.1 Anaerolinea sp.
GGCGCGCGCACCCAGTCAAATGGAGAGATCAATACAAGCGTAATACCTGACAGGATGGGCATGAGAAAACCGGCGATCAATCCCATATCATGATAAAGCGGAAGCCAGGAAACAAGAACATCATCATTGGCAAGATCAAGCGCGCGCGTGTATGCCTCAAGTTGATTAAGCACAGCCTGGTGCGAAAGCGCAACGCCTTTCTGCAAACCTGTTGTCCCCGACGAATGTTGCAGCAGGACTATTTCTTCCGGAGTACGCTGAAATCCACTCATTTGGCTTGGATCAGGTTCTGCCTGTTCTCCCAGTTGGCTCGTAAGTAAAATTCCGCGCACAAGATCGCCGGGTTTCAAAGCTGATCGAACATCCGCCTCAAACTCAGGATATGTGACAATAGCTGCAGGCTGAGTCACTGAAATTAAGGCAGATAAGTCAAGGCGATAACGCTCCGGGGACAGTTTCTCGGTCAGGAATGGCATGATCGAAGGGATCGCGCCATGGAAAATTGCGCCCCAAAAAGCATAGATCAAGTCAGCGCCATGTTGCAAAATAAGCACGACCACTTCGCCCGGCTGGATCTCTGCGCGGGCATATAATCCCGCGTATCGCGCCGACCCCGCAACCAGATCATGATGGGAAATGGCGATATCCTCCTGTCCTGCATGCTGGAGGATAATGGCTGTCTTATGGGGATTTTCCTGATAATTTTTGTGGACGAAGTGCGCGAGTGTGGACATTTTATTTTTTTCCAGGACAGATCCATTGATCATTTGCGCCCATTAATCAGTTGAGCAAGTTGTTCCAAAGTATCAAATGTTTCAGCATTGAGTTCAGTATCTTCAATTCTCACGCCAAAATTATTTTCGACGAGCAAACTTAGATCCATCAGGCTGAATGAGTCGATCAAGCCGCTGGAGATCAAGGCTTCATCCGGGCGGATCGTGCGCCTGGGTTGTTTGAGAATTTCAACAGCGATCCTGGCAGCGAGTTTTTCAATCATTTCTTCCATGGCTAATCCTTTTTAATTCTCGAAATAATTACATCAAGTGCGAATTCTACTTCAATTTTCCAATACAAGCTTCAGAAACCGGCCCTATGACAAGGCGTCTCCTCAGTGTATGATTGCCACACTCCGCCCCCTGCTCCGGAGCAGCCCAAGCCTCACGCATCCTTTGCTGCCGCCACCTACAGGCTGACGCCCATGTCCTTATATGAACGGGCAAAGAGGCTCGGTATTGGAAGCCATCTTATATTGACTTCTCAAAAGACGAGCCGAAGCGTGGAAGATTCAAGGACGATGAAAAAAAATCAAAGGTCGATCTTTGGATGAAATCAACCATGCGGCCAAAAGAATAATCAGATCTGGAGACTCTTAAAAAACCATGGCACTTAAACCCTGGAAAATCCTGAAATCCAATTACCTGCGTCCAAGATATCGATTCGATCAATGCGAATTACCAAACGGAAAGATCTTTGAAGCGACCGCTCTTGAATTTCGTAGTTGGGCGGCTGTTTTGGCTCTCACGAAAAATCAGGATGTTGTGCTGATCAAACAATATCGGCACGGGGCGCAGGATGCCTTTTGGGAGTTTCCTGGCGGCGTGGTGGATGATGGAGAAGATCCGCTGGATGGGGCGCAGCGCGAACTCGCTGAAGAAACCGGGTACACAACCTCGAACCTGATCGAGGTTGGAAAGTTTTATCCAAATCCTGCGCTTCAAACTAATCTAATGTATGCGTACCTGGCTTACGATGCCGAAAAAACAGATATTCAAAGGCTCGATGATGCCGAGGATATTGAAGTACACCCCATCCCGCTGGATGAATTGATCGCCATGACAAAGCGCGGGGAATTCCTCAATGGCTTGCAGGTTGCTGTATTATTCCACGCCCTTGCCTACCTGAATCGTATTCATTAAATGAAATCCAAATTTCTTATCAGCCTCAAATTCCTGTTCCAGTTGGGACTCCGTCCGCTGGTACTGTACGCGGTGTATAAATTCGGCTTGCTCACAGGACACTACAAACGGGTGACGCCCGCCGCCCACCCTGGTCTCATACCTGCTTACTCCTCGCGCCTTTTCTCTCTCCCCTCACGCGAACAACTTTCCCAAATCCTTGGCGAAGAAGGAAAAGCATACCTTCTCAAAGAAGCAGACGAAATCGTCAACGGTAAATTTCGGCTGTTCGGGGCGGAACTTGTGGATATCGATCTTACAGGTGATTGGAAACTTGCCCACTGGACAGATTTTGAAACCGGTAAAATTGTCCTTCGACCTTTGACCTTTGACATAAAATACATCTGGGAACCCGCCCGCTTCGGCTGGGCATTCACTCTCGGACGCGCATATCAGTTAACACAGGATGAACGCTACCCCCGGACATTTTGGAAATACTTCGAAGCGTTCACGCAAAACAATCCCGCAAACCTTGGCCCACACTGGATGAACGGACAGGAGGTTGCCATTCGGTTGATGAGTCTTGTCTGGTGCGCGCATGTTTTTTCAAACACACAAAAAGAAAATCACAGCTCGCAGCTCTTAGCCTCCATTTTTCAGCACGCGATGAGGATCCCGCCAACACTCATTTATGCGCGTTCACAAAATAATAATCACCTCGTTACCGAAGCTGCTGCGCTTTATACAGCAGGGCTGTTTTTTAACGATCAATATTGGCGCAAACTCGGTTGGAAGTGGCTCAACTGGTCATTTCAGAATCAAATTGGCGGCTATGGCGAATACATTCAACATAGCACCAACTATCATCGTCTGATATTACAGACTGCTCTTTGGATCAATCTCATCAAACAGGATGTCTTGCCCCTCAAAACTTCACAGGCGATCGGACGTTCTGCCCACTGGCTTTTCTCGGTCCTCGATAATTCTTCAGGACTCGCCCCCAACCTCGGAGCCAATGACGGAGCCTTGATCTTCCCATTAAGTTCTTCGGTATATGAAGATTATCGCCCCACCGTGCAAGCCGCTGCACGTGCCTTTTTACGGACAGGATTGACGGCCGGAATTTGGGATGAGATGTCCCTCTGGTTTGGCCTCAAGCCTGCTGCACGTGTGGTTGATTCAAGCGCCTACCTCACCGAAAACCTGCGTGGACAAAATTCATGGGCATACCTGCGCGCCTCCCATTTCAAGAGCCGCCTTTCGCACATGGATCAATTAAGCCTGGACCTCTGGTGGCGCGGATTGAACATCACCCAGGATGCAGGAACCTTTTTGTACAATGCCCAACCGCCCTGGGATAATCCCCTCGTGACAACCCGCGTTCATAATACAGTCACAGTGGATGGTCGTGACCAAATGACCCGCGCGGGACGCTTTCTTGTGCTGGATTGGGCAAATGCCCACATCAAAAATATAATCGAGACCGACGAAAATATTCTGGGGCGCATTCAAGCTCATCATTGCGGCTATGGCAGGGTAAAACACGAACGCACGGTGACAGTCTATCAGAATGAGTGTTGGCGCATCGAAGACAGGCTGACCTCTCCCCGCCGTGCCTCACACACTTATTGCCTGCACTGGCTCCTTCCAGATTACCCATGGGAACTCGAAGAACACGAATCAGCCGTCAGCCTAAAACTCGCCTCCCCCCATGGCTTGATTCGCGTTACCATCTCCGCTCATTCTTCATCACACACGTCTCATTCAGGGATTTCAATCGTTCGCGCAGGCGAATTAATATACGGTTACCGTGAAACGCATCCCTACGAAGGCTGGGTATCACGCTTTTATGGGCAAAAATCACCCGCCCTGTCCTTCGCCATTGAAATCACATCCGATCTTCATTCCACCTTCTCCACCGAATTTTTCTTCCCCAAATAACCCCATCCCATTATTTATCATTTTCCATTCCCTAATTCAAATAACGGGCGTAAAATAAACCAGCCGCAAAGGCAAGGAAACAATGTACAACACAGACGAGAGTGACCTTAGTTCTTCAGATAATAACCCGCCCAGTATGGGTGGAAGAGACGTGTTTAATTCAAGTACCATCATCACGTAGGTGTGCATGCGCCTCTGCGTGATGTGACATCACGCAGGAGGCTGCCATGCTGAGCATTTACAAAACCACAGAACAAGGGCTGGAAACACTTGAAATGATCGCAAACGGTGCATGGGTCAATGCTGTTGACCCAACAGCCGAAGAGGTTGAAAAACTCATCAACTGGGGGATGGACATGGACTACATTAATTATTCCCTCGACCAGGATGAAATGGCACGTATGGAGCGCGATGAAGAATACACCTTCATCCTGCTTCGTATTCCCATGCAACAGCCCGAAAGTGACATCCCTTATATCACTGTGCCTCTTGGCATCATGATCCTCGGCAGCAAGATCATAACTGTTTGTCGCTACGAAAGCGATATCTTCAAACCTCTGATTACCGGCAAACACCGCTACCTAAAAACAGGCAAACGATATCGTCTCGCCCTTTATATCTTCCTTGAAACTGCGGTCCGCTACCTGAACCTGCTGCGCGAGATCAATCGCGCCACTGAAATGGTGGAAGACCGGCTGCAAAAATCCACGCAAAACCGCGAACTGCTTGAACTGCTTAAATACCAAAAAAGCCTGACCTATTTTGCGACCGCCCTCCGCTCCAACGAGGTGATGATGGAGCGTGTGCAAAAGACCCAGCTTTTCAACTATTACGAAGAAGATCAAGACCTGCTCGAGGATGTGCTTACCGAAAATCAACAAGCCATTCAAATGACCAGCATCAACACCGAAATCCTCTCCAGCATGATGGGCGCATTTGCCTCGGTTATTTCCAACAATCTTAATGGCGTAATGAAAGCGCTCGCTGCGCTCACCATTATCTTTAACGTACCAACCATCGTCGCCTCATTCTATGGGATGAATGTCGCACTGCCTGGCGAAGGCCATCCATATGCCTTCCTCACTGTCATAGGAATGGCTCTTGGTCTTGCAGCACTTGCCACCTATGTCTTTTACAAACGCAACTGGTTCTAATGAACATCCAACTCCTTGCTCGAGGAAAAACACAGCCTCCATACTGGCTGGACATTTGTGGGAAGCGCACATATGCCGGGACTCGATTTCTCGCCATCCGGGGAAATTCGACCTGCGTCATGTGATCCGGCTCGGCGAATCACGACATCCTCAAATCATCAATGAACTTCCAGCGCCTGGTTTTTGCATAGTCCCCGTCCTGGGGATAAAAATAACGCGCATAGTCAGACCAGTTATCCACAATGCCGTAGATGGGGTCTTTTGTACCATTGGGCAGCAGATACCGTTCAATTCTGCCGTGAGCAGTCTTTGAAAGCAGATTTCCCCGCCCCCAGCCGCAATACATGGCAACGGATTCAGCAAAATCCTCCTTGCGGTTAAAACGCCAGTTTGCGCCGCTGGGTTGATCACCGTAGAAATATCCATATGCATTAACACCTGGTTTCCTGCCATGGGATCCCGGGGCTTTCAACGCGCCATCCAAAACAGCATCCCATTGATCGGGGATTCCTTTTATCATTTCGGATAATGATGGATCGGTAACTCCGCCCGTATATTCCTCAAGAGCCAGCGATAACTTCCAGTGATTTTTGGCATCCCACACATGTGCCAGTTCATGGATAACCGACCAGGCGCTGAACTGGCTTTTTTCACTTAGCTCGATCCGATCCCTGTAAGCCAGCCCCAGATTTTCCCCCGTGTCTGTTCTATCAATAAAAACATCCCCCAGCTGGCGTTTGAAATTATCATTTCCGCCCATGAATTCTGCAAACAATCCAATGGAGGCACGCAGAAGTTCCAGGTCACGCATATGCCAATTTCCATTTTCTGCAATAATTATCTGAAAATCCACACCCAGGCGGGTTATTTGTTCTCTCTTATTGTCTTCCATGCTAAAAGTATAAACCAACCTGGCAGACAAAAAATCGCCAATAACGGCGAAAATGGCCCCATAGGGGCAGTCCATGAGACTGCCCCCTTGATTAAAATATTCCGAGGCGGTTTCCCCTTTTTCAACCAACAGGCGCACTCGGCTGCTTTAGAAGTTATTTCCCCATTGGCGACTCTGCCTATTACCTTATCATATTGAATTATCCCTTTTACAAATCAAATGTCAAAAAATATCATTCGAATCTTCTCAAATATAAACAGGGTATGGACTCAAAGAATTTTTAGAGTTATATTTATATTCAGGAGGCAATGATGAACCGTTTTGAATTTGGCATAATGGTCGCATCTTTACGGGAAGATATGCGCTGGACTCAATTGGAACTGGCTGAAAAATCAGGTGTGGATGTGTCTGCGATCAGCAATATTGAGCGTGGAGCAAGAAGAACACTCCTGAAAGATAACATGCTGCTGAAACTGGCGGATGGTCTTCAACTCACAACTATGGAGAGGCAGGAATTCCTATGTGCGGCAAGCGGTGTGTCTGAGAGTGATACGGTCCGCAAGGAAAATCTTCGCGCAAAAATTCACTTCGACCCTGCTGTTTTTCTTAAAGAATTGGGAGGGTATATAGGATGCATCCCGGTCCCGGCGCTGGTAACCGACTCATTCTGCGATATTCTACTGGCCAATCAGTGCGCACTTGAATATTACAATACTCCGGCAACTTTAATAAATGATGCGCATCATGTTGTCGGTGGATACAACATGATGCGCTATGTATTCCATGCGGATTCAACCTTTCAGGATGGCATTAAGGATGACCAATGGGAAATACATGCCTTGATCAATCTGCGCTATTTTCGAAAACGGACGATGCGCGTCCGTTCCAAACCATATTTTTCGATCCTGCTGAATGAGCTGTTTAACAACAAAAACTACCCCTCCTTCGAAAGATATTGGAGAAAAATGTTATTTGAAAGTTATGATTATTATTCTGCGCCCATGGGAAAACCCGACCCCGACAACACAAATGCAGTTGTAGGGCTTGAATCCCAGTTGGCGGTGACACCGTGGGGTGAACTATATCTGCAGCAGCTCTTACCGATGAATAAAAAGACCAGCAAGCGATTTGAGAAGATAATGGACAAGGTCGGGGAAGGGGTTACACTGTTTGCCCCATTTCCAGACAGGCAGAAGCAATAAAAGCAGATCCCTGGGTTCCATTCCCCTGTGCGGGTCGACTGTTTATAAACTCAACTTTTCCCCATTTTCCCGCAGCCACTTCCTTTGTTTTTTATACTCAGGATAAATAGACTCCACCACCTTCCAGAATTCGCCGGAATGATTCTTTACGCGCAAGTGCGCGAGTTCATGCAAAACTACATAATCGATCACCTCCAGCGGAGCCATAACCAGCCGCCAGGTAAAGTTCAGGATACCCTTTGAACTGCATGATCCCCAGCGTGTTTTTGCAGAGGAGATCTTTATCTGTCCGGGTGAAAAATTATATTGTTCGGAATAAAGCCTGACCCGTTCGGAAATAATTTCAAGCGCGCGCGCTTTATACCAGTGAGTGAAAACCAGTTCACCTTTTACCTGTGCGGCCTGGCTGAGAGAAAATCCACTGTCAAAACACAGCAAAGGCTTTTGAAACCTGACCAATTTCAATTCGAAAGCAGACCCAAGGAAGAGGAATTTTTCACCGTCAACATATTGCTTCCTAATGACCGGATGGACGGATTTGGTCTTTTCGCGGGTGCGTATGATCCAATCCGATTTTTCTTGAATGAACGTATCGATTGCAGCATGAGACGCGCGCATGGGGGCACGAACAGTAAATGAACCATCGCGCTCGATGATCAAGGCGATGGTTCTGCGCTTACTGCGGATAAGTTTGTCTGCTTTTATGGGCATAAAATAAAACCGCCTTGCGGGCAGTTATGAAAAAAATATGATTATCCTCGCCCACAGTGGCGGACCAAGGATCAACAGCCCAATTAAAATGGCAGCCAAAGCGGCAACCAGGACAGCCGCTGCGCCCACATCCTTGCCGATCTTTGCCAGCGGATGAATTTCCGGACTGGCTAGATCCACCACCGCTTCAATGGCTGTGTTCAAAAACTCAGCAACAAATACCACAGCAGTGGTTAAGATCAATATCGCCCAATCACGCGCAGTCAGATGAAGCCAAAGCCCCATAACAAATACAACTGTGGCTATTGTGCTATGGATCCATGCATTCGCCTGTGTACGTAAAACATAATGCCAGCCTCGAAATGCATGGCCCAATGACACAGCTCGGGAGAAAAAAAAAGATTTCATCAGGATTCCTGCACTTTGATATGTGCCAATCCCAGTTTTGACATTACTTCAGACTGGGCTTTCCACATCCGCGCCTTTTCCTCCACTTCTGCATGGTCATGACCGAGCAGGTGCAAGGTGCCGTGCACGACAAGCAGCTGCACCTCTGCCTCAACAGGATGCCCCGCGGCTTGAGCCTGTTGCATGGCACGCGGGATCGAGATGAGAATATCACCGAGATAGGGAATGCCGGTTTCCGGGTCTTCTTCATCAGCAGGGAAGGACAGCACATCGGTCGGGGCGTCCACATCAAGGTATTCGCGATTTAGTTCGTGCAATTGGGAGTCATCCGTCAGGACAATGGTCATGTCTGAATCAGCTGGAGCTGATTCAAGATCAAGGGTCAGGCGGGCAGCGCGTTCCAGCAGGGCGGTATCTGAAAAATCCTCTTGTACGTCAATGTGGATCATTTTCCTGTCTCTCAGGCAACAAGGGTGTACCCTGTTCGGGGGATTTTGCATTGGGATATTGGATGCGTGGATGATAGGTTCCACGCAGGGTGGTGACAAATGACTCGGTGATCAGGTGCAGGTCACGAAGCGTAAGCAGGGTGTCATCAAGTTGATTGTATTTCTGCACCGTCTCGATCACACTGCGGACAAGCGCTCTCAAGCCATCCTCATTGTCTGGACGCTCAGCCCGGGCGCGGGCTTCAGTGGCGTCTGCAAGCATCAACAAAGCGGTTTCACGTGAATTGGGGCGCGGACCTGGGTAACGGAACTTTTCAATATCCACCCTGGTGGCGTCTCCGTTGACGGCCTGCATGGCCTGGTTATATTGATAGCGCGTGATCAGTGTGCCGTGATGTTCAAGAATGAAATCATGCAGGCGCTCGGGCAGGCTGTATTTCTTTGCCAGCTGAATGCCATCCGTCACATGACGGATGATGGTTGCGGCAGATTCCTCCGGCGGAATATCATGATGTGCATTTACATTTCCCGGGATTTGATTTTCAATGAAGAAGGTTGGGTTGAGGGCTTTACCAATGTCATGGAATTGAGCCCCGACTCGCGTCAACAGCGGATCGGCACCGATCTTTTCCGCAGCCTGTTCTGCAAGATTGGCAACCTGCAGACTATGCTGGTAGGTACCCGGCGCATTGCGGAGGAAAAATTGTAAAAGGGGATAATCAGGCCTTGAAATATCAAGCAATTGAAAAACAGTTGTCAGACCAAGAGTCTGCGCCAAAAGGTATTGAAGCAGCAGGGTGATGCTGGCAGCAGAAAAACCCGCAAAGAGAACCACGCCAATAAATTGAACAATACCAAGGACGTCAGGAGCAAAAAAGGGCAGGCGGTACGCCAGCAGGACGACCAGCCCGGATAGCGATACAGCCGCGCCTGCCCGCACAAAACCCCAAAAACGGCGTACAGGACCCAACACAAGCAGACCGATCAGCGATGAGATCAGATAATATGGCGCGAGGTCAAGTGTGTTAGATAGGCCGTAGGATGCCAGCAGGCAAAGCGGAATGGCGATCACCAATCCCGTTTCAAGTCCAAATAAAGCTGTGATCAACAAACCCGCCGCCTGCAACGGGTAGCCATACGGCGCAAGCGTGCGGTTTGTGAACAACCTGGCGCCCAGCAAAAAAACGATGAAGATGATGGAGATCACCAGCAGACTGCGCGCGTCGTTAACCACAACCGCGCGTTTGCGGCGATAGAAATAAAGCGGCACAAATGTGGCTGAGATCACAATGACCGCAGCCGCTCCGAGCATATCCTCCCAGCGTTGACCAGGGCGGATCATGCCCAATTGCTGAAAGGCTTCCATATCCGCCGGGGTGATGATTTCGCCTGCCGGCGCAATGGTTTCACCGGCTTTGTAGGTCCGCACAATAGGCTTCACGGCATCACGTGCGGCCTGGCGGGCGGCAATGGTCAGTTCTTCACTATAAAAGCTGTTCGGCAGAACAAAAGCAGCCACCAACTCCGTCACCAGCGCGGATTGCTGTTCGTTTAAGGTCAGGCTGACGAAGGAGGAAACACCCAATTGGGCAGGTTCCAGCTTGTCTTCGTAGATCGCGCGGCGCATGACCTGTTCCAGCACCCGCAGGGCCTCCGCTTGGGCGGCATCCCAGCGTGAGTCTGAAATACCGATCAGGTAATCGATCGTCTCAAGTTTTAAGCGGACATCGCTCAAGGTAACCAGGTTCGATTTTTTATCCTCAGATGATAATTCAGCATTCAAACGCACCGAGGTAATGTACTGCATGGCAGTACGCAGGCGTTCGATCTGCTGGCGCGCAATGGACGGGTCGGGCATGGTGTAGACCGGCTGAATGGCACTTTCTGCCGCCTTCCGCGCTTCCTCGGTCCGGATTTCACTCACATATTCGATGTCGCGCGAAGACTGCATGGTGAATTGCAAAACCCGCCCAATGCCCAACGCCTGCGTGGCAGGGCGCAGGGTAACAGGCATGGTCAATGCAGCAAAAGATACAAGGCTGACCGCAAGGATCAAACTGAACTGTAAAACACGAATACGGGGGGAGACCTGGGTGCGTACAGGCATATTTATCAGAACAGGCAAAAGGGCTCACTGCAATAAGCGCCCGCCGCCTGTGTAATAACTTTACTTCGTAAGCAATTCCTTTACCATGGAACTGATCATATCGTTTGGAGCGCGGCCGGCAACTTTTGGCATGACAATTTTCATTACCTTACCCATGTCGCCCGGGGCAGCTGCACCTGACTCAGCGATGGCGGCTTCTACCAGCATGCGCAATTCTTCGACGGGCATGGCTTGGGGCAGGAATACCTGCAGTACTTTGATCTCCGCTTCATTGCCATCGATCAGGTCAGGCCGGTTTGCTTTCTTCGCTTCTTCAATGGCTTCGCGGCGGTTCTTGATCTCTTTTTGGATCAACGCCACCACAGCCATGTCATCAAGTGCGGTTCGCTTATCCACTTCGACCTGTTTCACTGCGGCAAGCACCATGCTCACGGTCAGCTTGCGGACTTTATCGCCGCTCTTCATGGCATCCTTCATTGATTCTGTAAGTTGAGTTTTTATGTCCATGATTTGATTATACCCTTGGTGAGGTGACTGTCACCTTGTTTGAGGCCTGTTTTAAAGCCTGGGGAATGGTATAAAATGGTTTAATTATATTATGCTGAATGGGCTCCTACAGCGGAGAGACGATCACCAAATATTACTTCGCCGGTGCAGCCAGAATTGCGGTGCGGAAATATTCCATCCCGGCCAGCATGGAAGTGGAATACATCCTGAGCGATCACCTCGGGTCATCCACCCTGACCACAGACAAATATGGGAATAAGGTCTCAGAGATCAGGTACAAGCCGTGGGGAGAGATCCGCAGTTACGCGGCAACGCCACCCGCAAATGCGCAGGATCCCGACTATTACCAGACGAACCGCTACACCTTCACCGGTCAGTATTCTGACAGTACCATTAACTTGCTCTGGTGCGGCTCCCGTCACTATGACCCCGCACTCGGACGTTTCATTCAACCGGATTCCATTGTGCCAGTGGCCTCACAAGGTGTGCAAGCCCATGACCGGTATGCGTATGTGCGTGAGAAAAATGGTATCCCCATGCTGGATCATAAGTCTGTAAATTTTGCAAACAGCTCAGGAGTAAGGATATTCTTTAGCAATTCAAACTCGTACACCGTTCGTTTGATCGCAGCGATGCGGGCATATTCAAAGCGCGCGCCTTGTTTTGGTGAATCCAGGTTCATCTTCCCATGCGAATCATGCGCAAGAAGGGCAAGAGAAAACCTGCGGAGCAATGGGACAAAATACAACACGTCCAGCGGGAAGTAGATCTTTCCTGAATGAAGCTGCGGGCTTTTGATCAAATTCTTTTGAACAGGGTCGATCTCCGGCGGGGCGGGGGGAGTCCCCTCAAATTGGTCGAGCCACATGGTAATGTAATTCGTATGCGCGTAGAAATCCTGGGCGCTATGGATCAACCTCCCAAAGGCGATCCAGGCAGAAAGTACGCCGGGGGAAAGCAGGGCGGCGATCACAAATCCGCGCTGTTCAATAATATAGTGCTGCCCTTCGTCAATGGCGTTGTTATCAAAGTGATATTCATTATGACCGATTTGCCCGGAGAGGGCATCCTGTTTGCGGTTGGCGGCAATAATGATCTCGAGCGCACGCGGGCTGAAACAGGCATCAAGAGCCTGACGGGTCATTTCCTCATGGATGGGCACAAGCATCTGAAAATTATAAGCGAGGCATCCATAAAATGGTTATAATGACGACCATGACTTTTTATACTGCAAAAGGTGACGACGGCACAACAGGCTTGCTTGGTGAAGGACGGGTGCCCAAATATCACATCCGCATGGAGGCGGTTGGTGCGCTGGACGAGGCATCTGCCGCCCTGGGACTGGCACGCGCACAATGCTCCGCACCGCAAACCGCGCCGATCCTGCTTGAAGCCCAGCGCGACCTTTACAAGTTGATGGCTGAAGTTGCTGCCACGCCTGAGAACGCGCCGCGTTTTCATTTCATTGACCCGGCGCGGGTCACCTGGCTTGAAAAACGAACCGATGAGCTAAGCGGGATCGTTGAGCTGCCAAAGGAATTTATTTTGCCGGGTGATACACTGGGCGGGGCCGCGCTCTCTCTGGCGCGCGCTGTTGTCCGCCGGGCGGAGCGCCGGGTGGTGAGCCTCTTCGATGAAGAGGAAGTGGTCAATGCAGATCTACAACGTTACCTCAACCGGCTTTCCTCTTTGTGTTTTGTGCTGGAATTGCTCGAGAATCAAAACGCGGGAAAGAAAACAACGCTCGCAAAATCATCATAGAAAAGGGTAAACATGACAGGCACTTTCATCAACGTTGCCGCCATTCTGATTGGCGGCACCATCGGTTTATTTTTTGGTTCGCGCATTCCTGAAAGATTCAAGAACACGGTCATCGCCGGCATGGGGATTTTCACCTCCGCCCTGGGGATGCAGATGTTCCTGGATAGCAAAAATTCATTGATCGTACTCGGCGCATTGATCATTGGCGCGCTGATCGGGGAGTGGATCGGCATTGAAGATGGATTGCAGGCCCTGGGGCAGATGCTGGAAAAACGGTTTTCACAGGACAGCGAAACGGGCTCGAGTTCCAAATTTGTGCGCGGATTTATGGTGTCATCCCTGCTCTTTTGCATTGGACCCATCGCCATCCTCGGCTCCATCCAGGACGGCTTGACAGGTGATTACAACCTGCTGGCTGTAAAATCCACCCTGGATGGGTTCGCCTCCATCGCCTTTGCATCCACGCTGGGCATAGGGGTGCTATTCTCCTCCCTGATCATTCTTGTCTACCAGGGCGGGGTCAGCCTGCTGGCAAATCAACTCAACGCCATTGTCACCGACCCAATGATGGCTGAAATGACTGCCACAGGCGGCGTCCTTCTGATCGGCGTAGGCATCAGCAACCTGCTGGAGATCAAGAAAATCCGCGTGGGAAATTTCCTTCCCGCGCTGGCAGTAGCCCCATTGATCGTTTGGATATTAAGCCTTCTCAAAAATTAATATCATTTGATAAAGGGGTTATTGGACTGTCACTTCCCGGGCGGCTTAATGGCTCAGTTAAACCCGTATGGCAATTGCGCGCGGAACTGATCAATATCCTTTGGCGCAATGAACAATTTTTCGATCAGCTTCGTAAACCCATTCGGGTTTTTGGGGATGAGCAGCAAGCCATCGGCTGCGCGGGTACGGGCGAAGCAATTCCAGCCTTTGTTCCTGACATAACCACATCTTTCGATGCGGTCAATTTCACTGAATTTCAAAAATAAGCGATAGTCAAGGTTCCCCGGTGCAAAGTAGATCGCGATCCCCGCGGAGGTGATGACGTAAGTGGTCGGCGCTCCGAAGAACGTGGAATCCCGATAAAGAAGCGAAAAACCAACAACCATCAGAAACACCTGCCAGGGCTCCAGTCCTATTTGTTGGTTCAGAAAAAAAGAAATCCCTCCCGCAGCTGCGATCAGGATGAAGATATTTTTCACCGCACGCTGGAACAGAACTGGCGGACGGTCTACATAAAACTTGCCGTCAGCACCAACATGGTCCGCCCGCAGGGTGGACAGCCAGGCCGAGGTATGCCAGTGCAGCATGAAGAACCCGAGCAGGATGATGGCTGGAAAGATAAAAACAATGAGTGACGGCGGCCAGGCCCACAGGGCGATGAAAACGATCCACGCATAAGGATATTGTTTGAGATACAAACGGGGAATTCCAAGGATAAAGTGGTCAAGGAATGCCTGCATGGATTGATTATACAGCCAAAAAAAGACCGCATCCAAATGGATACGGCCTGATTGATGCTGTTTACTGCGCTCGATGATGGATTAATCCAGCTTTCCTGTCACCATCGCCATCTTCACTTCTCCGATCACCTTTGTGATCTTGATCTCACGCGGGCAGGCCTCGGTGCAGTTGTACGCCGTATGACAGCGCGCAATGCCGTCGGTTTCGCTCAAAATTTGCAGGCGTTCCGCAGCGGCTTCGTCCCGGCTGTCGAAGATGAAACGGTGCGCGGTCACGATGGAGGCGGGGCCATAATAATTCCCGTTCGCCCAATAGGAAGGACATGAGGTTGTACAACAGGCACACAGGATGCACTTGGTCGTCTCGTCGAAGCGGGCGCGGTCTTCAGGGCTTTGCAATCGTTCACGTCCGTCTTCAGGGAGCGGAGAGTTGTTGATGAAATACGGAAGCACGTGTTTGTAATTATCGAAGAACGGCTCCATATCCACGATCAAATCCTTGACAATTTTTAAACCAAGCACGGGCTCCACTGTGATCTTTTCGCCCACGTCGCGGACAAGGGTCTTGCATGCCAGCATGTTACGCCCATTAATGCGGATCGCATCCGAACCGCAGACGCCATGCGCGCACGAGCGGCGAAAGGACAGAGTCCCATCATGGTTACCCTTGATATATTCGAGGATGTCCAGCACGCGGTCGTTCTCGTCCCCTTCGACATGGTAAACCTCGTAATGTCCGCGTTTGTCCTTCTCAGGGTTGTATCGAAAAATTTTAATTGTAATTTCCATGCTGCCTCTTAATAAACCCGCGCCTTGGGTTGATGTTTGGTGATCGTCACCGGCTTGTAGCCGATCTCAAGTTTGCCGTCCTTATTCCAGATCAACGTGTGCTTGAGCCAGTTCTTGTCGTCCCGGTCGGGGAAATCTTCGCGTGAATGCCCGCCGCGCGACTCTTTGCGATTGGCGGCACTCATCGCGATCACTTCCGCAACATCAAGCATGTTGCCAAGCTCCCAGGCATTCAACAATTCCGTGTTGAAAATTCTCCCGGTATCGGTCACCGTTACATCTTTGAAACGTGCTTTCAACTCGCGCACCTTCTCCAACGCAGACAACATGTCTTTTTCATTGCGGTATATACCGACATCGGCAAACATGACCTTCTTCAATTCGTTGGACAATTTGAAGACATTCTCTCTGCCCGATCCATTCTTTAATGCTTCAAGCTGCGCCTTTGTGGCTGATTCTGAATCTGCGGGCAGTTTCTCAAATTCAGCCTGATTCGCGTACTCTGCCGCTTTGAGTCCTGCATATTTGCCGAAGACAACCAGGTCAAGTAGTGAGTTCGTTCCAAGACGGTTGCCGCCATGCACCGAAACACAGGCACATTCGCCCGCCGCGTAAAGCCCGGGGAAGGGCGTGTTCTTGTCGTCAATTACAACTTCGCCAAATTTATTGGTTGGGATGCCGCCCATCGTGTAATGCGCCGTCGGTTGGATCGGCATCATCTGGGTGACAGGATCAACGCCAAGATAGACGCGGCAGAAGTCAATAATATCGGGCAGTTTTGCAAGAACCTGTTCGGCGGTCAAATTGTATTTAGATCCGTCAATATTGGTGCGTCCATCCTCTGCTGCGAACTTGTTAACTGTCTCGGGACGAATATCCAAATAAACGAAGTTTTTGCCATTCACCCCGCGGCCTTCTTTGATCTCGGTGTAGATCGCGCGTGACACAACATCACGCGAAGCCAGATCTTTTACACTCGGCGCGTACTTGGGCATGAAACGCTCGCCCTTGCCATTGATCAGCACGCCGCCTTCGCCGCGCACACCTTCCGTGATGAGGATGCCGAGTTTGTAAATACCCGTCGGGTGGAACTGGAAGAATTCCATATCCTCCAGCGGAATGCCGTGACGAAGCAGAATTGCCGCACCGTCGCCTGTGTAGGCGTAGGCGTTGGATGTAACCTCAAAAATACGTCCGTGTCCGCCTGTGGCAAAGATCACGGCCTTGGCATGGATGACATGCAGTTCGCCGGTTGAAAGTTCCACAGCTACTACGCCAGCAGTTTTGCCGTTGACCATGATGAAATCCAGAACCTGAAATTCATCGAGAAAATTGACCTTATTCTTCAAGCACTGCTGATAAAGGGTTTGCAGGATCATGTGACCTGTGCGGTCTGCGGCATGTGCGGCGCGTCGGACCGGCTTGCCCGTCACATTGTTGGTATGCCCGCCGAACGGACGCTGGGAAATTTTTCCGTCGGGGGTTCGGTCAAAGGGCAATCCCATGTGTTCCAGTTCAAGCACGGCATTGATCGCCTCTTCACACATAAATTCAATGGCATCCTGGTCACCAAGATAATCCGAGCCTTTGACCGTATCATAGGTATGCCATTCGGGCTTGTCTTCTTCGATGTTGCCAAGTGCCGCGCCGATACCACCCTGGGCAGCGCCTGTATGTGAACGTGTGGGATATAACTTGCTGATCACCGCAGTCTTCGCCGTTTTGGATGCATACAAGCCGGCCATGAGACCAGCCCCGCCCGCACCGACAACGACTACGTCAAATTGATGGTTTTTTGTCATGAATTACTCCTGGAAAGATTCCAACCACAAAATGTCATACAGAAGCACAAAAGTTTTTAAGGTTTTCCTTCGCTGCCTTGTATCCTTTGTGGTTTCACAATTTATGAAGTCCAGATCACATACAGCCCAATGGCACTGACCGACACAAGCATCACGATGCTCAAGAGGCGAATGACTTTTCTACCGTTTACACCTGCGATGTAATCATCGGCGATGACCACCAACCCGTGTACACCATGCGCCGAAGCGACCAAAAGCAGCAGTCCCGCAACCGATTTCCAGAATACAGAAACCCAGGGTGCAAGGTCTGGCACATTGGTGCTTTGAACGTGGGTCACATTGGGCATGAATGCCCAACGCATCACATCGGCAAAATTCATCTGGTTACGCGCCCCCATGACCAGGGCGCCTATCATCCCAAAGAGGATCAGGGCATACATTGCCAGCGCAGAGAGGCGCGTGAAAAACCACATCAGCGTTTCAAAGTTCAACCCGCGTTCAGAAAGGGATAGATTTCTTGATTTTGAGCTGTTCATGCTACCCTCCCAATGCAGTCATGGTGATGACAAGCGCGGCGATCCCAAAAGTCGGCAGGAAAACCGCCCACTCGATCCAGATGGCTTCCCGGTGATGTTCGATCAACTTCGGGAACAGGTCAAGGATGGTGATCCGCAAGCCATTGATGGCATGGAACAAGGCGCAAAAGAAAATAAAGATCTGGAACGCCCAGTTTTCATATATCGCATTCAGGAAAGCCCCGGCCTCGCCCCCCAGAAACGACGCAAGAATGTGTGTGGTGACGAAGATTCCCATGCCCAACCCCCCTATGCGGTGCAGTACAAACGTCAACATTGGACCCTGTCCCTTGTACCGCAAACCCGTCAACAGGCTGACATCTCTATTTAAGCCCATCTATGCCTCCTCGAAAATATTGAAATGGGAGATTGTCGAAAATCACCCGTTAAGCATCCTTCGGCAAAAACGATAAAACCCAGCAGCTTGCAAAGTGAATTGTACTCTTTTTAACTTTATGAATGGATAAAAGCAGAGTTCCCTGCGAATCGGAAAATACCCGCTTCGCAAGGAGAAAACGAACCACCGCGACGATTATCACATATAGAACATTGACAAGAAAGTGACAATCGTCCTGCTTATTTCGTTTCAGCTATCCTATAATAAAGCGGACAAAGACCTTTATAATCCAATTTAGTTCGCCTTTCACAAATTTTTTATTTCCCTGCCCTCAGCAAAGTAACAAGCGCCAGCGAGTACGAAGCGAAGGGCAATTTTGCGTAAAGAGAAAAGGGTACCCCGTCCTTATAATTGCCAAAGGCACAAGGGCGAATGTTAAAAATCCAGGAGGCATACATGTCTGGTTCAAATGAACTCTCCCGCCGTGACTTTATCAAAGTCACAACAGGAATTGTAGGCGGGTTGATCGGAGCGGCAATCGGCTTGCCCACGATTTCGTATTTGATAGACCCGGCGCTGCAGGAAGGCGGCAAGGATGTCTGGGTCTCGATCGGCAAGTTCGAGGATATGCAAGTCGGCGTTCCTTACCCGTTCTCATTCACCCGTGTACAGGTCAACGGTTGGGAACGCACCTCCAATTCATTTGGAGGATACGCGCTTCGAAGATCAGATGATCCCAAAGATCTGCTGATCCTCAACAGCCGCTGTACACACCTCGCCTGTTCTGTTAACTGGAGTGAGGAAGCTCAGGCATACCTTTGCCCGTGCCACGACGCCAAATTCGGCATCGAAGGCCAGGTGCTGGACGGACCTCCGCCGCGCCCGTTGGATGTTTACAATGAATTCCGTCTATCGGCAGACGGCCTGGTTGAAATCTTCTCCAAGGCAGGCTAACTATGTGGAAAAAAGTCTACGAATGGCTCGATGAACGTCTTGGTCTGAACGATATGTACACCAACCTGCTCGACCGCCCTGAGCCGACAGGCAATTGGTGGAATACGCTTGGTTCTGCCAGCCTGTTCCTTTTTGTGATGCAAGGGTTAACAGGCATCTTCCTCACCGTCTATTACACACCCTCTCCCGATCACGCCTATGACTCGGTGCAGTATATTATGGAAGGCGTGGCATTCGGCTGGTTGATCCGCGGCATCCATCACTGGGGTGCAACGTTGATGGTACTGGTCGTTTTCATTCACATGCTGCGCGTGTTCTTTACCGCATCCTTCAAATATCCGCGCGAACTGACCTGGTTGATCGGAATTGGCCTGCTGCTCATGACCCTGGGTATGGGGTTTACAGGGTACCTGCTCCCTTGGAATCAACGCGCATTTTGGGCCACCACCGTTGGGACACAGATCGCAGGCAGTGTGCCCTTCGTTGGCGAATTCATCCTCAAAGCCCTGCGCGGCGGACCTGATTTGAGCGCCCTCACCCTGCAGCGCTTCTTCTCCGCGCACATTTGGATGCTCCCCGCCCTGCTGGCTGGCTTGATCGGAATTCACCTGTACCTGATCATCAAACACGGCGAGTCCCACTTCCCCTCCAAAGAGGATTAAAGGATAAAGGAACGCAAAATGAACGACGAGACCAAAAAGAAAATCAACGCACGCTACGAACGCGAACTCAACAAAGGGGAGCGATTCTGGCCCGATAGCATCTTCAAAGACCTCATCGTATCACTGGGGATCTTTGTTCTGCTGGTCCTGCTTGCAACCTTTATCGGAGTCTCTCCCGAACCCAAGGCTGACCCAAGCGATACTTCCTACATCCCGCGCCCCGAGTGGTACTTCCTTTTCATTTTTAAATTTCTTGCCATCTATGGGCAGATCCCCGTGCTCGGCAAGATCGAATGGATTGCCACCGTCCTCATCCCAGGTATTGCTGTCGGGATCCTCACCCTGGTACCATTCATCGAAAAGAGGCCGGACCGCCACTACGGAAAACGCATTCTGCCGATCTCGATCATGATCATCATGGTGGTGGGCGCTGTGCTCCTCACCATGACTTCGGAAGTGCCGACAGTTTCCGCAGACGGTTCAAAATTTTTGGGATACCTGCAATCCATTTCGGGATTGATCATCCCCACCGTTGCGATGACCGCATTGATCCTGATGTCCTTCGTATTTAAGGGGACGAGCACCCGCACCATGATCTGGACGACCGTGCTGGCTTCTGTTTCAATGATCCTCGTCTCAGGGGTGGTTTTAGCGCTGCACCCCAGGTCAGTCGTCGAAGAGACCGAAGTCGCCACCACGCTTGTTGACCAGATCACAGCCGGACAGGATCTGTACTCCATCCACTGCACAGAATGTCACGGCGACGATGGATCGGTTGCAGTCATTGAAGGTGTGGAAGGCTTGGAAGGCGAAGAGATCACGCCCATCAACAGCAAGGATGTGCTCTACACCATCACCGACTCTGCCATGTACGAAGTCATCGCATACGGACGCCCCAACGCAGGCATGACTCCCTTTGGCAAAGCCTATGGCGGCGAACTCTCCAAGAGCGAAATTGATTATATGACCATCTTCATGCGCTACATGTGGGATGACCGCTTTGAAGCACCTGAGATCAAACCGCTCTTCCCTGCCCTGGCCGACGGTGAAGTACCTTCCTACGATGTGCATATCCAGCCGGTTGCCAAACGCTACTGCGTCTCCTGTCACCGCGCAGGCAAGGAAAATAATAACTACCTGATGACCTCTTATGAGGAGATCCTCACCACGGGCGATAACGCCGAGAAAAACATCATCAAGGGCGATGAGAGCAGCTACTTGCTGCAAGTCATCCAGGAACATGCCATCATGGACCCGGAGAATCCCGAAGAGGAATTGATCGGGGTCATGCCGCCCAGCAAGGCCCTTAAGCCTGATGTGGTGGATGTATTCGTCCGCTGGATCATGAATGGAATGCCGCAAACCGCTGAAGAAGCCGCGGCGCTTTTCGTGCTTCCAACTCCTGAAGCAACAGCAGCACCCTAAAAGAATTGGTTATATGGGATATGTAAAAAGACGGGACTTTCGTCCCGTCTTTTTTGTTGTCCAGGCTCCCAATGCAAAAATGTTGTACAAGGATTGGCCCCAAACAATATCCCCTTTGGCAGACTGTATCAGATCAAAATAGAGAGCTGTACTGCCTGCTTCACAGAGAGTAGCGGCAAATAAAGACAAAATTTTATGAGCAGTACAGCAGAGGACTGCCGAAGAGAAAGGGGTAAAATAACCCCCATCAAACCAAAAGAATGGAGAGCTCATGAAAACAACAAGTGGATTGGAATATATCGAAGTGGAAGCAGGTACAGGTTCGCAGGCAGAGGCAGGCAAAACCGTCAGCGTGCATTACACAGGAAAATTTCAGGATGGCAAAGTATTTGATAGTTCCGTTTCCCGCGGCGAGCCAATCACTTTCCGGCTGGGTGTGGGGCAGGTTATCAAAGGCTGGGATGAAGGGATCGCGCTAATGAAAGTTGGCGGCAAAGCGCAGCTCGTCATCCCGTCCGCGCTGGGATATGGGGAACGTGGCGCAAGCGGCGTCATTCCACCCAACGCCACACTCGTCTTTGACGTGGAACTGGTTGCAGTGAAATAATAGGGGGCAAATTACGGGTTGGTTTGGTAATACCTGCTTGTCTTAAACGCCTTATACGGGGCATCATAAACATAACTTACGCAAAAGGATACCCGGGGCGGGGTATCCTTTTTAATTAACGCGAATTGATCTGAAATTAAAAAAATTCGCATTGATCAGGGTTTATAAAAATATTGTTTCACCACCCGATACTGGATCAATTTAGCCGCAATTCCATGTTCCCATGTTACCAGTCCTGGGTCACTCATGCCTGCAAACTGGCATCAGAGACTCCAATTCCGAACCCCAGATGCCTATTCTTCAGACTGTCGTATCCGTGAACCGCAGGTTCGGCAAAAACGATCCCCCCCGCGCGCGCGCGTCCCGCATTGGGCACAATACACACCGGTCTCATTCTCCTGGCCCTCTGTGCGCCTGCGGCGGGACTTCTTCGAACCAGAACGCCCCGATTGGCGATAATACAACAATCCCCCCACGATCATGATGACGCCCAGGCCGCCGATCATGTAAGGCAGGTAATTGTTCAATGAAACACGCCCCGGGGTATCTTCATCCACCACCAAAGGCTGGACTTCAAGCCGTGAAACGCTCAACGAATCCGTCTGCTTCTGATAGCTCATATCAAACGTGATCGTCTCACCTGCAGGGACCACCCCAATATTTGAAGAATAATATTGCATATCATCCGCATGAATGCCATCATCCTCCAAAGACAGGGATGATACAAATGTCGCCGCATCAAATGGCTGTTGAAAAACAACCCCAAAATTTTCCACATCATAATCGCTAAGCCAGCGGTGGGAATACGAGCGCAAGGCGGCATCCTTTTTCAGGCTGGGGTCATAATATTCAATTTGGATGGCGGAACCGGTGGCAGTAACTGAAATCACAAGCCAGTCCCCGTCCTTTTTTGTTGAATATTCAACACCCTGGTCTGAAACGCTTCCGCTGGTTTCACCAATGGCAACTGTATGCAAAATTGCATCTGCAGCAACCCGCACATTCAGCTGAACAGGCAGCTCGGTCTTCTCAGAAAGCATGATGTAATTGATAACCAGCATATCCGGCTTGTCGTATTCAGGCCACAGACTGATCGTAACAGACTCGATTGAAGTCCCCCCCTGTGCAGACGCAAAAGAGGGAAATACAAGTATCACCGCCATTGCAATAAATAAGATCCACTTACGCATATTGGAACCTCCAAAATTAAAGAGTTTTCTTTTATCTTACCATGCGTGGTGGACTTAAAACAAAAAGGGAAAGAGGAATAAACCTCTTTCCCTTTTTTACCTAGATCAATGTTGAATTAGGGTTTTGTGGGGGAAACGCCAGTGGTAATGGAACCATCAAGCAGTCCAGCATAGATCTTTTCCATTGTCGTCTTGACATCGGCAGGAACTTTGGCATCAAGATCGTGGAACGGAGCATAGCCGGCATCACCGACGAAATTACCACCCTCGATCGTGCCGCCCTTGGCAGCGGCGACCAATTCTGCAACTCCGGGGGTGATGAGTTTCATGGCACTGGAGAGCATGCGGGGAGCAGCTTCAGGCAGGGTCAGGTACTGGTCAGCATCCACGCCGATGGCGTATTTACCAGCCTGGGCAGCGGCAGTGATGGCGCCGTTACCGGTCAAACCACCGCAACCAAAGATCGCATCTGCGCCATTGTCCATCATGGCTTTGGCGGTCTGGGCACCCCATTCGGGATCGGTGAAGGTCTTGTCAAAGCCCACATCGCTGTGGTACACAACCTGAACTTCAGTGGCGGTGGCATTCATGCCGTCGGCATATGCGGCACCGGCCTTGTAGCCTTCACCAAAGCGCCAAACGGGAGGAACCACATCGGTACCGCAAACGGCGCCAATGACATGGCTCTCGGACATCATCGCGGCGAGCGCGCCAACGAGGAAGCCGGCATTGTCTTCGGGGAAGTTCAAGCCGGTCATGTTGGCAATATCGTCAGCGGTGTCTTCGGTAAAGGGCCATTCCTGGAACTGATCCACACCGACGAACTTGATATCAGGATAGGATTTCGCAGCGGCGGCTGTGGCTTCACCAAGACCGAAACCAACGGTTACGATCACATCGTAGCTGGCATCAGCAAAGGTGGAAATGTTCTTGGCATAATCCTTGGCATCGGCGGTTTCAATGAATTGAACCACATCAGCCGAACCATCAGCCTGAGACTTCTGAACACCTTCCCATGCAGACTGGTTGAAGGATTTGTCGTTGACTTTACCGACATCAGTCACGAGACCAACGCAGAAGACATCATCCTTGGCGCAATCTGCTTCACTGGGCGCACTGGCACCGCAAGCCGCGAGGATCATCGAAGCGACGATCAACAAGGCCATCACAAAGTACAGTTTTTTCATTTTCTTCTCCTAAAAGAGTAAGGGTTTCACGGCATACTAAACTAGCAAAGCCGTATGACTTAATAAGTATAAATCTTCTCTTTTCATTGTGCAAGCCTGCGCATGTTAAGGCTTTGACAAGGTTACATTCGTCTTAACTTCGCCGGTTTGGAGCGCGAAGATCAGCACGTCCATTTCCTGGGTCAAACTTTCGGAAAATGTCTGGACAAGTGGAATGTATTTAATTCGACCTGGTTGCACCTGCCCCGGCACACGGAGCACTTTCTGGATCTCAAAGCTGGCGTCGCCCAAAATGGATGTGACTACTCCCAAACCTGATCCCGTCAATGCGGCGCCTTGGTCGCGTTCTGTTCCAATGGAGTAGATCCCTGCCTCAGATGCCGCGCGCAAAGCACCCTGTCCCGTGGATCCGCCTGCAGCAAAGATCACATCAGCTCCGCGTTGGATCAAAGAGTTTGCTGAGTTGCGTCCCCAGTCTTCATCCACGAATAATTTTTCACGGTCCCCGTCATCACGATAAACCACCAACGCCTTCACATTTTTATCTGTCGTTTGGTTCATAAATATTATCCCGGCGCGAAAGCCTTCGCAATATCGCCACATCGAATCAATGCCTGAAGTCTCACATACTGCGCCAACAATTTGTGTCTCCGAGATCCGGGCCGCCAGTGTACCGGCGAGAAAGCCCATTTGGTCTTCCGGGAAGGTGACGGGAATGAAGTTCGGGCAGGACTCATCGTCAGGTTGATTAATGCCAACAAAGACAGGCATACCCCGCTGCTCATCCAAAACTGGATCCAAAAGCTTAAGGTCAGCGGCGCGAAGCGTTTCGTCGCGTAATCCGGGTCCAACGGTCACGAGCACATCAAATCCGTGCTTTACAAAATAGGCAATGTTTTTTTCGTAATCGCGCGAGTCCACCGATTCTATAAATTCTATCTGGTCAACAATGCCATCCGCTTGTGCCTGCTCCAACCCGGCCCAGGTATCTTGATTCATCCCCTGGTCGTTAATACCCTGCGTATCTGTCACCAACGCGGCGCAGAAAACATCAGCATTAAAACAATCTGACGATTGCGAGCAGGCTGTCATCCCCGCCAGCGCAATCGTCAGGACAAGCCACCACCTTAATTCGTCCTTCATCATTTATCCTTATGCGGTTGCCTCGCCCCGTTTAACCCCCAGCATCAACCACAAGGCTATCAACATAAAAACGGGTGCGATAAGCATAACGATGTTGAAGTTATTGCCCGTCAGTTGAATTGCCCAACCGTTAAGGTTCGGGCCAACAATGGCAGAGAGAGTGGAAAACAAGTAATACAAACCGGTAAATGTGCCGATGCGCGCCGCGCTGGTCAAATCTACAACCATGGGCAGGGAGTTGATGTTGACAAATGCCCAGGCTGCCCCGGCGATCATCAGAAAGACCCCCGCCAGCGTAAGCATCCGTGTGCCGCCTTCCACAAGTGGAATTCCAACCAATGGCAATGGCGCAATACCCGTCAACAGGGCGCTCGCAGGCGTGACGTAGAGCAGAATCAGCATAAGTGAAATGGTGATCAAACCGATCGAAATGGTGGTGCGGCGTCCTATCCTTCCAGCAAGAAATCCTGATGGGATGGCGAATAAAATAAAGAACAATGGAAGCACAGAGAGCAGCGTCGCGCCGTCACCTTCATTTATTCCGAGATGGTTCTTGGCATACAATGTAAAGAAGGTATCCACTGCCGAGTAACCAATGAACCAGAAGAAAATGGCAAAAAGAATGCGGAGTCCGCTTTTGTCTTCGCTCGTCAGCACTTCACGCAGACTCGCCAGTATGCCAGGCTGGGTGTCGTTTTGCTCGTAATCCTTCGGTTCTTCGATAAAGAGATAAACAATGAGTGCGGCCAGCAGGACAAGTCCCGAGCCAAGCCAGAAGGGAAAACCAGGATTCATCTTATAGAGGATCCCGCCCGTCTGCAAGGCGATGATCGCGCCGATGCCGCCCATGAAATTAATCACACCATTTGCCTGCGAGCGGAATTGGGATGGTGTAATATCCGGCATAAGTGCGATGACAGGTGTACGCCATATTGCAGCGCTCAACAGCAGGGTGCTGGTACATGCCACGAACAGCGGCAGGATGGCCGCGATCGGAATTAATCCAAATGCAAAAGCGCTAATGGGTGCGCCAATGAGAATGAAGGGAATACGGCGTCCGAGCGGAGTACGAATCCTATCCGACCAGGAACTCGCGAACGGTTGAATAAATAACGCCGCAATATTATCCAGTGTCATGAAAAAACCAACCATGACCGCCGAGAGACCAAATTTATCTGAAAGAAAGATGGGGACAAAAGCATTGTACACTCCCCAGATGACGCTGACACCAAAAAAACCAAAACCAAGCAGGAAAGTTTTGCCATAGTTCAATCTTGTCGTCATGTTTTCCTCCGTTGATGGGTTGATTTAAAAAGATCAAGATCGGTCGGACTTTGCCTTTAGACTTTCAACAAATTTCCTATCTTCCTTACTTAGATCGGCTTTCTCCAACATATCCGGTCTTTTATTAAAAGTCCGCAGCAACGCTTGTTCGCGGCGCCATTTGTCTATTTTTGCATGCGCGCCTGTTAGCAGGACTTCAGGTATTTTCCAGCCGCGAAATTCTGGTGGACGGGTGTAGTGGGGATATTCGAGCAAACCCATGGCATGCGAGTCGTCCTGGGCACCAGTGGGGTCTCCCAGGACATCGGGCAGGAGCCGTGAAATGGCATCGATCAGGATTAAAGCGGGCAATTCGCCGCCAGTCAGCACAAAATCGCCAATGGAAATTTCATCGGTCACCAGATGCTCACGAATGCGTTCGTCGATCCCTTCATAGCGCCCGCATAGTAAAACAATACGCGGATGCTGCGAAAGCTCCTGAGCGATGCCTTGATTGAAGACTCGTCCCTGCGGAGTAAGTAAAATGATCGGGATGGGGGAATCAGGCTTGCCCTGGGTTTGGTCAAAGGCTTCAGCAGGAGTGCCATCGAGGCTGTAATCCGAAGGTGCATGTAGCCCCAAAACCGATTCGATGGCCTCGAAAACAGGATCCGGTTTCATCACCATTCCACCGCCGCCGCCATAGGGCGTATCATCTGTGGTGTGATGTTTATCGTGGGTGTAGTCACGGATATTGTGCACGCGCACATGGATCAGTCCCCTCTCGCGAGCGCGTTTCATGATACTGTTATCAAGATAAGGGGGAAATATTTCCGGCAGGAGTGTAAAAACCTCAAATTGCATGAATGGATTTTAGCATATAAAATAGTGAATATCTTTTGCGCCATGTGCGGGTTTTACCATCAAAACACTCAGGAGTTTCAAGTGAATAATTACATTGCCCTCGTCATTACTTTTACCCTTACACTGATATTTTTACGTCTCATGGACTTTATTGCCCATCGCGGCTGGATGGACAGCAAACTCAGCCGCAAAGTGATTCACATTGGGACCGGTCCATTGTTCGTCTTATGCTGGTTCCTCTTTAACAATGATCCTGAAGCGCGCTGGTTTGCGGCACTTGTACCATTCGCAGTCACTGTTCAATTCGCACTGATCGGCCTGGGAGTGATGAAAGACGAGGCATCGGTCAAAGCCATGTCCCGCACAGGTGACCCCAGGGAAATTTTACGCGGACCACTTTTCTACGGGATCATGTTCGTGGCGTTAACCCTTATCTTTTGGCGTGATACTCCCGTCGGCATCGTGGCATTAATGATGCTGTGTGGCGGCGATGGAATTGCAGACCTGGTCGGACGAAGATTTAAATCCAAAAAACTTTCCTGGAACGGGGGAAAATCCGTGGCGGGTTCCATCGGCGTATTCATCGGCGGCTGGATTCTCTCTGCGGTGATCATGTTCATCTATGTCAATGCCGGGGTTTTCCAAGCTCCATTCGCATCCTACCTTCCGCCTCTGGCGTGGATCGCTCTTGGCACAACCGTCATCGAGTCTCTGCCCTTCAAGGATGTGGACAACATCACCGCCACAGTGGTCGCTGCTGGTATGGGATATTTGATGTTTTAACGTTTTTTTGTGATTTTTTACAACTTATTACTTATCCAATACCCCAAGATCAATAGTCCGTGTTTATTTTTTTCAGCCGGGAGATGGGTAATTCATTTACCGGACCCGCTCGTAAATTCGAATCTCGGGGTTAACGGTCAGCACGGAAACTTTGGGCAGGTAGGGAGGCAGGAAATACGAAAATTCCTTCATCAACCGGAAGCTGCCCACTTCGCCTGCGAGCAGCCGCTTAAAAAAATCACATTCCACGGTGTTGGTCGCGCAGATGGCGTCGTTGTAAAGCCGGTCATACGTAAACGAGTCAATCACCAGATAATCCACATTGCGATCAAGCAGCCCCTTTTCACCCTGGTTGTATTTCACCTTTCCGCCTGTCGGGACTGTTTCACCGGGGTACTTGACGAAGTAGATCGGGTAATTTCGCGCCGCTCCATAAAACTGCTTCTTGTTCACGATCGGTGGATACAAGGTGTATTCAATGGTTTTCTTATATCCGCGAAACGAAGCGATGTACTCGCTTGCGGGGTTGCGCGCATCGTTGATAAATAACAGGGCAGTACTCACCAAACGCAGCATGGAATAAGAGACACCCACAACAAGCAAAACTGTCACGATCGCAGGCACATAATGCCAGTTTTTATTTTTTGCCAGGTTAATGATCTCCTGTACAAACAATGCAGCGAGGATGGACAGGATGGGAACGAATGGAATAAAAAACCGCATCACATAATTGACTGACACCAGAAAGGGCAGATCAAAAATGACCACGGCTGCAAGCAGGATAATGACCGCCTGTGATTGTCTCTCGTTGGGTGTTAATTTTCCAATTCGCTGTAAGATCAACGTAGCCACAAACCAGACAAAGCTCAGCATGAAAAGATAATAGGCAAATGCACCCACAGTGATTTCAAACATACCCCACTGACCAAATAATCCGATCGGCACGCCTGCATTCTTTCCGTATAAGGCAAACCGCTGGAGCGCAGGAATAACATGATTGAGATAAGACAAAAAATATAATGCCCTGGGTGTTCCAGTAATAAATCCTGTAAAACTGAGTACGCCGCCAAGGAAAACAGTCCAAATGAAGTTTACCCAGCCCTTCTGCAAGTCACTCCAATTCATCACCACCAGCACAAACAGTGGAACAAGCAGCAAGCTTCCGCCCGTGTATTTGCTTGAGGCGGCCAGGCCTACGGCAAAGAACGAAGCGTAGATCCATGATTTTGATTTTGTCAGTTGATACTTGACCGCGGAATAAATACAGAGCACCGTGAAAAATTGCAGGTAAAGATCGTTGTGCGCGAAGCGCGCGTTTGCAGATGCAATTCCGCTCGAGATGTAGAGCATGCCGGCAAGCAGGGAAGTCCTCTTGTTTGCGCCGCTTTCCTGCGCCAGGAAATAAACAAGCACCGCGACCAACGCCCCAAGCAGGGCGGATATCAACCGCGCCGAAATGAAAAAGATCGAACGGGAATATCCCAGACCGTAAACGATTTTTCCCGCCAGGAACATTGCATACTTCGGCAGTGATGGATAATTGAAGTCAGGCTCCGTTTCGTCGAAAATGAGCTCGCCGCGCAGGGCACTGTCCACGCGCCAGACCAGTTCATCAGGATTCCAGAGTGCTGGCACGCCCCAATTCACGCCAGGGATGGTCACCGCCAGAAAAAGAAGGAACAGGAACAGTGGAATGAGGTTTTCTTTTCGAATCACGAAGTTTGTTATTTTATGCCGCATGGGAACATCTCCAATAAACAAGGTGCTGTCTTGTAAAACAGGCTGGTTCACTGGCATTTTGGGGATTCTGCGAAAACATGGATCAAAGTTACCGAATCCACGGTTTCATCTCCCGAAAGAAATTCAGGACGGATGCGTGAACGGACAAGACGAAATTCATCCTCCTGCCGTTTCAAAACAGCAATATCCACTTTCTGGAAATAAGTATTGAATACTTCCCGATAGTTCGTCAGGCGGAAGCGGTTGAGGTTGCTCGTGGGGTTAAGAAAATTTCTCCACAGGCTTTGGGAATAAGCGAGCATCTCAAAGGGGTATTTAAAATAATGATCGCGCAGGTCCACGAAATGCAAGTGGGTGCCCTGCGGCGCAGATAATTTTGCAAGGGCGGCTGTGATTCCATTCACATCATCCAAATGCTCATAAACTGAGGTACTTAATACAAGATCCACGGCAGGAATTTCAGCCTGGACTTTTGCATCACGAATATCCCCATGACGAAGTGTAATGTACTCAGGGCGGGGCATGATTTCATTATTCTCAACAAGGAGATAATCGCCGTATTTTGATAACAACTCCAGATTGCGTTCCTGATCCAGAAGTACAAAATGGTCGCACAACACCACATGGGAAGCACCCTGTTTGAGCAATTCCACACCAACCGCAAAGCGCCCGCCATAGCCAAACACCAGGACCCGTTGTCCCTTTATGGATCTTCCATAATGAGCCAGTGCTTTTATATATTGATCCACAGCTGCCAGCGGATCACTCGATTCCAGCCCGGGACGGATAATCCAACGGTGTTTTAAGAGAAAGCGGGCAATGCTTTCCGGTATGAAATGACGCACAAGGCGCAGGAACAGATATTGGATATTCAAGTCGGGGGTCCTTTACGGTAATTGGCTGGAGCAATCTTTCACTTTTTTATTCGGGACAAGAAGCTGTACGTTTACGGTTTTCATCGTTTTCAAAGGTTCGTAATAACATAATACGGGGGCTGCCACCCACTTTACCCAGGCATTATTCTCTTCTCCAAATTGAAAAGAACTGTCTTTTATGGGTGTGCGCAGCGGTTCAGTGATGATCAACGGGAAGCGCTGCACAGCCAGGTCTGCATAAAATCCATCAAAATAGGCGGCATTCCCACTCATTGCCTGATTCATTAAAAGTTTTTTTTCATATTCGGGCACAAGCGGCACACCTGTAATATATCCAAAGGTGAGCAATTGACGCTGGTCGATAAACAAAACATCACCTTGCAGTTTGACTTTATCCACCTCGACCTGAATGGTTTTAAGTGCAGAATCAATCTCAGATTGGGTGGGCAACATATCCAAACTACTTTCATTGGGAGCGTCAGACAGGGTTTTTAAGCGGGATAAATCTTCACCAAACCCATAGGAACGCATTTCATGCAGCGCAGCTGTAGAGGAATTTACAAGCAGGGCAACAATGACGATCTTCATTAATGAAGGGATCATTTTGCTGTTTTGAATCCAGTCAGTGCCGCCATTATGCCAGGCCAGCGCACTTGTAAACAATAAGCCGATCAGGAACATATCCATGTTATGCAGGTCACCGCCGCCGCCGATCTTTGTACTGACCACCAGACCTACCAGAAGAAATGCCAGCAGAGGCAGGATAAGAGAAATCTTCTGCAATCCGTTCAACAGCCAGATTTTTTTTTCTATGAGGTAGATCAAAATAATCAATAATGGTGTGATGGCGATCAGCAGGGAGAACAGGACGCCGTTTTTATACGTTGAATTTGGAAGCAAGCGATACCACAAAAGGGGCTGGTCTTTTATAGAATTAATGACTTTATCAATATAAGTCGGGTTGGAGGAAGTCTCTGTTATGTTCCCGGGGATGGCGGTGGGGGCAAGTGGGGCTTGAGCCACGGCAGTTGCTGTGGCAATTGGAATCTGGACAGCCTGTGTTGCAGCTGGATAATTCACTGAGACAGGCGGCGGGGTCAAATACGCTACTGCTGAGTTGATCAATGATGGCAGCATGAATCCGCTGAATATGCCCAGCACACCCAAAATGATGGTACGTTTCCAGACCTTGGAAATAGACTTACGATCCTTGGAAGACGCGAATTTAGCTGTTGAAAATTCCAGCATCACAATCCAGATGCCAGGCGCAAACACCCAGGTAAATCGACTGGCTGCAACCAAATAACCCGCACCAAAAAGTAAAGGAACTGCATACCACAGTGGTGCGCGCCAGGCGAATGCAACCAATGCAGCGCTAAGTACCAGCGGCGCATGGATCGGACCTTGTTTAAGGAATAGGAACGCCCACAAAACAAGGAGAATCCATAAAACCTTATCCCTGGCTGCCGCGCGAAACAGGCTAAATCCAAGAAGTATATATGGAATGATGAGTGTAAGTCCAACCCAAAGCCGCACCATCGTAATGGAAACACCTGGGAAGAGAAAAGGCAGCCCGCCAACAAGATTTCTTCCAACATCAAGCAAGACCGGTATATTCCTGTCATCGGGATAAATATACAGGTCCCGCCCAAACATCACCGAATAATCCCACAGGCGGTTCCCCTCTGACCATCCAAGTGAAAACGGATAGTCAGTAACATATTTCAAAGATGCCGCAATGGAAAATACGCTGGCTGTCATGATCAGGGACACTAAAAAAAAATTCCAGGTTGCCAACTGCCCACGGCTTGATGCAAGGAGGGTTAGCAGAAGAACTATCATGATCCAGAAAAAAATACGGAAATAAAGTCCTTGAAATACAACCCCCCACAATGTATATTGAAGGAACCAGACCGGCGTAAACAGTACAATAAGCCACAATACCCATCGGAAATTCCCCATCCACTGGCGAACCATGATAATCCGATCAATAATAGGAACAAAAATTTTATTATTGAAAATAAATAGGACAGTGACAGCCAAAAAGGAAACACAAAAGGCAAGAAACAAAAGATACAATATTGCCCAGGCCCGTGAAAACTCCCCCACCCATGAACCCGTTCCCCAGGCGATCTCATAAAATTCATTACTGGCGCGGTAAATCACTCCTGTAAGCAGCAGGATGATGACTATATTGAGAAATAATTTTTGCTGAAAGATTTTTTTCATTTCATAAAAGGGTCGATTGGGTACCTTTCAATAGGCAGATATCGAAATCATCCGTTACCCGTGCTCATCTGCTTTCAGGATAACCCCTTTTGGGCTATCGCTGATTTTCGATCCTGCCTCGATGTAAGACAGGCATAGAATATCTGATCCTTTGTCCTATCCATCAAGATACACCTGCCAGATATTATTTTACTTAAGTTCCAGCACCAATCCGGTAACTTTCCGGCAAAAATTTTCATACACGTTACAAGGATCTGCGTCATTCACCAATGCTTGTTGGGGGTGAGATTAAATTTCGACCCGATTCACTGGAGAGGAAAAACTATCATCCAGTCATAAGGATTGAAAGGTTTAATTTTCCGCGTGACTCTGTAAACCGCCAGCCCATGTCATCGGATGGAACTGCCCAAGGGTTCATCAGGTCCTCGGCAATTTCGTCCCATAGGGTGAATTTTCGTTTTTTGAATTCTCACACAGAAAATATTCGCTGTCAAACGAGAAATCTATGCAGCAGCTCTTTCATCGGCGGCTTGGGCGTGGGCTTCGAGACCCTCGGCTCTTGCCAGGACTGCTGCTTGTTTACTCAACTGTGAAGCGGATTCGCGATCCAGGGCAACCAGACTGACAATATGTACAAAGTCCCAAACATTCAAAGGGGATGCAAAACGCGCGGTCCCATTCGTGGGCATCACATGGCTTGGACCTGCAACATAATCGCCAAGTGCCTCAAAAGAATGCTCACCTAGGAAAACCCCGCCCGCAGCCTCGATCTTTTCGCTCAACATCCAGGGTTCTGCGACCGAAAGACATAAATGTTCCGGGGCGTAGGCATTCGCAAGTTCGGCGGCCTCAAAAATATCCCGTGTGATGACGATACCGCTGCGGTTTTCCAGGGACTGCGCAAGGATGTCAGCACGAGGCAGGGTCTCAACCCTGTGAGTCACTTCTAATTGCACTGCATCGGCCAGCTTGCGCGAAGGTGTCAGCAGGATCGCAGATGCAAGCACATCATGCTCTGCTTGCGCAAGAAGATCAGCGGCGACCCAGGCAGGTGTGGAGTTGTCATCGGCAATGACCATTGTCTCGGTGGGACCCGCCAACCCGTCGATGCCAACCACACCGAAGACCTGCCGTTTGGCAAGCGTGACAAAGAGATTCCCCGGTCCGAAGATCTTATCCACAGCACGAATGGACTCGGTCCCGTATGCAAGCGCAGCAATTGCCTGCGCGCCGCCCAATGTATAGACTTCTTCTATGCCGACCAGTGCGCAAGCAGCGAGGGTTATATCTGCCACTTCGCCCGTTGCGCGGTTCGGTGGGACAACAACCACGATTTCCTTTACACCCGCCACCTGTGCTGGCACAGCAGACATAATTACCGTGGATGGTAAAGGCGCCGTGCCGCCGGGGACATATAACCCCACACGCTTGATCGGGCGGATTAATTGACCAAGCGTTCCATCGCCCTCCTGCATCATCCAGGAGTTGAGCGGCTGATGGGTGTGAAAGCGGCGTACTCTTTCGGAAGAGAGCTCCAGTGCAGCGCGTTGTTCAGATGAAATGGATTTGAGTGCATTTGCCAGCTTTTCACTGGGAACGCGGAAAGTTTCAGAGGATCGGTTATCAAGGCGCTGGCTCCAGTTTTTTAGCGCGGCATCTCCCTGCGTGCGGACATCTGTCAAAATGCGCGTAACAGCTTGTTCAGGTGTGAGTGATTGACCGAATAACTTTGCGATCCCATCCAGCATCGATTGGGAAACAGGAAATTCATCCGGCGGCTGGCGTTTGAGAATGCTTTGTTTTGCTTGTTCAACAGTAAAAATTTTCAACATGAATATTCCTTTTTTACATTTTTCAGTGCGCCAAAGCGCCGTCCACATTCCGGACAATTGCGCCGCTGACAACCAGCTGCCGCGTATTCTCGATAAAACCTGACATGAGAGTATCTGCTTCAATAAATGGAACATGTTCTCGGATCAACTCATACACTCCGCGTGTACCGTGGCCCAGCTGTTTGTCTGCGCCAATGACTTGCTTGCGGAAGTCCACGCCCTGGGCGGCAGACATCAACTCGATGGAAAGGATCCGTTCAACATTATCGATCACACTGCGAAGTTTGAGGGCAGCCGTCGCACCCATGCTGACATGATCCTCCACATTTGCAGAGGTTGGAATTGTGTCCACGCTGGCTGGGTGGGAAAGTACTTTATTCTCAGTGGCAAGCGCGGCAGCAGTATATTGCAGGATCATAAAGCCCGAATTCAATCCGCCTTCCCTCGTGAGAAAGGCGGGCAAAACGTGGGTATTGGAACATTCATCAGTCAACCTCATAATGCGCCGTTCTGAGATGTTCCCCAGTTCAGCAACCGAGAACGCGAGATAATCCATCGCGATCGCCAGTGGTTCACCGTGAAAATTACCACCTGAGAGAACGGTGATCTCTTCCTTATCATCAATAAAGATCAGCGGGTTATCCGTCACAGCATTCAATTCAATTTCAAAGACCCAGCGTGAATAGGCGATCGCATCACGCACGGCACCATGCACCTGGGGCATACAGCGCAGGGTATACGCATCCTGCACATTGAGAGAACCATGCTCACGAGTGAATTGACTATCCTTCAATAAATTTCGTAAATATTCCGCACACTCCTTCTGGCGCGGATAAGGGCGCAGGTTGTGAATGCGCTCATCAAAGGCAAGGTCGGTTCCATTCAGCGCTTCAAGACTGAGACACCCCGCAATATCAGCAGTCTGGCTGTATCGCTCTGCCCGCAAGGTTTGCAGCACCCCCAGTGCAGTCATGACCGACGTGCCATTGGTCAATGCCAAACCTTCCTTTGCCGCAAGTGTGATCGGCGTTAGCCCGGCACGTTTGAATGCTTCCTGGCCTGATATTATTTCTCCCTGATATTCCACTTCGCCTTCGCCAATGATCGGCAGACTCATGTGAGCCAGCGGAGCAAGGTCACCACTGGCGCCAAGAGAGCCCTTTTCCGGAATGATCGGATGAATACCCGCGTTGAGCATTCCCACCAGCAACTCCAAAGTGGATAGCCGGATTCCCGAGTGTCCACGTGATAGGGTATTGGCGCGGATCAACATGATGGCCCGTGTCGTTGGGATGTCGAATGTATTACCAACTCCCACTGCATGACTGAGGACGATATTGCGCTGGAGTTGTTCCACCTGATCGGGCGGGATGATGCGATCCTTAAATGCGCCAAACCCTGTGGTGATGCCATAGGCAATGGTTCCCCGCTCCAGCAGGGTTTGCACCGCATTCGCTGCGCGAGTGACCAGCCTTCCTGCATCCACACTGATTTCCACCCGTGGCGCATTGGGTTTTCCGTTCGCAACCGCGTACACTTGATCGAAGGTCAAACGTGTTCCGTCCAGGGAAATGATATCTGTTTTCATACAGCCTCTTTTGCCTATCAACATTAGCGCTTCCGCCTCCATGGTACGAGACTGCGCCAATGGATTTGGGCGCTGCGCATAAAATGATTATAAAACATGCAGACATTAATAGTGTACTATCCGGCATGGACTAAATTACAGGTCGGGTATTCCGATTGCAGTAGTGATACCCCCATAACTAAACCCCGGCTTTTCAGCATGAAGCCATCCAGTGTGATGATAAATTTGTATGGGAATGAGAGACTTCTGTTCGAACATGATCCAAAGCAGTTAATCGATCCTGCCGAACGCCTTTAGGTACAGTTCTTCCACCTTTTTCCTTGCCCAGGGAGTTCTTCTCAAAAACTTCAAGCTGGACTTGATGCTCGGATCATTGGTGAAGCACTTGATGGGAATGCGCCTGCCCAATTCATCCCAGCCATATTGATCCACAAGGCGGGTGAGGAGCATTTCAAGGGTGACACCATGCAGGGGGTTGTTGGTTTGTTCGTTTGTCATGTGTTTATGGTTTGGATTCCAGTTCGATCAGCCGTGAGACATTGATCAAGATTTAGCCTTTGTTATTCAGGGGGTTCGATTAAGAAAGGCTGGCATTTGGTGGTAAACCAGTCCTGCCCATTAACATACATGATGATAATCGAACCTTCGCGAACCGTGTACCGCGCAGGGACGTCATAAAATCAAAACGCTCTTTCATATCTGGCCACTGCTGTCACACTTCGCATCCCACCCCTGCAGGCAGCTAAAATCCCTTCCCAAACGGATCGCGCTCATCCACCAGAATTACACCTTCTGCCATCACCCATGCTTCACCTGTGATGGTTGGGATGATTTCCTCCCCTTCCACTTGCACACTGCCTTCAAAAATGCTGCCGACAACACTCTGCTGTTTCCACAGTTGCCCTGCCTGCAGTTTTCCATCCGCATACAAACAGGCAAGTTTTGCGCTGGTGCCTGTACCACACGGAGAACGATCATACGCTCTACCCGGGCAGAGAACAAAGCTTTTGCTATTGGCGTCGGGCGTGGATGCGAACAACTCAATGTGATCGATCTCCGCACCATTTTTGCCTGTTATTCCGTTGGCGGCCAACTGCTCACGCACACTCCACGCAAAGTTTTGCAAAATTTCAATATTTTGCATGGTCACATCCAGGCCATGATCGTGCACCAGGAAAAACCAATTGCCGCCCCACGCCACATCGCCATGAATTGTTTTGCCAGCCACCGTGACAGGGATGTGGGTTAAATAACGATACGCAGGGATATTTTTTACCGAGACTCGATTCGGATAAGCGGATATGTCATTCCCGATGATGCGATGGTTTTGAGGTCGCTCCACTCCTGCCCGCCCTGACATACCGTGCAGCGTTGCTTCGACCACGCCCACAGGAGTCTCCACCCGAACCATTCCTTCGGCCACGCGGCCGCGATAGGCGAGGGATGCGATCAGACCGATGGTGCCGTGTCCGCACATGCCGAGGTAGCCGACGTTATTGAAGAAGATGACTCCGAACTGACAGGTGGGGTCAGCCGGTTCGACCAGCAGCGCGCCAACCAGGACATCTGATCCACGCGGTTCGTTTAAGACCGTGGTGCGGAAGTCATCATGTTCTTTTTTCAGGCGGGATAACTTCTCAACGACAGAGCCTGTTCCGAGATCAAAGGGGGGCGTTTCTATCAGGCGGGTAGGCTCTCCACCCGTATGTGAATCCAGAAAAGGGATGCGTTTCATATTTTTCCTGCTTCGTCCCAGGGACTGCCGCGCGCTTCAACGCCCTGTCTGACGACAGGTTGCTTTGAAGCTTTTTAAGTTCCATACTAATTTTGCTCCAGCTTCGATCCGACGAACTTTCTCCTGCTGCTTAGCTTGAGGCAATTTTAAAGACTTTCTCGAACTCAGCGCGGTCTTCATCGGTCAATGGCAATAACGGTTGGCGCGGATTTCCAACGGGGATCCCGAGCAATTCGCAGCCCACTTTGACCTTTTGGGTATAACTTCCGCTTTCCATATTCCGGAGCAAGGGCAGGAGTACATCCATGTGTGCCCGGGCTGCCACAAAATCGTTGGCAAGCGCGGCTTCGAGTACGCGATAATGCTGCATGGGTGCACACGATGCAGCGCCGCCGATCCAGCTTTTTGTGCCCCAAAGAAAGTAGTCCAGCGCCTGGTCGTCGCTGCCGCAGATCATTTGATAGCGGTCACCGTAACGCAGGCGGAACTCATACACGCGCGCCATATCGCCGCTGGCTTCCTTAATGCCGATGATATGAGGGTATTTCGCGAGACCGTCCATCACTTCATAACCGACTTCGCTGCCTGCGCGCCAGGGGAAGTTATAGAGAACAATGGGTATCTTGACCGACTCAGCAACTGCCGAATAATGCGCCAGCAACTCACGCTGATTGGGACGTGAATATGGCGGGACAGCCACCATGAGCGCATCGTACCCCATTTGCTCGGCGGTCCGCGAATAACGGATGACGTCACGCGTGGCACCTGAGTTCGTGCCTGCGATCAGCGTCACCCTTCCGTTCACTTTCTCTTTGACGAATTTGAATATATCCAGCCGCTCGGATTCGGTGAAGGCGTAAACCTCCCCCGTCGTGCCGCCTGGGACAAAGCCCGCGATCTTATTCTTGATCAGAAATTCGATCAGTTGTTCAAGCACAGGGTAGTTGATGCTTTCGTCAACGTTAAAAGGCGTAACAATGGGCGCGTAGATTCCTTTGAGTTGCATGGGGGACTCCAGTTGGTAAAGGTATGGGTGGCAAAAGTTTACTTCCCCCTGTTGAAGGGGGCAAGAGCTACTTACGGTTCACTCTGATCAAAATTCCTTTCAGGTTTCCGGCTTCCGTCAACACCTTGTCAATCTGTTCGGCTTGTTGATGCAAATCTGGGTTCTGGGTGCATACCACGATCCCCGCGTGTTGAATTGACTTTGTGTGCAGGAAGATAAAATCCCGGCGATTGAGGGTCAATAAAATGCGTCCTGCTTCTGCAGCAAACGCCAGCACTTCTTCATCAGGAATACGTTGATTGGCTTTTCCCGCTTCATGGGAGGTAAGCACATCATGTCCCATTTGTCGCAAATATTGAGCAAGCTTGATCGGAAAATTTTCGTTGGTATAGAGAGATGCCATTATGCCCCAAGGTTCGCGTTTATTGCTTTATCCATTTCTTCTACATGAGCGTCGGCATACGCCCAGGCATTGACCAAATCCACCGCGCGCAGGGATGGGAAATTTTCAAGAATTGCAGATTCCATCCAGCCGAGGCGGCGGTAATTTTCCAAAGTCCACACGGGAATGCGGGTGCGGACAATGCAAGCCTCACCGCCAGAAACACCCGCTGTTTTTTCGATTCCCGCCCAGGCATTGCCAACCTCGCGCGCAAGGCGCTGTAACAGCTCCGCTTTTTCAGCGCGGCTCAACCGGGAAATTTGGGGTTCGATACTTTGCATGCTCATTTTCGCCTCGATTTGTCAAAAACGATTATACCTTTTTGTTGAAGGAGGTGAGATGGGGCGTAGATTCAGCTGGTAAAGGAATGAGTGGTGAAAGTTACCTTCCTGCGGCGAAAGGGAACAAGAGAGAAAAAGGGCGGCTCACACTGGGATGGTCGCGGAGCGCCATGCAAAGTGTGAGCCGCTTTTATATTTGCCTGAACGCCCTCCCCAACCTTATTTCATTGCCCGGTAATGAAAAAGGAAAACACCCAGACGGGACGTGACTGCGCTTTCTCTCCTGTTGTGCCTCGGCTTACATCCTTAAATGTAGACCTTTCTGGCGTTGGAAAACCCCAAACATGGTTCAGGGCGTATCCACTCAAATAGAACGAAATGGGACGCCAGCCACCACACGAAAACCCCCGCGGTAGTAGAGGATGCGGCCGCCGCGGCAGGCACCGCGTGCAAGCCTCTCATCGAGGTAGAAGGACCCGCCGCGCAGCACACGGGCACCAGATGCTTTTTCATCTTCGCGGCCGTCAACAACCTGATATGGATACGCTTTCTTTAAACTATGGGTCCACTCCCAAACATTACCCGCCATGTCCGCGCAGCCATAAGGCGAATCACCCTGGGGGGAATATAAACCCACCGGGGTTGTAGCGCCTTTTCCGCCCTCGCTTGTGTTGCATTTATTTTTATCGAAAGTATTTCCCCAGGGATAGTCCAGCGCTTCGCCCCCACGGGGAGAAGGCAGCCAGCACGCGGCTTTTTCCCATTCCGCTTCGGTGGGCAGGCGCAAAACCAAACCGGAAGGCAGTTCGCCTTTTAGCAGGTCATTCAGCCAGCCACAATATGCCATAGCATCAGCCCGATCAACATACAAAACAGGGTGGCCTTTTTTCTTCTCCCAATCGTCAACGGGGTGTTTGCCGCCTTTGGAACTTATGTAGGCGGCATACAATTCATTGGTAACCGGATGGCGCGCCGCCCAATAATCATAGGCGATGTCCACTGTATGCTGAGGCTTCTCATCGGAAAAGGCAAGTATATTGTCATTTTTGCTGCCCATCAAGAATTTCCCCGCAGACACGCGCATCAACTCCATCCTGTTGGAGAGGGTGAGCTTGTTTGAAGCAAGCGTAACATTTTTTGCAGCAACGCCTGGTAAAGACGTTGGTTTTACAACAACGGGTTTCTTTTCTTCGGCGGGCGGTTTTTTAGCCTGGTTATCCTTGGGTGGGGCAGGCGCATCAACGTTCAATCCAAGCGAAGCGGCGCGGCGCTGCAGGCTCACCAGCAGTCGCTGCAAACCGCGTTCTCTTTGACCTTCAAAGTAATCCGCGTACTGCCAGGGGCGTAATCTGCGCGGCGGTTCACATGCTTCCAAACGCACCGGCATCAGGTATAAAGTGCCTTCGGGTTTGTAATCGGCATAGTCCAGCACGATCCTTAATTCGCGTTGAACATAGCCTTCCTTAGTGATCGATCCTTGTGACAGGCAAACAATGATCGCGTCAGCGTCTTCGACGGCTTTTTCGATCTCCATGTTCCAATCCTGCCCCGGGTATAGTTCCTCTTCGTCCAGCCAGGGTTGGATCCATGCTTCGGCGCGCAGTTTTTGATACAACTCACGCACGGCGGGTTTATCGTTTGAAGAATGGCAGAGGAAAACGCGCAGGGGTCTGTTCATAAGGATGGGGGATGAAGGGCGAATTGGAATATGTCCCCGTGATTATATCTTTTAAATCAAGCGCGCAGGCGGACTTTACCAATTTCAACGATGGCAAGATGATGGAAAAGGTTTTCTCCAACTTGATGAACGGCGTTCAAAACCTCTCGATTGAACACGTCAATCGGTTCGCTGTCCGGGACTCTTACCACGAGGATGCCATGATTTTCCAGGGGAGGAAATTTTAGAATGTTAGAAAAGCCCATGTCGCAAGTAATGAGCAGGCGGTTTTCGCTTTGGGCTAATTCAAAAACCTTGTCGTCGCTTTTGCCTTGCAAGCCTGCTTCGTGTACGTTCAAAACGTCAAAACCCGCGTCACGGAGGACGCGGGTCGTTGAGCGGGGCACATCTTCATCGATCAGAAAGCGCAGGGTTACGCTGTCGCCCATACTTGTTCCTCGGAAAGGCGCATGGCGGCGTAGTGTAAAGCGTTAAAAATATCCTTCTCTGTAACTCCATATTCTTCTGCAATATCTTTTATGTTCATTCCAGAAGCAACGCGCGCAACAAGCGTATCCGCTGGCACACGCGTTCCTTTAATGACGGGTTTGCCAAAGCGGACGGATGGGTCAACGGTGATTCCTAAAGAAAGTTCAACCATTTTCACCTCTTTTAAATATCATACTTCCTGGAAGATCAGTTGTCAATTCGTGAGATGGTATTTTTGTCGGCGAACATCTTTTTCAACAGTTGATCTTATTCCCTGTCCGGATCGACTCCACTGCCGCGAACGTGGACCTGGTAATACCCACAAGGTGTTCGTAGGGAATGGGAGGCTCTGTCCCTTCACGGATGGACTGGGCAAAGGCAGTCATTTCGTTCTTCCAGCCTTTGTCCTGGGCTCCACTTTGCACGCTTTTCTTGCCATCCTTGATGAGGGTCAGGGAGACATAATCATCCAATACGGCGATCATGCCTTCACAAAAGACTTCAAGCCGTTCCTTCGGGAAGGATTTGTCGCCGCTGGCAAGATAGTCCACCACGCCAAGCGAGCCATCGGGGAAGGTGAAGGTCATCGAAACATTATCCTCGCGGTATTTGCCCTGATTTGGCAGGGCGTACGCAGTCACGCTGACCGGGGGAGCGCCGACCAGGAAGGCAATCAGGTCAATGAAATGGCAGACTTCACCGATGATCCTTCCGCCGCCCTGTTCAGGATTCTGTGTCCAATGGTTCAACGGGATGTACCCCGCATTTACCCTGTAGTGCGCATGGAGAGGTTCGTGACGAGTGACAAGTGACGAGCAAAGAGAGCGGGCGAGGGGGGAGAATCTGCGATTAAAACCAACCGTCAGCAGCGCCTGGTTGTTGACTTTTAACTGTTTGCGGACCGCCAGAAGCTGGGCATCATTGATCGCCAGTGGTTTTTCAACAAAGACATGCTTTCCAGCCTTGAGCGCTTTCACAACCAAACCGGCATGTGAATCGTGCCTGGTAAGAATTGCAACCGTGTTGATGCCCGGGTCATTGATGATCTCATCCTCGGATGAGGTGGCATATTGGAAACCGAATTTTTTCCCTGCGTGCTGGGCATGGAGTCCGCCTGACGAGGCGATGCCAACCAGGTCAAAATCCTTGTTGTTTTTTATAACGGGAAGCAGCGTCGCGTTGGCGTAAAGTCCTGCACCAAGCACGCCCAATTTGATCATGGAAGATTGACCATGAGCACTGGCGGGGAATTCGATCTTCCTTCCCCGTTCCTCCTTCGTCTCATCATATTTCAACAAAACGCCCAGGAATGACTCTTTCTTTTTTCCTGTAATGACGTCATAGGCCTGGATCCCTTCCTCGATCGGAAAACGATGGCTGATCAGACTTTCGACATTCAACTTCCGGCTAGCTAACAGATCAACAACGGCCTGGAAGTTGCGTCCTTCCGTCCAGCGGATGTAGCCGATGGGATAGTCGTTGCCGCCTTCCTCGTAGTTCGGATCATAGCGGCCGGGTCCATAGGAGCGGGAATTGATGAACGAGATCTCTTTTTCGTAGTAAATTTTTCGGGGGAGACTCAAGCCGACCGCGCCCGTTGCGACTACCTTTGCGCGGTCACGGGCAATGATGCCGGCCAGCTCAATCGGGTCGTTGGAGGCTGTATCGGCGCAGATGATGACCGAGTCAAATCCGCAGTTGGAGGTGAATGCCTGGGAAGCTGATTCTGCCTGGGGACGGGGTACGGCTGCCAGCCCAAGGGCTTTGGCAAGTTTGATCCGCTTCGGGTCAAGATCAATGCCGAGGACTTTACATCCAGCCGCAGCCGCAAATTGAATCGTCAACAAACCCAACAACCCCAAGCCAATGACTGCCACATTTTCACCAAGCTGGGGTTCCGCCAAGCGGAAGCCGTGTAGAGCGATCGCGCCGAGGGTTGTGAAGGCGGCAGATTCAAAATCCACATTTGCAGGAAGGGGGGTGAGTAGAAGGGGGGTGAGTAGATTGCGCGGCACAACATTGTATTCGGCGTGAGTGGCATACCCGCCGCCCGCACAGGCAACGCGTTGACCCGTCTTAAAGCCCTGCATATTTTTACCCAGCGCAGCGATCACGCCAGCGGAGGAGTAACCCAGTGCCATTGGCTGGTCAAGACGATTGAAGGCGGCTTGCATGGTTGGCATAACACCCTCGCGCCTGGCTTTTTCAAGAACCTGTTTGACGAGATCGGGGCGGGCACGGGCTTTGCCGACGAGACTCTTTTCAGCAAACTCCACAACCATGCGTTCAGTGCCGGCAGACACAAGGCTTGCAGAAACCTTGACCAGAGCCTGCCCTTCGCCTGGTGTGGGAATGGGAATTTCTTCAATGACCGTCTTTCCGTTTTTGATGTGTTGGAGTAGTTGTTTCATTTCATCATCCATGCAGGGCGCAAGATAGCAATTTTTTTATAGACGGGACAATCTGTCTGGTGGGCGCCAGGCAAATATCCAGCGGACATGAGAAATTCGTTGACAATCTCTCCGCCTG